>NZ_JBNYXZ010000021.1:0-124638 GCF_051380935.1 Janthinobacterium algoris | reverse complement strand
ATCCTGCTGGCTGCCGTGCTGGTGGTGGTGGCCAGCTCCACCAGCACGGGCTGGTGGCTGGCCGCTGGTGATCGTGATGCCGCGCGCGCTTCGCTGGTGCAGGAGCAGGGCGTCAGCGCTGCGCTGCGCGCTTCGATCAGCGAGCAAAACCGCGCCATCGATGGAATGGCTGCGGCCACGCTGGCGGCGCAAGAGCGCGGCGCGGCGGCACAGGCGGCGGTCGCTGCCAAGGGCAAGAAGTATGACGCGGCTCTGGCGAAGATCGCGGGTGCGCGCGCCGCGACCTGCGACGAGGCCATGCCGGCCGTTAGGCAGATGCTGGAGGGCCTGCGATGAAACACCAGATGGCGCGACAAATAATTCCAAAAATTATTCTGGCGGTGCTGCTGGGCGGCTGCGGCTGCGCTCCGCTGGCGCCGCAGCTGGTCGAAGTTCCCGTCTTTACACCATGTGTAAAGGTGGTGCCACAGCCCCCGGCTTACGAGTTCGACAAGTTGCCGTCGACGGCGACTGATGGCGAGATCGTTCTGGTGCTGGCGCGGGATTGGCCGCGTGGGCGTGCCTATGAGGGCAGGCTGGAGGCGGTGATTGCAGGTTGTCGTTAAGTTGGCTTGTAGTCAAGTTCCGTGAGTCCATCTCCGTCTACCGCATCACTGGGTACGGTAATTGATGGGCCGCACCGCACGCCGTGAATGTGATCAATCAGTGCCGCAGTGGCATATCGGCGCGACACAATGTACTGATCGCTCACAATGTCGTATTTTTTAAAAGGGAAAACGGCGATTTCGTTCCCGCTTGAAGCGATAATCGGCATAGCACTCCTTCTCATTGTTGTAATTAATACATATTTTACATCAACGCATTTGATAGTCTTTCTCCAAGCGCCGCCCAAGCCGCCCGCTTCTCGTCCGCGTAGTCATGCAGCATGTAATGCCGCCGCACCTTGCTACCCGGCAGCACATGGTTTTGGCAGCGGTCGATCAGCTCAAGAGAAATGCCCAGTGCCTGCATCATCGTTGCGCCTGTGCGGCGTAAATCGTGCGGCGTCCAGGCGCCATTCTTGCCACCAGCCAGCACCAGGGTGTCGTCGCTGCGTCGATTCTTCAGTGGCGCGCGCGGCGTGCCGTCCTTGTTCTTCTTGAACATCGACTGGCGGTCGCCGACCTGCTTGCTGATCGACTTGCCCTCGATGCTGGCTTCATTATTCCGGGCCGGGAAGCACCAGGCGCTTTGGCCAGTGCGCGCGTGCAACTGCTGGAACTGGTCCAGCGCGAACGCCGACAGGTAGACGGTCAGGTCGGCTACGTTGTCCTTGACGTTCTCTTTCGGGATGAACCAGGTGCCGGCGGTGAGGTCGACGTGCTCCCAGCGCGCCTTCGCTGTCTCGCCGACGCGGCACATGGTCGACAGCATGATCCAGATGGCGCGCTCGGTCGTCGCCTCCAGGGGCTGCTGCACGATGCGCTTGTTTGGCGCGGCGTCGTAATCCGTGTGCATCCTGGCTATGATGGTGTGCAGCTCGCGAATCTCGTCGGCAGACAGGATGCGGTCCCGCATATTGTCGAGGTCATAGTCGGGGCTTACGATCTTCTCGATCTCGATCAGCTCCATCGGGTCGCCGTCGACCAGTAGCTTGCGCCACGGCTGCCGCTTGCGGGCCCAGGCGAACATTTGCGTCAGGCTGTTCCGCTGCATTACGGCCGACCTGTTGACGCCTCGCTCGACCATGGCGCGCAACACGGCGCGCAAGTGGTGCTCGGTCACGTCCTTGATGGCCACGGCGCCTATTGCCGGCAGCACGTCGGTGGCGAACATGCGCTTGAGCATGGCGTTGCCATCCTTGCGGCGCACGCCGTCGGTTATCCAAGCATCGAACATATCTTGTACCGTAAGGGCCGAGGCCTTGCTGATGGCTTCCGCTGCGGACTGCGCAGCGGCCGCCTCGGCCTTGGCCTGCTCGATGGCGGCGCGCCGCTCCTCCAACTGGACCGCATAGTCGATGCCTTGGCGGGCGAGTGCACGGATCTTCGCCGCCTCATCGCGAGCCTCCTGCAGCGAGCAATAGCCGGGGCCGGCCACGCCACGATACAACTTAGGCAGGCGGTATTGACGCTCAGTGCCTGTTATCACATACCGAACAAGCCAGGTCTTCACGCCATCAACCGCCACGCGTAACTGCAGGCCGTCGCCATCCATAAGCTTGTATGGTTTCTCTTTTGGCTTCGCGCCATCAATGCTCCGAACAGTCAATTTTCCCACTATATACGCTCCGTGTCCGGCAGGTGTCCGGGAAATCCCCGGATTGAAGTGTACCCGAGTGATCAGATGCGGACTAATATATTTCGTATGTTGCTGATTTAATAGGGGTATTTTCCATATCATTGGATCGATACGGACTCATGTATAATCATTCAGGGTCACATGGGGTGCATGGGGTCGGAAGTTCGAATCTTCCCGTCCCGACCAAAAGAATCAAGGACTTAGGCCACTCTTCGGAGTGGCCTTTTTCTTGGGTGGGAGTTTTTGCCCCTGCATTTGCCCCTACGAAAACATGGGCTTGTTTGCAATCATTTGGTATGGATTGAAACAGGTTTTTCCTGCTGACGATTTTTTCCCGGTGGCGTGCTAGCCAGGGCGTGCGTCTGTTTTGGGGTGATGTCGCCAAATGCTCTAGTGGGTCGGGCGTGATTGTAAGTCCACATCCAGCGGGTTACAAAATCCTGGATTGCATGGAGCGTTTCAGTCGCATTTAATATAGGCGTTCTGCTGCGGTTGCCCTAGCTAGATGAAAACGATGCGTATTCCGTGCTCGGTGGCCTAAGCCAGCGTCATGGCTCGGATGTACTCAGGGCGATTATCGCGGCGAATATTCCGGAACTTACCGCTTCATTCGATGATCCTGTCGATGGACGGATGACGTTCTCGGACGGCAATGAGAAATCGACTTTAACACCAGGACCTTCCCGGCTGAAATCATCGATTACGTTGAACAAGCGAATGCTGCTGTCATCGGCCATCGTCGACCCGGTTGACCGGGTGATCGGCGATATTGGTTGCGGCGCCCCCCTACCATTCGATCCAGGGCGAGCAACATGGCAGTCTGCTGCTGTGACCCCGGCTGCTTCTCCCCGCTTTTGTCGGCACTGACTCCGCTGTTTTTGTTGGCAATGCTAGCGCCGCGTAGAGATTTTGGTGAAAACAAACGGCCTAGACCAAGCTTTCCTCCGTTCGTCGCAAATCCAGGGAGCCTCGGACAACGCTCGATAAGATTAGCCCATTCAATGAATGAAAGGGAAACTTATGCGCATTCGTCTATGGCTATTGCCAGTCCATGCTTCAGGCCGCGCGCTACGCCTGGGAGCCTTATTGGGGGTGGCGGCATGTAGCGGCCCCGCCCACGCGGGCGAGTCCGATATGGCCGCGCGTATCGCCGGCGGGCTGCGGCAGCGGGTGGACATCGCAGGCGAGCCGGCGCAGACCTTCGATATCGAGCAGCGCCTGCGCCGCTATAGGGTCTCCAGCGTCAGCGTGGCGGTCATCCGCGACGGCAAGATCGCTTGGGCCGGCGTCTACCGGCAACCGTCCGCACCTGCGGCCGACACCGACACGCTGTATCAGGCTGCGTCCATCAGCAAAGGCGTGACCGGCGCGCTGGCGCAGCGGCTGGCGGGCAGCAACAAGCTCCAGCTCGATAGTCCGGTGGATGCCTGCCTGCGGCCGTGGACCCTGCCCGCCGGACTGCAAAGCCCCGAGCATCCGGTGACCTTGCGCAATTTGCTCAACCACACCGCCGGGGCGACCGTGTCCGGCTTCCCCGGCTATCCACCGTCGCAAGCGATCCCTACGGACCTTCAGGTAATCGAGGGCGAGTCGCCGTCGCTCACGCCAGCGGTCGTCATCCAGACCATCCCGGGCGCGGCCCATGCGTATTCCGGCGGCGGCTACACCATCGCCCAAGTCGCCATGCAGCAATGTCTGCGCACGCCTTTTGCAGAGTTGATGCGCCAGCAAGTACTGCAGCCGCTGCGGATGCGGCGCAGCACATTCGCGCAGCCATTGCCGGCGGCAGAACACAACCGCGCGCGCGGCCACTACGCCGACGGCAGCGAAGTCGAAGGCGGGGCCTTCGTCTATCCCGAACTGGCGGCCGCCGGCCTGTGGACCACGGCCAGCGACCTGGCGCGCTTCGCCATCGGTGTCCAGCGGTCGTGGAAAATCGGCACGGCCTTTTTGAGCGCGACCAAGGCGCGCGATCTGCTGACGCCGGCGCTGAACAATTATGCGCAGGGCTTCTTCGTGGTCGGCGATGGCGAGCATAAACGCTTCATGCATTCCGGCGGCAACACCGGCTTCAAGAGCACTTACGCGATGTATCTCGACAGCGGCAACGGCGTAGTCGTAATGACCGACGGCGACAACGGCAGCTATCTTGGCGGCGAGATCGTCAAGGCGGTGGCGTCCGCCTACGACTGGCCGGACTTCAAACCTCGCCTGGCCCAGACGGCGCCGCTGGACCTTGCAACGGCCACGCGCCACGTCGGCATCTACCAGCTCGACAACTTCGAGGGCCGTTTCGCCAACCGCTACGAACTGCGCTTCGACGGCAAGGACTGGACGATGGTGATGCCGGACATCGGCGCCACCCGGCTGGTGCCGACCGGCCAAACCAGCCTGGTGTCCCCCGAGACCGGCGACATCATCGAACTGACGCAGGATGGCGCCCGAGACCTGCTGTTGATCGGGGGGCGCAAGGCCCACCGCAGCCCGGACAGCTGAATCGGCAACGCTAGCGCCAACTCGGCAAAAGCGTCACCGCGCTGCTGGCCGGCTTCGCCATCGACCGGGGGCTGATATACAGCATCGACGATCTCGTCTCACGCTATTGGCCGGAGGCGGCACGCGGCGCGATCGGCGCAGTCCGACTGCGTGACGTGCTGACCAGCCAGGTGCATGGCCCGGGTGATCAGCAGCCCCGGCAAGGTCAACACGATGCTGATGCGGAAACAGTAACCATTGCTTCATCTGGCAGTCTTTCTCTGCATCAAAAAAGTGTGAAATTGTTACGGGACGGGTCACTTTTAGAAAAAAAAGGCATTCACAAGCCAACCGCCTTTTCAGGTAGGTCCGGACTTTTCGCGTCCTGTGCAAGGGAATCTTCCTGCCAGCCCGCGCCCAATGCCTTGTAAAGCGAAATGGCGCCGCGCACTTCGCCCCATTGACTTAGCGCCAACGCATCACGGGCCTGATTGAGCGTGCGCTGGGCGATGAGTACCGGCAGATAGGCACTCAGGCCAGCGCGGTAGAGCCGGGTCGCGCGATCGCGCGCCATCTGGCTGTCATTGACCGCTGCAGCCAGTGATACTTGCCGCTGACGTTCGCTGTTCAATCCGGTCAAGGCATCCTCGACGTCACGCAAGGCCAATCGCACGTCGCGCTCATACACCAGTTTTGCTGCGTCGGCACCGGCCTGCGCGGCCGTGATGCCGGCCCGTGCGCGACCACCGTCATAGAGCGTCTGGCTGGCTTGCATTCCCGCCGACCACGCCAAGCTCGCACCTGAGAAAAGGTCATGGATCAGACTGGCGGTGGCGCCTATGCTCAAGGGAATGCTGAACCTCGGGAACCGTGCGGCGTCGGCCACCCCGATCTGCGCCGTGGCGGCCGCCAAACGGCGTTCATCCGCCTGCAGGTCGGGACGCTGGCGTATCACTTCCGAGGGCAATGCCAGCGGCAGCGCGGGTGCGACGGGCAGGGCTGGCGTAGGCTCTGCCAACGCGGCACGCCAATCGCCAGGGAAGCCACCGGCCAACACGCCGATGGCATGGCTCAAGCGCGCAATGTCGGCTTCCAGCAGCGGCGGCTGCGCTTCGGCAGCTTCGCGCTCGGCCCTTGCCTGCATCACTTCTGCGGTGGTGCCCAGACCGCGTTGCAATGCTCGCCCGGCCAGGCTCTCGCCTTCAAGCAGATTGCTGATGTTGTCGCGCGTGATGGCCAGGCGTGCTTGCGCTGTACGCAGTTCGGCGTAGCTGGTCGCCAGTTCAGCCAGCAAACTCACCTGTAAAGCCCGACGGTCGTCGGCCAAGGCCTCGACGCCGGCATCGGCCGCTTCGACGGCGCGCCGCGTGCCGCCAAATAGATCCAATTCCCAACTCGCGTCAAATCCTGCGCGCCAGGTGCGCGAATGGCCGCCGGGCGATCCGTCCAGCCGCCTGCTGGAGCGCGAGCTTTCACCCACGCCGCCAACCGAAACGCTCGGCCCCAAGCCGGCAGCAATCTGCATGCGCTCGGCGCGCGCCTGCTGCAATCGCGCAAGAGCAATACCGAGATCCTGGTTGTTGGCCAACGCCAGAGCAAGCAATTGGTCCAGCATCGGATCATTGAAGGTGCGCCACCAGGTTTGAAGGCTCTCCCGTTCTGCCGCTGAGAACCCCGGGTGCGGTTCGTGCCAAGCCGTTGGAAGATCAGCTTGTGGTGGATGATAGTTCGGGCCGACTGTCGTGCAAGCGGATAGGCAAGCGAGCAGAAGAATGGACAGTACTGAGCCGCGAAGGACCGTTCGGTGAGGCGTCGGGAAAGTGCGCATGGAAAGTCCTCACATCCAACGGTGCAGTAGCGTCGTCAACCGCCCTTTGGGCGGTGCGTCGCGCCCTGGCTGGCCGATCTCGATGCTGCCTGTCATGCCGGCAGCCAAGACGATGCTCGCGGGCACCTGGTCGAATTCGACTCGCACGGGAATGCGCTGTGCCAGACGAATCCAACTGAAGCTCGGCTCGACGCTCGGCAGGCCCTGGGCGTCGGCCTGCTGGTTGGGATCGGTGATGCCGCGTCCGATGCTGGCCACGCGGCCCTGGATCAGATCGTCAAAGCCCATGAGCCTGATTTGCGCCGGGGCGCCAGGACGGATGCCATGCAGCTTGGTCTCCTCGAAATAGCCCGTGATCCAGAAGCTGTGCGCATCGAGCAGCGCCATGTTGGGTTGACCCACCACGGCGTAGGCGCCCCGGTTCAAGCGAAGGTGCGTCACGTAGCCATCCGTCGGGGCACGCAGGACCGCACGTTCAAGGTCCAGTCGCGCCATGTCCAGGGCGACTTGGGAATGGCGCTGTTCTGCTTGTGCAATGGCAACGGCCTGGTTTGCCCGCTGGATGTCTTCGCCGGGCACAAGATCCTCCATGCCCCGGCGTCGCTTGGCATCCTCGATCTTCTGCCGCAGTGTTGCGCTGGCCACCGCCAGTTGCGCCTCGGCCTGTGCGATGGCGAGTTGGAAACGCGCAGGGTCGATGCGATACAGCACTTCGCCCCGTTTTACATATTGGTCATCGGTGACGGCGACCTCGGCCACGGTCCCCGATATCTCCGGCGCGATGCGCACGACCTGCGCGCTCACGCGGCCGTCGCGGGTCCAGGGGGCGAGCACGTAGGCACGCCAAAGGGCGCTCACCAGCATCGCCGCAGCGACGACCGCCGCCAGAGTCAGGGTCGCTTTCGCGGCAGGCTTGAATAAGGACGTAATTTTAGACATAGAGAATCAGTATGGAAACCAGGCAAAGGGAAAGAGCGAACTCGAACAGCGCCGGATGCCAGACCCAGCGCAGCACTCCGCTACGTGCCAGCAGGAAACGCAGGCCCAGGAACAGCGGCAACGCGACGCAGGCATAGACAAAAAACGGCGGCAGGTAAATGCCGGCCACGGCCACCTCACTGAGCATGGGAATGCCTCCGAGACGGGTGAGAGAAATACACCGCATGGCCTTCGAGCAATGCAGCGACATCGAGCAGTGCAGCGCTCAGGCGTTGGCGGTCGGCCAGCAATGCCTCGTCCTTGGCAAGCACCCGCGTCAGGGAGCTGGCTGCTCGGGATGCGTGGCGAGCAGCCATGCGTGGGTCGTCCGCGCGGCGAGCCATCCTTTGCAAGACGCTTGTCACGGGCAGGTGCAGCGGTGACATGCGTGGCGCGCGCTGCAGCCACTCCCGCATACGCAGCAGCTCGCGCCCCAGGTGCAGGCTGGCAAGTGCATCGCCGAGGGCACGATCCATTGCGGCGGGCTGCATCTTGAGCAAGGCGCCGAGTTGCGCCATGCGGTGCTGCTGACGCAATTGCCAGATACGGCGATCCGCCCGCCTGCCCCGCAGTACGGCCAGCGCATCGTTGCGGATGCGAAGGCGTAGCCGGTCAGCGTCCCGCGTCAGATTGCGCGGCAACAATAGCCGATAACCGAGCAATGTGAAGAGCGTGGCCAGTATCCACGCCACCGACGCGTTCAAGAACACCGTGAAATCATAGCGCATGGGATTGGCTGTAGCCGCCAGCGTATTAAAGCCGATCAGATAGGCCACACCTGCCAAGCCGTACTTGGGAAAACTGCTTGCATAGATGCCCGGTAGCCAGAACAGGCCCAACACCAATAGCAGCAGCGGCAGGCCCTCGATATGTGGCAGTACACAGAAAGCGCAGAGGAATGCCATCAACACGGCCGCCACCGTGCCTTTGATGAATTCGATGGCGCCGGCGGCGGGATTGGGCGCCGTCGCCAGCAGCGCGCAGGCGGCGGCCAGCCCTGCCAGCATCATGTTGCCGTGTGGCCAGCCGGTGGCGATCCAGAAGGCGCCGCCCAGCACCACGGTCAGCATCGCACGCAATCCGTTCTGTATCGCTGCGGTCGTATCTCGGTAGAACGGCACGGAGGGCTGTTTTGCTTGCGGGCGGGGGCGATACATCGCGCCGATGCCGTCCAATGCCGCCAGATAGTCGTCGATTTGTTCAAGCAGCCTGTCGCCGCTGATCAGCAGTGCGGCCTGTTCGGCAGGCTGGGCCAACGATGTCCCGGCCAGCGTTGCAATCAGGCGTATGCGGGCTTCACCCAGCCGCTGCATCGCCTGTGCGATTCCCTGCGGACCGCGTGCAACAGCCAGCCCGGCGTCACGCCAGGCCTGCTCCAGCGCCGGCTGCAAGGTGCGCAGCGCACGCATGCTGTCACTGTCTGATGGCAGAGGCGGCGTGCCGCCGACCAATGCGGCAAACAGGGAGGCCATCGCATGCCGCACGGCCATGGCGCGTTGCGCCAGATCCTCCGACTCTGCCTTGCCTAGCGCCAGCAGATCGTCCACGCCATATACCTCGACAATGAGATTGCGTCTGGCCGTGTCCATCCGCGTGGGAGTAGCATGCGCATCATTGCCGACGGCCTCGTGCTGCGTTGCCAGGGTCTCAGCGGTGGCCGCAGCCAGCCGGCTCAATTGGGCTTCGAGGCGGCTGCGTACACTACGGGTGCTGAATAGCGCCGACACTATCCCCAGGCAAACCACGCCAACCAGCACGGATGAACCGCGTCCCATCACGTTTTCGAAGGTCAGCTCCGGATGCTGGAGCGCGCCATAGGCGGCCAATCCAACGGTGTACCCCGCAAGCGTGGCCGCGTATGCGCGGAAGTGACGCAACAGCGCCATTCCCACTACACACATTCCCAGCCAAAGGCCAAAGCCCAGCAAGAACAGCCACGGCATTTGCCCAAAGGCGCTCATCAGCACGAAGGTGGCCAGCATGCCGGCCAGCGTGCCAAGCACACGCCAGGTGCCTTTGCCGATCACCGCGCCCTGGACCGGATGGATGACCAGCAGGACGGTGGACGCGGCCGCATATGGCGCATGCAAATCGAGCAGATAAGCCACCACCAGAGCCAGCCAGGCTGCCAGGATGGAACGCAGCGCGTAGGTGGCGCGTGCCGTTGTCAGATCCAGCCGCGCCAAGCAGCGCACCAGCGCAGCACGGAGGCGGTTATGCGTTGGCGCGGGCGTCTGTGGAGATGCCGACTGCACTGTCTCGTAACGCACGGTGAACCTTTCTTGCATTGATAATGTATATCAATATAAGTCTGGTATTTAATTGCGGAAAGTGACTTTATTGGAATCAATGAGTGCGTTTAACGCACTCATTCACTGGGGCCGGCACTATGCCTTGCTGCGCTTGGCAGCGGATGCCTCATCTTCGTTGCACAGGTTTCTAATGGTGTGCCGCAACCACTGGTGCGCAGGGTCACTCTGGAGGCGTGGATGCCACGCCTGGGTAAGCAACACCGTCTCCACGGGGACCGGCAGCGCGAACAACCGGATGCGCAGCCCTGCAGCGAGCGCACTGCGCGCGAGATGCTTGGGTAGCGGCAGCAGCAGGTCGGAATCCTGCAAGGCAAACAAGGCCGCATAGGGGTTGGAGACAACCAGAGCCACATGTCGGCGCAGACCCCGGGCTTCCAGCACGTCGTCGATGGGGCCGGTGGATTTGCCGCGCCGGGAGACATTGATGTGCTCCCAGCGGCTGAGCCGTTCGAGCGTGATGTCGTCCTCGAAAATGGGGTGATGCTCGCGAGCGACGCCAACAAAGGTGGTGGTAAACAGCGACTGCACGCGGATTTCCGGCCCGAGCTTGCGCGAGGCGCTGATGAACAGGTCGATGCGGCCGCTGCGCAGCGCCTCGCCGTCCACATCGTCTTCTTCCGGGGAAAGGCGCAACATGGCGCGCGGCATGTCCGTGGCCATTGCATCGAGCAGGCGGCCCAGGTGGATACTCACGAATTCGTCGGTGGCTCGCACGTTGAAACGGCGCTCCAATAGTTTCAGGTCAACCTCGGCACCGTGTGCCAGCACCTGCGTCGCCTGCTCGACCGCCGCGCGCACCTGCTCGCGCATGGCCAATGCCCTGGGCGTCGGCACGAGCTTGCGGCCCGCCTGCACGAACACGGGATCGCCCAAGGTTTCGCGGATTCGGCCCAAGGTGCGACTCATCGCAGGCGAGCTCAGGTTCATGCGCCGCGCGGCGCCGACCACGCTACCTTCCTCCAGCAGAGCGTCCAGCGCGAGCAGCAGGTTCAGATCGGGCTGCCCCATAGCGTGCCTCCATCAATGGCATAAAGTAAAATTTTAACCGCATATCCATGTCGCGCGCAGCAATGACGAAGGTGATCGCGTGCTCCTGCTCTCTGCAAGCCCGAGGATGGATGGGTATCGATGTAACGACACCGTCACATTTGAATGCCACTATGCACATTTTCAGAATGGTGTGCCTACCTTGCCGACGCGATCCGCCCTCCTGCCATGGCCCTTGCAGCACCGTTGCGGGCGTGTGTACGCTGGCGTGTTGAGCTGTAGCGGAATGGCGCTCTTCTGGGTGCTGGGTGGGGTGATCGGATCAGCGGGAGACGCGCTTGGTGCCTCTCCTGATCTGCCGCTCGCGGGCCTTGCACGTGTCAATCCCGTTGCTGATGCAGGTACGCCTTCCGTTGCTTTCAACATCCCGGCGCAGCCGCTGAATGCGGCGCTGAACCAGTATGCGGACACCACCGGACAGCCGGCGTTGTTTCCCAGCGATCTCGTTCATGCCCGTACCTCCACGGCGGTACACGGCCTTCACTCGGCCGAAGGAGCATTGCGCATGCTGCTGCAAGGTACGGGGCTGATTGCGGACAAGCGCAGTTCTGGTCTGGGGCAGACATTCATTCTGAAAGAGGCCGGTGCGGCATCCGCAGTGCCGGCATCCGCAGTGGCTCATAATGGCATGGCCGAGTTGTTCCGTGAGGATGGCTACGCCGGACTGGTCCAGATGCGTATTTGGCAGGCGCTGTGCTCGGATGTACGAACCCGGCCGGGTAACTACACTTCTTTGCTGCAGTTTTACCTGGAGACGGATGGTCGCATCGGCGGTGTCCGTCTTCTCGGCAGCAGCGGCGATGCCCGCCGCGATGCCTCGTTGCTGCACGCATTGCGCGGTGTGCACATCGGCCGCCTGCCGCCAGCGGCGATCGCGCGGCAGCCCTTGTCCATGATGGTTGCACCGAATGCCCCGGATGCAGGGCCGCAGTGCGACCGGCAACAGGGGGCGGGCTAGCCATGTCCGAAGGCACGCAGCTCTTCCTGCTGAACTACCTGGGTAAGCATTACGCATCCATCAAGCAGCGCCTGACACGAAAGCTGGGCAATGCGGAGGATGCCGGCGATGCGCTGCACGACACCTGGCTGCGGCTGAAGGGTAGCGAGGACCACGGGCCGATCCAGAACCCGGGGGCCTACCTGTCCCGGATGGCGATCAATATTGCGGTGGATGTCCAGCGCCGACACAGCCGCCTGCTGTCAGGCGATAATATCGATGCATTGCTGGAGGAACTGGTGGACCCGTCACCTGGTCCGGCCCGGACCGCCGAGATACGCTCGGACCTCGATGCTTTGTTCCTGCTCCTCGACCGCATGCCCGAGCGCCGTCGGGCCGTCGCACTGCTCGTGCATGCGGAAGGCGTGACGCAAAAAGAGGCCGCACAACGGCTGGGCGTGTCGCTGCGGACGGTCGAGTACGAATTGAAGCGCGTGCATGAACGCCTTGACACTTATCTGGCGGCGGAGAATAAATAATGCGGGTTTTCCGGGACGCCATTCGTCATCCAGTATGAGAGAACAAAAAATATATGCACGCAACACGCAGCAGCCTGCCGGTTTCCTGCTTTACGGCCGCGCCTGGCCGCTGGATATGACACGATGAAGACGCCGCCGCCCAAGAACAGTCACGCCACTTCGCCCTCGGACCTGGACGCCCAGGCGTGGAACTGGTTGCGCCTGCTCACTTCGGGAGACGCGCGCGAAGTGGATGCACAGCAGTTCAGGCGCTGGGTCAAATCGAGTCCCTCGCATCAAGCCGCATACAACGACGTGAAGCGCCGCTGGGATGCGATTGAGGCCCCGGCCCGCGAGTTGTTGCGCGTCAAGCCGGAAGCCGCGACGCTGGGCGCATGCCGTCCTCGCCTGGTGCCGGGTGGACGGCGGGCCTTCCTCGGTGCTGCCATCAGTGCGGCGGCGGTCGCAGGCGTGGCCGTGGTGCATCCGCCGCTGGGCTTGTGGCCGGGGCCGGATGAGTGGAATGCGGATGACCGCACCGCCACCGGGGAACTGCGCACGCTGGCGCTGTCCGGGGGTGTCGATGTCATGCTGAATACGCGCACCAGCATTCGTCGCCAGACCGACGGCGGCAAGCTGGTTGGCCTGGATCTGCTGATCGGCGAGGCCTCCATCGATGTGAGGGATGGAGGGCAGGCCTTTGCTGTCGTGGCCGGCGTTGGCCGCAGCCTGCTCGAATCCGGACGGGTCGAAGTGCGTCATCTTAATGGCAAGGTCTGTGTCACCTGTATCGAAGGCACCGTCCGCGTGCAACATCCGGCAGGCGCGCGTCAACTGTATGCCCGCCAGCAAATGATGTACGGCGCCAGTTCGGTGGGCGACATCGCCAGCATTGACCCGAAAACAGTCTCGGCCTGGCGTCAAGGGATGCTGGTGTTTAACCAGGTACCTCTGGCCGATGTGCTCGACGAAATCAATCGTTACCGCTCCGGTCGCGTGGTGCTGATGAACGATGCCGTGCGCAACAAGCCGGTCAGCGGGCGCTTTTCCACGGCCTCGCTGGATCTGGCACTGTGGCAGTTGCAGGAATCCTTTCAGTTGCACGCCAGGTCGCTGCCGGCGGGATTGTTGTTCTTGAGCTGAATGGCTTTCTTCATCGGTTTGCATTGCGGGTTCGTGCGACCTTGCGCAGGGTATGTCGGGGCTGCGGAAAAATTTTCAAAAAAGTTTGCGGTATTTGCGTGGTGCAGTTCGTCACCCATACATAGGGGCTTTTTCTGTCGCAGACGCTACTCGGTTGCGATGCGAAAAGCCACCATGAATGTGGTTGGCCGGCGCGAGACGGGCAGCCGAACGGCATCGACTCAATGACCAGGCGGAAACTTACATGAACACACGCGGGCGCAGTGGCAAGGAAAATCAAACGATACGCAAACAAGATCGGGTATTCAGGCTGGTACCGTTGGCGCGGGCCATCGCGCTGACACTGGTCGCCGGCGCGGTAACGCTGCCGGCCCATGCGCAGCGCACGTTCAGTCCGGCATGGTTTACCGACAAGGGCGGGGTCAGGGACACGGCGTCGCAAACGGGCCGGCTGCCCAACGGTCTGCCTGCAGCAAACCTGACGAGCCCGCTCGGACAGCAGCAGAAAGCCAACGAGCAACTGCAGCGCTCCATCAGCAATCTGAACCTGGCCGCGCGCGGCATCGCGGCGCAGCAGTCGGCCCAGGCCGCCGCCCGTCTGGCGGCCGCCAAGGGTGCATCCGTCCCCGATGGCATGACCGAGGGTGGCCTGAAAATCGACACCAACTCGCTGACTGCGGGCTGGCACAATGCGAATGCCCCGGAGCTTTCCCAGGTCGACGGTCGCACCAATGTCGCCATTCAGCAGACCGGCGACAAGGCCATCCTGAACTGGGAGACTTTCAATGTCGGGCGCAACACCACGGTCGAGTTCAGGCAGCAGAAAGACTGGGCCGTCCTCAACCGCGTCAATGATCCGAACGCACGCCCCTCGCAGATCCAGGGCCAGATCAAGGCCGATGGCACGGTGCTCATCGTTAACCGCAACGGCATCGTCTTCAATGGCGGCAGCCAGGTCAACACGCGCAATCTCATCGCCGCCGCCGCCGAGATCGGCGACGGCCAGTTCAAGACCCACGGCATCTACACCGCCAACGCCAGCCAGCCCGGCTTCACCAACGCCCAGGGCAAGGTAGAGATCCAGGCCGGCGCCCGGATCGCCACACTGGCCCCGAAGACTTCCACCGAAGGCGGCGGCTATGTCCTGCTGCTTGGCAAGGAAGTGCACAACGCGGGGGACATCGCTACGCAGAAAGGCCAGACCGCGCTCGCGGCCGGCGACAGCTTCATCATCAAGAAGGGCGTCGGTACCGACGGCAACCAGGCGTCGACCACGCGCGGCAACGAGATCACCGCACAGTTCAACACCGACAGCCTGTCGGGCAAGGTCGGCAACACCGGCCTGATCCAGGCTCGCCACGGCGACGTGACCATGCTGGGGCGTGACGTCCAGCAAAACGGTGTGGTACTGGCCACCACCAGCGTCAACACCCGTGGCACCGTGCACCTCAACGCCATCGACGCGGATGGCAAGGTTGCCTTCGGCCAGGGTGCCATTACCGCCGTGGTGATTGAAGACGACGGCAAGACGGCCCTGGACAGCCAGCGCGACGGCTTGCGGGGACCGGCAATCACGACGCCCGAGAACATCGTGGCCATCACCGACCGCCGCGACCAGTCCCGCATCGAGATCAGCAGCAGCGGCACGGTTGACTTCCAGAGCGACTCCCTGACCTTGGCCACCGGCGGTCAGATCGTCATCCATGCAGCCCAGCGCAGCCTAATGCGTGAGCGCGCCCGGATCGACGTTTCCGGTGCCGTGGGCGTGAACCTGGCCATGGAATCGAACAACGTCAAGGTTAACGTCCAGGGCAACGAACAGCGCGATGCGCCGCTCAACCGGGATGGCAAGACCCTCAACAGCAACGACGTGTGGATCGACCGCCGCAGCCTGGTGTTCGTACCCAAGGGCACGAACGGCTACGCCACCGACCGCTGGTACACCGCGGGCGGCCTGCTGGAGGTCGGCGGCTACCTGGGCACCCAGGGCCACACCGTGGGCGAATGGATGGCGCAGGGCGGCACGCTGAGCTTTGGCGGCAACGATGTGGTCACGCAAGCAGGCTCCAGCATCAACCTCTCAGGCGGCACGCTCAATGTGCAGAGCGGTTTCATCAGTCAGACTTGGCTCAAGGGGGCGGATGGGCGGCTGTACGACGTGAACAAGGCGCCGGGCGACCAGCGCTACACGGGCGTCTACAAAGGCTACGAGGACAAGCACGAACGCTGGGGCGAAAAGGCGACCGGCTATTACTACAACCCGCTGATCGGACAGCAGCGCCGGCTGGAAAGCGGCTACACGGTGGGCCGCGATGCCGGCCTGCTGGTGATCGGGACGAAGAGCGCGGTGATCGAGGGCGACATCGCGGGCGACACCGTCCAGGGAAGCCGCCAGACGCAGGCGGCGCAGGCCGGACTCGACGGGTATGACCAGTCGCAGATGGCGGTGGCGCGCGGCGGGCAGTTGGTGATCGGCAGCTACGGCGCCCTCTACGACAAGAACAGCGGCCTGATGCACCGCCGGCTCGACACTGCAGGCGTGAAGGACGTGGTGTTGACAGACACGGCCGAACGCATCGCCGCCGGCCTCGACCTTACGGCGGCGCTGCCCGCCGCGCGCCAGGATAACTTGACCCTGGACACCACGCTGCTCAACGGCTTCTCGCTGGGCGCGGTGCGCATCGCGGCCACGAACGCGATCACGGTGGACTCGGCGCTGACGCTGGGCAATGGCGGCGACATCGCGCTCTACGGCCCGAAGGTCGCTGTGAACGCGGACCTGACGGTGCACGGCGGCAGCATCCGCCTGGGCGACACGCTCGCGCAGGCCAGCACCAACTACCTCGATGACACCACGCAGATCACCACGCCCGAAGGCGTGCGCGCGGGCGTGGCCGTGGCTCAGGGCGTGACGCTGGACACGCGTGGCCTGTGGAGCAAGCTGCATCTCGATCCGGCCGGCACCGGCAACATGGCCTGGCGCAACGGCGGCAGCGTGTCGATACGCAGCAGTGGCGACGTGCAACTGGACGAAGGCAGCATCATCGACGTGTCCTCGGGCGCGGCCTTGCTGGCCAACGGCACCTCGCAGCAAGGCGGCAAGGGCGGCGACATGCGGCTGCAAGCGAATGCGCAGACCGGCGGTGATGGTGTGCTGGCGATCGATGGCGCGCTGCGCGGCTGGGGCACCTCGGGCGGCGGCACGTTGAGCCTGCAGGCCGGGCGCATGCTCGTCACGGACGAATCGGTGGCTGCGGCTGATGCCGGCACGTTGGTGCTGGCTGGCAACTTCTTCGACAAGGGTTTCAGCCGCTACGAACTCATCGGTGACCGCGGCCTCACGGTGGCCGACGGCGCGAAGGTCGCGGTGACGATGCCGGTGTTGCGCGTGACCCCCGAGGCCAAGAATGTCGCGACCGGCGCTGAGGCGGGCAAGGCGCTACAAACCTGGACGCCGCCGCTCTACACCGAGGATGCCGTCAAGGGCGTGCTCACGCAGCGCGCCGGTGCGAGTCTGAGCCTGCAGGCGGGCACGGCGCAGACCCTGGCGGCCGACCTGCCGACCGTGGCTGCGGTCATCGGTCAGGGTGCGCAGATCACGGTCGATCCGGGCCAGGCCATCGACGTGCGCAGCGTCGGGCAGCTCACGCTGCAAGGCCGGCTGCAGGCGCACGGCGGCAGCATTTCGCTGAAGAACCTCGACCTCACGCGCATGGAGCAGGAGCACGCCGTGGACGTGGCGCACAGCCGCTCGATCTGGCTCAGCGAGCAGGCGGTGATCGACGTGTCCGCCACGCCCGCGACCGGGCTCGATGCGCAGGGCCGGCGCTACGGCATCGTGCGCGACGGCGGCAGCATCGTGATCGGCGGCGAGATCAGGGAAAGCGACGGTTCGGCCACGGCCGCCAACGGCTTCATCATTGTGCGCGAGGGCGCCATGCTCGATGCCTCGGGCACCGCCGCCGTGCTCGACATGGGCGATGCCGGCCCGGTCGCGGTCGCGAGCCGCGGCGGGCGCATCACGCTGGCCTCGAACAACGGCCTCTACCTCGACGGCGAACTGCGGGCCCGCTCGGGCGGCGCGGGCGCGGCCGGCGGCACGCTGCAAGTCGCGCTGGAATCGCCCGAAGTGCGCACGAGTTCCGGCCCGGCGCAGTACACGCTGGCTGAGAACGCGGTGCGCAACTACCGCGACCTGGTGGTCGGCAGGCTGCAGGGGCCGTCGGACCTGCCGGCTGGACTGGCCCCCGGCGCGGCCGATGCGATGCTGGTCTATGGTCACGGTCGGCTGGGCGTCGACACCGTCACACGGGGCGGCTTCGATAATCTCGCGCTGCTCAGCGCGGGCGGCATCAGCCTGGAAGACAACGCCAGCCTGCGGCTCGGCCAGAGCCTGTCGGCCTACGGCGCGCTGATGCTGGCCAACAACGCGCGCAACGATGCGCACATCACGCTGGAAGCGCCCTACGTGCGGCTGGCCGGCATCACGCAGAGCTTGGCGTTGGACGTGACCCGAGGTCGCTTCGGCGTCATCGGCACCGGCGACTGGCTACCCTCCGAGGCGCATCTGGCGGTGCATGCCGGCCTCATCGACGTGCGCTCGTCGGTTCGAATGTCTGGTGTCAACGGCGATATACCGATAGCGTCCGACAGCGACACGCCGGAAAACCCGGGCAGCATCAGGGTGGAGCGGCGCGGTTTCGGCCAGACCACGCTGCAAAGCGACGGCGACTTGCGCTTTCTGTCCGACGTGCCGGCCTTGACCAACGGCATGCCGACGACCAGCCTGGCCACCCCAGGCGACCTCACGCTGCGGGCTGGGCAAATCTACCCGGCCATTGGCGTCTCGGCCTCGATCCAGGCGGGTGTGCTGCACGACGGCACTTATGCACCGGATCGCGTGCTGCGCATCGAAGGCAACGGTCAAGCCGCGCCGGCGGTACCCTATGCGGCCTTCGGCGGCCTGACGCTCGGCGCCGCGACCATCGAGCAGGGCGGCGTGCTGCGCGTGCCGCTGGGCAGCCTGCGCATCGGCGACGCAAACACCACGCGGGTCGACTTCCTGCCTGGGAGCCTGACCTCGGTCAGTGGCAACGGCCTGCTGATGCCGTATGGCGGCACGGTTGACGGCTTGAACTACCTCTACGACGGCACGCAGGTCCAGTTGATCGGCGTGGGCGGCGCCGGCTCGTACGGCCAGACACTGACGGTCGGCCTCACGCTGGGCGGTGCGAGCGCCAATGTGCAGCCCGGCGCGGTGCTGGACCTCTCGGGCGGCGGCGAACTCAAGGGCTTTGGCTTCATCGGTGGCCGCGGCGGCTCGACCGATGCGCGCTACCACCCGCTGGTGCGTACTGCGGCCGATGGCAGCTTCAGCCTGCCCGGTCTCGCGGGCAACCCGGTATATGCCGTCGTGCCCGGCGTGCAAGCCCCGGTCGCCCCGGTGGGCGGCGAACGTGGCGCGGTCGACCCGCTGATCGGCCAGCAGATCACGCTGGGTGCCGGCGTGCCGGGCCTGCCTGCGGGCACCTACACGCTGATGCCTTCCACTTATGCCCTGATGCCCGGCGCCTTCCGCGTCGAGCTCAACGGCAGCGCCGGCCAGGGCGCGGCGCAGCCCGGCAGCGCGATGCGCAACGGCTCGTGGTCGGCCGCCGCGCGGCTCGGCATCGCCCATACCGCCATCGGCGATATGCTGTTCCGCCAGGCGATCCTCACACCGGCCGAGGTGCTGCGCACCTACTCGCAGTACAACGAGACTTCGTTCAACCAGTTCATCGTGAGCGACGCCGCGCGCCTCGGCGTACCGCGCGCGATGGCACCGGCGGACGCGCGCACGCTGCTGCTGGCCCTCACGCCGAACACCGGCGCCGGTGTCGATGCCTTCCGTTTCGACGGCATCGGACGCTTCGACGCGGCCAAGGGCGGCTACGGCGGCACGGTGGCTTTTTTTGCTGGATCTGGGGGGCCTGAAAGTCAGATCGAGGTCGTGCGCGGTGGCGCGAAGGCCACCGCCGGTTTCGAGGGCGTGACGCTGAACGCTGATGCGCTCAATGCGATGGGTGCCTCGCGGCTCATGCTCGGCGGTCTGCAGTACGTGACCTACGGCCCGGGCGGACGTATCGTGATGTTCGGCACGGGCACGAACAGCCTCACGCTGCGCCAGGGTGCGGTACTGTCGGCACCCGAGGTGTTCCTGCTGGCCGATGCCACCAACACCGATAACGCGAGCCACCTCGTGATCGAGCAGGGCGCGGCGATCCGCACGCTGGGCAAGGGCCGCGCAGCCTATGACTCGGCCGATGGATTTTTCTACGCGGGTACGGCCGGCAATCTGGTGGCCGTGTCCAACGGCGTGCTCAGCATGCTGCCGGGTCTGCCGAGCGTGGACTTGCTAGGTAACCGCAGCCTGCAGATCGGCACATGCACCGTCGCGCCCTGCGCGGGCCAGGCCGAGCTGTATTCCGAAGGCACCATCGCGCTGTCCACGCCCGACCGTTTCGTGCTCGACGACTCGGTGCGCTACGGCACGCGCAACCTCACGCTGGCGGTGCAGGGCATCAACGTCGGCGACAGCGCGGCGCTGGCCGACGCGGCCGCGCGCAACACGCTGCCTTCCGGCTTGGTGTTGAACCAGAGCGTGCTCGACCGCCTGCTGCGCGGCGACACGCGGTACGGCGCCCCTGCGCTCGAGACGTTGGAACTCAACGCCAGCGGCGGCCTGCGCTTCTTCGGCAGCGCCTCGCTCGACACCATCGACCCGGCCACCGGAAAATCCACGCTCGCGCGCCTGGTGCTGGGCACGCCCGCCATCTATGGCGCGGGCGCTGCCGGCGATGTGGCGACCATCCGCACCGGCCACCTGATCTGGACCGGATCGACCGTGGCGCCCGGCGCCGCAGTCACGGGCGGCGCCGGCACCGGCAGCGGCACGCTGGCCATCGAGGCAGGAACCGTCGAATTTGGCTATGGCCCAGGCACGCAAGCCGAGGGCGCCAGCGATGACGCGCGTCTGGCGCTGGGCTTTGCCGATGTGCGGCTCACGGCCAGCGACCGAATCACGGCCAACAACAAGGGCAGCCTGTCGGTCTACCAGTCGCAAGGCGCGTATGAAGCCGGCAACGGTTATGCCTACAGCGGCGGCAACCTCAGCATCGACGCGCCGTTGGTGACAGGCGCGGCGGGCTCGGTCAACCGCATCACCGCGGGCGGCGATCTGCGCGTGACCAGCACAGCCCCGGCAATGATGCCGGTCGCCGACGCCGCACTCGGCGCGGAACTGCGCCTTGCGGGCCGTGACGTGATCGTCGACGCCACGCTGGCGCTGCCCAGCGGCAAGCTCGTGATCAGCGCCGACAAGGACCTCACGCTGACCGGGCGCGCGCGGCTCGACCTGGCCGGCCGCAAGATCGATTTCAACGATGTATCCAAGTACAGCTGGGGCGGCGACGTCACGCTCGAAAGCCTGGCCGGCAATGTGCGCCAGGCTGTGGGCTCGGTGATCGACCTCTCGGCGCGGAACAACCGCGCCGGCACGCTCAAGGCGCTGGCGCTGGGCGACCAGGCGGGCGTAGTCGACCTGCAGGGCACGATCCGCGGCGGCAGCACGGGGCGCTACGACGCGGGTGGCACCCTGGTGCCCTATCTGGCGGGCGGCGTGGAGATTCGCGCGCAGCGCCTGGGCGAATCCGGTACGCTCGACAGCCAGTTCGCATCGCTCAACCAGCGGCTCAACGAAGGCGGCGTGTTCGGCACGCGCACCTTCCAGCTCAAACAGGGCGACCTCGCCATCGGCGACGGCCTGAAGGCCGGCGAGGTCAACGTATCGGTCGACAACGGCAGCCTGACGGTCAACGGCACCGTCGATGCCAGTGGCGAGCGCGTGGGCCGCATCTACCTCGCGGCGAAGAACGCCCTGACGGTGGCGAGCTCGGCCATGCTTGATGCGCACGGCACGCTGCTGCGCGTGGACAGCTACGGCAAGATCATCGATTCGCCCAACCGCGCCAGCGTCGACCTGAGCACCCAGGGTGGCGTGCTGACGCTGGCCGACGGCGCACGCATCGACCTGCGCCATGGCACGGCCGCGACCCTGGGTACGCAAGCGGGGCAGAACGACGGCCGCGCACGCGGCACGCTCGAACTCTCGGCGCCGCGCATCGGCGCCAACGGCTTGCCGGGCATCAACGGGGCATTTGACGCGGCGGTCTACGGCGACATCGCCATCGACGCGCGCGGTGCGCTCGACATCCGCGGCGCTCGCTCCATCGCGGTCAACGCCATGCAACGCTACGACGACGCCCCGCTGGTCAGCTCGCCGGCCGCCAGCGGACGACCCTACCAGGAGATCACCCAGACCTGGCTGAAGGACAAGCACGACCACAACAACGATTTCATCGATGCCGCACTGGCGCGCGCCAGCCTCATGACCGGCAAGCTTGCCGGCCTGCGCAACCCGGCCTATGCCGACGCCTTCCATCTGCGTCCCGGCATCGAGATCGTGAGCAATGCCACAACCAACCCTGGCGGGGACATCGTCGTGTCCGGTGATCTGGACCTGTCGGGCTACCGCTACGCCAGCGTCAACCCGCACACGCAAAAGACCGGCGTCTATGGCTCGGGCGAAGTCGGCAACTTGCGCATCCGCGCGGCCGGCAACCTCGATATCTATGGCAGCATCAACGACGGCTTCGCGCCGCCGCCCGCCACGCAGGACGACAAAGGCTGGCTGTTGCTTTCGGGAAAAAATCTCTTCGGCGCCGACACGGTGATCCCGCGTGCCGGCATCGTGCTGGCCGATGGCACGGCGTTCGAAGGCGGCAACGCGCTCAATTTTGACCTGCCGATACAGTCGGTTGACTTTGCCGCCGGCACGCTGATCCCCGTGTCCAGCGCATTGACGGCGGAGATGCTGCTTCCCGCCGGGACTGTGCTCGCTGCCAACGTGCGCGATGCCTCGGGCCAGATTATTCACGCGGCCGGCAGCATCGCCGGCGAAACCATGACGCTGCCACAAGGCACGCGCCTGGACGCGGGCACGCGCCTGCCGGGCGCCACCACGCTGGACGCGCTGGTCTGGCCCAAGGGCGTCGCGCTACCGGCCGTACGCGCGAAGTACCTGATGCAGGGCGACACGGCCTTGCCCGTGGGCGCGCTGCTGCCTTCTTCGACCAACATCAAGCTGCCGGGCGACGCCAAGTCGGTCGAGCTCCGTCCTGGCGGCGCGGGCCGGCTGTGGGGCGTGGCCGCGATGCTGCCGGAAGGCTCGCAGTCGTGGTCGCTGCAACTGGCGGGCGGCGCCGACCTCGCTGCGGCCGACCCGCGCACGTTGCAGCAGAACCCCGCAGCGGGTGTGCTGCGCATGGCCGACACCCACTACGGTCTGTTTGCCAAGGCGCTGCCGTTCAAAGGCGCGTTCGCATGGACATCGCTCGCGGCTACCGCTCTGGGCTTAAAGGCAGGCGTAGAAATCACCGATGAAGTCGCCCGCCAACTCATGGGTGGCAAGTACCAGACCGCTACGGCGCTGTGCGCGGCGAACGGGGCCTATTGCACGCCGGTCTACGCTTTCAAATGGTCGCAGAGTGGGGCCAATGCGGTAAAGAATCCCGCTTTTGCGGATACGCCGATACTCGATGCGGTTGTCGCCAAATCCACCAACGGCGCGTACAAGACTGCCGCAGCGCTGTGTGCGGCACGCGTCAGCTATTGTGTGGCGCTGCCCGTGAATGTGTATTATGAGTATCTGCCCGGCAGCACCCGCTTCAGCGTGCTGCGCACCGGCGCCGCCGACCTGGACCTGCGCGCGGCCGGCAACCTGGGCATGAACTCGCTCTACGGCATCTATACGGCCGGCGCTTCGTCGCAGGTCACGCAGGCCGGCGACCCGTATAACCTGCCGCGCGTGGTGGGCAGCAGTGGCACGGTGCTGAGCGACAAGAACAAGGGTTACGAGAAGTTCGTCGATGGCGGGGCAGAGAGCCTGGCGCGCGCCTGGTACCCGGCCGGCGGTGGCAACCTTACGCTGCAGGCAGGCGGCAACCTGACCGGCGAGACGGCGCAGGCCATCACCTCGACCGGCGTCGGCCGCCCCAACCCGGCCGATAAGGGCGTGACGACCAACGACACCGCCAACTGGCTGTGGCGCCAGGGCAGCGGTAGCACGCTCGGGGGAGGCAACGATCAGGCTGCGGCCTGGTGGATCAACTTTGGCAGCTACGCCACGCGCGGCACGACCGACACGCTGCTGGGTTTCACCGGTTACGGCACGCTGGGCGGAGGCGACCTGCGCGTGGACGTGGGCGGCGACGCGGGCCTTGTGTCCAAGCGGGGGGAGGCCGTTCGCACCGGCACGGTCAACCTGCGCAGCGACGGCCTGGTGCTGGCCGTGGGCGGCACCGGCCGCGTGCTGGCCGATGGCAGCCTGGCGCTCACGGGCGGGGGCGATCTGAGCCTGCGCGTCGGCGGCGCACTCAATCCCCTGGCGCTCGATCCCTTGAACGACATCCAGACCAACGCCGTGCTCAACGGCGCCGTCGTCAACCTGCGCGGCGACGTGCAGATGCAAGCCGGCGCGATGGGCACCCAGTCGCTGCGCTATGCGCAGTACACCGGCCAGCTGTCCGAACGCGACCCCCGGGCGATAGATCCGTTCTCGGCCGGGCGCGCGGTGGCGCAGGGCGGCATGCTGCTGATGCCGGGCGATGCGAGCTACCAGCTGAACACGCGCGGCGACCTGGTCGTGACGGACGCCAACGATGCGGGGCGTGCCGTGATTCAGAACCGTACCCCCTTCATGGTGGACGCGGCCAAGGGCAGCGGCGACAGCTGGTTTACGCTGTGGACGCCGAACACCGCCATCCGCCTGTTCTCGGCCGGCGGCGACCTGACGCCGCAGATGGCTAACCTTGGCGCGCTCCCGACCGACATGGCGAACGTCTACCCGTCGATCCTGAGCGCGGTCGCTGCCAGCGGCAGCCTCTACTACGGCAGCATGGCCACGGACAGAACGACAGAGGCGACCGGCGCGCTGGTGCTCGCGCCATCGGCCAACAGCTTGCTGGAGTTTCTTGCCAGCGATTCGATCCATGGCGGCGGCTACACCGTGAGCCCCTCGGGCGCGGCCGAGAGTGCCATGGCCACGCCCTTCCATCCGGCTTTCCGGGGCACGCTGGCGAACGGCACAGTTGTGAGTAATCTCGCCCAGGCCGGCAACCTCATCGAAAATGGCAGGCCATTGTTCGCGCTGGGCGCCAACACTGTTTCGGCAGGCGGCGAACATGGCAGCGAACCGGTGCGCTTCTATGCCCTGCACGGCGACTTGGTGGGCGTGGCCACGGGCCGCATCAACGTCTTTGCGTCCAACGACCCGACACGCGCTGGCCAGACTTATTACGAGGCCGGGCAGCCGGTGTGGATGATGGCCGGGCGCGACATCGTCGGTAGCGGCACGCCCATCGGCCAGGCCCTGCGCATTGATACGAGCTTGGGCGCGCTCTATGAAAGCTCGGGCAACCTGTTCGCGCACAACAACCCGACCGACGTGTCGGTAGTGTCGGCCGGTCGCGACATCGTCTACAGCAGTTTTAACGTGGCCGGCCCCGGCACGCTGGAGATCACCGCAGGGCGCCACATTCAGATGGAAGACCGTGCGGGCGTGAGCAGCCTTGGCCCGGTGGTGCCGGGCGATAGCCGGCCCGGTGCAAGCATCTCGATGCTGGCCGGCGTGGGCGCGCACGGCCCCGACTACAAGGGCTTCCTGGCGCGTTACCTCGGCGAAGGCAACCGCGCCCAGGCCGGCCGACCGCTGGCCGACCAGCCGGGCAAGGTCGTCAAGAGCTACGAGGCAGAGCTGGCCAACTGGCTGGCCGACCCTGCCCACGGCCTGGGCTTCAAAGGTACGGCCGGCGAGGCGCAGGCCTTCTTCGACGCGCTGCCGGCGACGCAGCAACGCATCTTTGCGCGCCAGGTGTACTTCGCCGAACTCAAGGCCGGCGGGCGCGAGTACAACGATGCGGACGGCGCGCGCTTCGGCAGCTACCTGCGCGGACGCCATGCCATCGCGGCGCTGTTCCCCAAGGGGGCTGCGGATGGAACGCCGATCAACTACAGCGGCGACATCACGATGTTCCGCGGCAAGCTCGGCGCCATGCCGCGTAGCGGCTTCGTACGCACGCTGTTTGGTGGCGACATCGAGCTCATGACGCCGGGCGGCCGCCAGGTCTACGGCATCGAGGGCGAGGCACCGCCGTCCGACTCGGGCGTGATCACCCAGGGGGCAGGCGACATCGCGATCTACTCGCGCGGCAGCATCCTGCTGGGCCAGAGCCGCATCATGACGACCTTCGGCGGCGCCATCATGGGCTGGTCGGGCGAGGGCGACATCAATGCGGGCCGGGGCGCCAAGACCACCGTGGTCTACACGCCGCCCAAGCGTGTCTACGACCAGTGGGGCAACGTCACGCTATCGTCCGACGTGCCAAGCACGGGTGCCGGCATCGCCACGCTGGCACCGATTCCGGAAGTGCCGGCCGGCGACATCGACCTGATCGCGCCACTCGGCACCATCGACGCGGGCGAAGCGGGTATCCGCGTGTCGGGCAATGTCAATCTGGCGGCCTTGCAAGTGGTGAATGCGGCCAATATCGCCGTCAAGGGTGCGTCGATGGGCATGCCGAGCATTGCGGCGGTGAATGTCGGCGCATTGAGCAATGCCAGTGCCGCAGCGTCGCAGGCGACGGCCGCCGCGCAGGACGTTCTGCAACGCGAGCGCAGTGCTGCGCGTCAAAACCTGCCGTCGATTTTCACGGTGCGCTTGATCGGGTTTGGCAATGAGCCGATGGAGAAAGAGATTGAAGCACCGCCGCCAGCTCGGGCCGGGCTGCAGTCATCTCACGGCGTTCCCTACGACGCTGCCAATCCGGTGCAGTTCGTTGGCGTCGGCCGCGACTTTGACGCCAAGCAGCTGGCACGCTTGAGTCCCGAGCAACGACGTCAGTTGCAGCAGGGCCGCTAGGCCAGTGGCATGCAGCGGCATGACCCACCTGTTACCTGCCCGTGCAGGGAGCAGGATGGGGCGCTCCATGCACTCGTTTTGCATAGGTCGCTGTTTCCCCCTTTGCTGCTGACGTTGCGCTGCTCTCAGGGCTGCGCGGCTTGCGGAAGAACACCGAGGTATACCCGTCATGAACCCGAGTACCCTGGATGGCTTGAAGGCGTCCAATGTTGCCGATGAGATCATCGGAGACTCATTCAGCGAGACCGGTCACGGCATCGTGCTGGGCGATTTTCTGGCGGTGAACTACGCCCGCCTGCATCGCCGATTGTTGCGCAATCTCGGTTGTCCCGACCTGGCCAGTGACTGTCTGCACGACGCCTGGCTACGATTGGCGGGCACGAGCGTCCCTGTGTTCGTGCAAAACCCGAACGCCTATGTCTACCGGGTAGCTTGCAACGTCGCGATGGATCAGCTGCGCGGCACGCGCTCCTCGCAGCACGACGATGAGGCTGCAATCGAGGATCTGACTGACCCGGCCCCCGGTCCGGACCTCATTGCTTCGGCCCGCTCCGATCTGGCCGCAGTCGAGCGCGCGATGCAGCGCATGCCGTATCGGCACCGTTCTGTTCTGGTTGCCCTGAGGATCGAAGAAAAGACGCGCCAGGAAGTCGCGGACGAGTATCAGGTTTCCCTGACCAGCATCGATACGATGCTGCGCCAGGCTCTGGATCACTGTGTCCAGGAAACCGGGCAGAATGCGATCGGGGGGATCAGCCAGTCCCGGCGCGGTTTCTCGCGCCGCTGGCAGGCCAAGGTGCTCGCCGCAGAGCCCACTGCGATGGCGCGCGAACGAAGCTGCATCCGGCACTGACAAGCAGGGCACGGCATTCATGGCGCCGAGGGCATCTTCTGTGCGCCTACAGCAGGGAAAACGGCGACACGTGCCTGCTTGGGCTTGACCTGCGTACAGGCACGAGCGAGGCCGGTGGCATTTGCTAGTCGCGCTCGCGTCAGTGACTTGACTGACCTGTCAGTCCCCGTTTTCGCCATTCTATCCCCCGATTTCCGTCCCCTGTCGCTGTAATCAACCTGGCGATACCGCTTTGGCCTATGATTTACTGGCACATGCACGTGTGAAGTTTCCCTTCATTCATCAACCATGAGGTGTCCATGATTCGCTATGTCCTGCCTGTCCTGTTGTTCGCCAGCGTACTGCCGGCGCACGCGCAAGCCCCTGTCAAGGAAACGCCGCTGATCGAGCGGGCCAAACTGTTTGGCAATCCCAGCAAGTCCGGTGGCAAGCTCAGTCCCGATGGACGGTGGCTGTCGTGGATCGCACCGCGCGATGGCGTGCTCAATGTGTGGGTGGCGCCGGCCAGCGACCTGGCGCAGGCGCGCCCTCTCACCGAAGAGAAGGTGCGGCCCATCCGCAGCAGCTTCTGGTCGCCCGATTCGAAAACCCTGCTGTTCATCCAGGACAAGGGTGGCGATGAGAATTTTCTGCTGTACGGCGTAAATGTGGCAAGCGGCAAGCAGGTCAGTTACACACCGTTCGAGAAGACCCGCGTGCGGATCGTCCAGATCAGCAGCAAGGTCAAGGACCGCATCCTCATCGGTGTCAATAACCGCGATGCGCGCTGGCATGATGTGTACAGCCTGGACCTGGCTAGCGGCAAGCTGACCCTGGTGCAGCAGAACGATGGCTATGGTGGCTACCTGGCCGATGAACTGCTCAACTTGCGCATCGCCAGCAAGGCGCGCACCGATGGCGGCATGCAGTATTTCCGCCTGAAGGAGGGCAAGGTCGAGAGCACGCCGCTGGTCGAAGTCGACCTGGAAGACTCGCAGACCACGGCGCCGCTGGCCTTCACGGTCGATGGCAAGACCTTGTACTGGACCGATTCGCGCGGCCGCAATACCTCGGCGCTGCTGGCGCAGGACGTGGCCAGCGGCAAGAGCACGCTGGTGGCGCAAGACCCGCGTGCCGATATCGCCGATGCGCTGTACGACACGCGCACGGGGCGGGTGCAAGCTTATACGGTCAATTATTTGCGGCAGGAATACCTGCCGCTGGCGGACGACCTGAAGGCCGACCTGGCCTTCCTGAAGAAAAACACCCAGGGTCAGTTCACGGTGACTTCGCGCACGGATGCCGACGACAAGTGGCTGGTGAGCGTCGACGCCGTCACGGCGCCGCCATCGAGCTGGCTGTATGAGCGCAAGACCAAAAAGCTCACGCGGCTGTACGTGACGCGCCCGGAACTGGAAGGCGCGCCGCTGGTGCCCATGTATCCGCAGCAAATCAAGGCGCGCGATGGCCTGACTCTGGTGTCTTACCTCACCTTGCCGCAGGCGTCGAAGGCAAACGCCGGCGGCGTGCCATCGCAGGCGGTGCCGATGGTGCTGCTGGTGCACGGTGGCCCGTGGGCGCGCGATACGTATGGCTACAACGGTTACCACCAGTGGCTGGCCAACCGGGGCTATGCGGTGCTATCGGTGAATTACCGTGGTTCGACGGGCTTCGGCAAGCAATTCATCTCGGCCGGCGACCTGCAGTGGGGCCGCAAGATGCATGACGACTTGCTCGATGCCGTGCAATGGGCCGTAAAGAGCGGCGTGACCAGCGCCGACAAGGTGGCCATCATGGGCGGCTCGTACGGCGGCTATGCCACCCTGGCCGGTATGGCGTTCACGCCGACGACCTTTGCCTGCGGCGTTGACATCGTCGGCCCGTCGAACCTGTTCACCCTGCTGCAAACCATTCCGCCGTATTGGGAAGCGGGCAAGCAGCAGTTCTACAAACGCATGGGCGACCCGACCACGGAAGAAGGCAGGGCGCTGCTGAAAGAGCGTTCGCCGCTGAACTTTGCGCAGAATATCCAGCGCCCGCTGCTGATCGGCCAGGGGGCGAACGACCCGCGCGTCAACGTGGCTGAATCGGACCAGATCGTGGCGGCCATGGCGGCGAAGAATATCCCCGTCACGTATGTGCTGTTCCCCGACGAAGGGCATGGCTTTGCCCGGCCCGTGAACAACATCGCCTTCAATGCGGTGACGGAAAACTTCCTGGGCCTGTGCCTGACTGGCCGCGCGGAACCGATCGGCGCCACGCTGAAGGCGTCCACCGCGCAGGTCAAGCACGGTGCCGAGTTTGCGCCGGGTTTGCTGGAGGCGATGCGCTAAGAGCCTATCCCATTAGTGAGCGTCTTCTGCTGCAAGTTCATCAGGAGCGCGGACAAGGCGTGAGGAGGACGCGTGGCGAGCCACGCGACGACGAGCAACGCAGTCCCCGCTTCTGAGGGACGACAGCGGAGGATGTATTCATCTACTGGGATAGGCGCTAAGCACTGCACGCTGGAGGCAGGCCTACGCAGCTTCCTTTTCAGCTGTTCCTGGCGCGCCGTCAAAGCGCCCAGGGATGTTCTTCGGCGCCGGCGACGATGCCGCCCAGCATGGCTTGATCGCGTTCGGCATGGCTTTGGCGCAGGAATACGGGCAGGTCGGCCACCAGGCGCGCGAAGCGGGCATCGCGGCACAGGGGGCCGGCGCCCAGCGCACGCGTGGCCAGGTGCAGGACTTGAGTGGCGGCGTCTTCTACCGTCAGGCGCAGGCGCAGCGCCAGGGCTGTCGCATCGCTTTGCGGATGCCTGTCGATCTCGGCGGCGCCTTCGCGCAGCAGCGCGCTGGCGGCGCGCAGCGCACAGTCGATTTGCCCCAGTTGCGCCAGGCGGACGGGATCGGGGGTGGCGTGCTGCGCGCGCGCATGCAGGTGGCTGGCGACGGCGCAGGCCGCGCCATACCAGGCGGCCGCGATGCCGGCGCCGCCATGCCAGAAGCCGGGGCGCTGCAGATACGCGCCCGGCGCGCCTACGGGAAAGGCCCGCGCGCCGGAAAAGGTCACATCGACGCTGGCGCAGGCGAGCATGCCGACGGCATGCCAGCCTTCATCCGTAACGTGCACTCCCGGCTGCGACAGGGCCACGCAGGCCAGGCAAGCCTGGCCGTGCTCATTCCAGCAACTGATCAAGGCATGGCTGAGTCCATTCGCCCCGCAGCACCAAGCCTTGCGGCCATCGAGCACATAGCGGCCATCGGCCGCCTGCTGCAACTGCACGCGCGCGTCCGGCATGTCCGCGCACCAGACACCCCAGCTGCTGCTGGCCGGCACGCCGGGACCGTCGATTTCCGCCAGGATGGCCAGCGCATCGGTATGGCCCTCATACAGCTTGAGCAGGGAGAGATCGATGGCGGCAATGGCAGCCAGCATTTGCCAGCGCAGCAGGGTGGCGCCGTGGCCGGGCAGGGGTAATTGGTCCAGCCCCGCGTCGCGCAGACGCCGTAAGCCTTCGATGGGGTGGAAAGCGCGGTCCTGCGGCTGCAGCAGGGCATCCAGTGCAGCGTGGGAGGGCAGGGGTAAGGTATGCTGCGACATGGCAAGCTCCTGTTTTTTAACAGAATAGCTTTGTATTTTCGCAATGTATGTTCGATTCTGCACATACACCTGCTAACGGCCTCGAGTCTAAGCAGCGACGGGCGAGAAGATGCGGCTGCGACAACTGCAGGGCCGGGCAGCCCCGCAGCAGATCATGCGCTTACTTTTTCACGTAGTGCATGTCCAGCACATAGACGCCCTTGTCCAGCATCACCGTGTACAGTTCGTTGCCGCGCAAGGACAGGCCGCCTGGGATGCTTTGTGCAGCTTGCATGCCTTCGTCCCACAGGCACGATTCACCTTTATCCACCTCGACGCACCACTGCTGCTGGTTTGCTCGCAGCACATATTTCACGTTAGCGCCGGTCCTCTGGAAGGCATAAGCCGGGACCGACGAGGTGATCTTGTCGACGCGCAAGCTCGTTGCCACGGCGTTTTCCGCCAGCTTGATCAGCATGTCGGCAGTGCCGTCCGGCTTGCCGGTGATCTTTGCGCTCATGCTGTCTGTGGCGACCACGGGGCCGGAGCAATCGGCCTTGAAGTAGGTCTCGCCGGTCGGCGTCAGTTCCAGCGAACCGCTGCCGTCGCTCTTGAGCGCGATGACCAGCGATTGACGGTCGTGATCGTCGCAGGCCGACTGCCATGTGCCGACATACGCGGCCAGCGGCGAGGCGTTGCCGGTATCGCCGGCAAGCTGTTGTGTCGTGCCACTACCACCGCCACCGCAGCCGCTCAAGAGTGTCGCGGCCGAGCCGGCCAATACTGCCAATAATTTTTTCATTCAGAATCCTTTTCATCCGGCAGCGATGCGTGCCGTCAACGCGGCCTGATTATAGGAGTATTAACAGGGGGCAATTCTCACCGAATCTATCGGCGACTTGATTTGGATCAATATCTTTCCCAAGAGGACTATATGCAGTCAGGTGGACACGAGCAGATACAGCTTGTCGCCTTGCAGATACATGCCACCCGTTTGCGTCATGGCGGGGACCGGTCCCCGCTCAGCGGCGCAGAAACCCGGCTTGTCCGGGTGAGTGATGCACCAGGCCCGCTGCCCCAGTTCGACGCAATAGCTCAGGTCCTTGCCGGTGAAGACGCTCGTATAGGCGGGACTGCTGATGGTAATTTTGTCAATGTGGGTGGCGTTCGTGGCGCCAGCAGGGCTGAGTTGAACCTGCACCTCGGTCGTGTTGCCATCGCTAACGGTGGATGTGACAGTGGGGCTTGGGTGGCAAATGGCGCGCCGGAGCAGTTTGCGGTCTCGAAGTGCTCAATCTTGTCGGCGATCTCCAGGCTGTCATCGGCTTTGCGGGTGATGGCCATCGTCTCGAGCGCCTTGTACTGGCACGGAGTCTGCCAGCTGCCCGCATACACGGACAGGGGCGCTGCGGCTTGTTCGGCAGGAGGGGGAGAGCCACCGCCGCAAGCGGACAGCAGTGTGGAAGAGGTAAGTACTGTGAGGGTTTTTTCAGGTGTTTCCAATAATCGGCAAAGTGGCGTGCCAGAGGCGCGCCAGATTATACGAAATATTTTTCTGTGGAAACCTGCGAAAACTCACCATGCTGCTGCGCCGCCCGCAAAGAGGGAATCTTTGCGGGTTAGCGTCGCCTTACTCCGCTTAAAATTCTTCCCAGTCATCGCCGGGCGCTGCCTTGGCGGGCGCGTGCGCTGCTTGCGGCTTGGCGACGCTCAGGCGCTTGGCTGGCGCGGGTGTTTTTGGCGGCGCGGCGCGCGGCGTTGCCACGCTTGCTGCGGGTGTCGTCTGGCGCACCTGCTCGCCCAGCTTGAAGACGCTGACCACCTGGGCCAGATGGCTGGCCTGGTCTTGCAGGCTTTCGGCGGCTGCCGCCGCTTCCTCGACCAGGGCCGCGTTTTGTTGCGTCACGCCATCCATTTGCGCCAGCGCCTGATTGACCTGGGCGATGCCGTCGCTTTGCTCGGTGGTGGCGACGCTGATGTCGGCCATGATGGCGGTGACCTTGCGCACGCTGTCGACTACCTGCTCCATGGTGGCGCCCGCTTCATCGACGAGCTTGCTGCCGGCGGCCACCTTGCCCACGGAATCGTCGATCAGCAGCTTGATTTCCTTGGCCGCCGCGGCCGAGCGCTGCGCCAGGTTGCGCACTTCCGTTGCGACGACGGCAAATCCGCGTCCCTGTTCGCCCGCGCGCGCCGCTTCCACGGCCGCGTTCAGGGCCAGGATATTCGTCTGGAAGGCGATGCCGTCAATCACGCTGATGATGTCGACGATCTTGTTCGACGAGTCGTTGATCGACGTCATCGTGGCGATGACCTTGCCGACCACTTCGCCGCTCTTTTGCGCCACGCTGGACGCGGAGGCCGCCAATTGATTGGCCTGGCGCGCATGGTCGGCGTTTTCCTTGACCGTGCCCGTCAGCTCTTCCACTGAAGCGGCCGTCTCTTCCAGCGAGCTGGCTTGCTGCTCCGTGCGGGCCGATAGGTCGTTATTGCCTTGTGCAATTTCCGCGCTGGCGCGGGCCACATTGTCGGCGCTGGCCTGCACTTGCAGCAGCACGGCGTGGATCTTTTCCACGAACTGGTTAAAACCCTTGCCGATGATGGCCAGCTCGTCGGTGCCCTTGACTTCCAGCTTGACGCGCAGGTCGGCGTCGCCGCTGGACAGGTCCGTCATGGTGCGGCCCAGGGTGCGCAGGGGGCGCGTCAGCTGGTTGACGACGAGGATCAGGATGCCGGCCGTGGCCGCCGCGCACAGCAGGGCGACGATCAGGGTGTAGATCATCAGCTCGCGCGCCGAGGCGATGGCCACGCTTTTCGGGAAGTTCAATTCCACGCTCCAGGGCGCGATATCAGGGTGGATCTGCAGCGGCTGCAGCAAATGGATGTAGCCCTGGCCATCCTCGTACTCATACGGCTGGCCCTGGCGTACCTTTTCCAGGCCGGCCGCAGGTACGTCGTCGGCCTTCTTGCCCAGCCGTTCAGGCACGGGATGGCTGGCGTACAGGCCGCCGTTCGAGATCAGGGCCAGCTTGCCACCCTCGATCACTTTCAGGTCGGCCAGGATTTTCGCCAGGCGCGTGAGCATGAAGTCGGCGCTGGCCACGCCCTTGAAGCTGCCCTCGATCATGATGGGGGCGACAAGCGAGGCCATCAGTACATCCTTGCCGTCAACGGGGTAGATGTACGGTTCCGTAAAGAAGGTTTTTCCCGTGCGCTTGGGCACGTCATACCAGTCGTTGGCGCCCGGTTTCGGGTCGAAGACGATGGGTTCGACTTGCAACTTGCCGCCGGCGCCCCGCGTCCAGTAGGGCATGAAGCGGCCGCTGGCATCGTAGTGCGGCTTCTGGTTGGCAAATTCCGCATCCTTGCCGTCGAGCGCGTTCGGCTCCCACGTCACGGCCGCGCCCAGCAAGTCTTCCGAACTGCTCAGGGTGGCCTTGGTCAGTTCATTGATCTGCTCGCGCTGCAGGGGCAGGCTGGCGCTTTTGGTGCCGCGCATGGCGCCGGCCAGGCTGCTGACACTGGCCAGGTTGCTGGCGATGCGTGCCTGCAAGGCGCCAGCCACTTCGCGTGCCGAGGTGTGTGCCAGTGCCAAAGCGGCCGCCTCGGCGCTGGCGCTGCTCTTGTAGCCGATCACCGCCGCCGTGACGCCCAGGCTGAGGACGGCGAGCGCGGTGGCGGCGACGCAGATTTTGCTGTTGAGAGAAAGTTGCATGGTGCTGTTCCTTGATGGGGAGGATATCGGTGTCATGGGCGGCGCGCGTGGCGCACCTAGAACGTCTTGCTGACGGCCACGACCAGCGTGGTCGCGGCGGGGTTCGAGGTGTCGAACTGGCCGGCAGCATTCGGGATGCCCAGCGTGTAATGGTCGTAGGCGTCGGTCGCACCCCAGGCGCGCGTCACGGCAGCGCTGGCGCTCCAGCCGCCGTCGAAGGCCCTGGTGACGCCGACCTTGGCGTCGCGCCAGTTCCAGATGGCATTGCCGGCGCCCGCCACCCGGCCATTGCCGGCGTGCAGATTCAAGGTCCAGGCATTGCCCAGGTCGACATTCGCGCCCACGTCCAGATAGCCCGTGCCGCGCGCATTCGTGATGCCGAAAAAGTCCCGCGTCACGGTATGGTTGTACTTGGCGTACAGCATCTTGTAGCTCAGGCCCAGCGACAGTTCGCCATAGTCGTACTTGACGCCCGTGGCGCGGTAGATCGCACCCGGATATTTGTAGTAATACGCCAGCACGCTATAGCCCAGCTCGCCCACCGTGCCGCTGTAGCCGCCATACAGGTCCCATTCGATGCTGGCGTCTTCGATATAGCGGTCGCTGACGGTGGAAAGCCAGGTCCCCAGCGACCATCCGCTGGGGTGCGCGTAGTCGGCACCGGCTTGCAGCGCGGGTTTGCCCCAGGTCTGGCGAAAACCGCGCGAAATGTATTGCGAGGTGAGGCTGGCATTGGCGCTGAAGGTGGCGGCAGTGTTGTCCGTGGTCTGCGCCTGCACGGGCAGGGCGGCCAGCAAGAAGACGCAGCCCAGCAAGGATGTTGCAGGAAAATGGTAGTGCGATGGCATGGCAGTCAGCTCCGTATTTGCTGGCAGCGGCCGTCCAGGCACGTTGCCTTGATGGTTGCAATAAATAAATGCGGAATGGACTTTGCGCAAGCAAGGCGACACCGTCTGCATGCTCACAGGAACATGCACACATTCTCACCAAACGTAACTGAAAGGATAGGGGTTAGGGCTAGTGGAAGTCAACAAAGTTGCGTTGCGGAAATCGTAAGTTGTTGTTTCCTGGCACTTTTTCATGCGTCTGTCACATTCTCGGCGCGCCACGGCTGGCTGCCTGTTGCAAGCTGGCCAGCAAGCGGGGCAGGGCCGCATGCAGGGCAGGCAGGTCGCCAGCCTGTAGCTCGGCTTGCATTTCCACCAGGCCCGATGGCTGGCCCCAGACGACCTGTGCGCTCAGCTGGGCGCCGGCGTCGAGCCCCGTGACGCTGACCAGCAGGGCGAATTCTTCCGGGGCATCTTCGGACACCGCTTCGAGCAGGCAGGAAATGCCGAAATGATAGTCCTGGAAAGCGCTGGCCGTGCCGCTGGAAAAGGCGAATACGGAGGCGAGCACCTGCGGCGCAGCGGCCGCAAGTGGCGGCAGGGCGGCGCGGAACAGGGGCAGCAAGTCGTTTTCCAGCTGAAGCACCAGCGGATGAGTGTGGCTCAGGACGTTCATGTGAGGATGAAGTAAGTGGCGGCGCGCGATGGTAGCAGTTTTTTGCCGCCATGGTGCTCATGCACTGGTCCTACCAATGGCCCTTATTCGTCGCTGGTGACGCGCGCGCGCACGAAATCGATGTGGCCTTGCATGGCCGTGCGCGCTTCCTCGGGCTGGCTGGCGCAGATGGCCTCGCACAGGGTGCGGTGCTGCGACAGCAGGTGCAGCGAGGTCGCCTCGTCCTGCTGGCGCAAGCCCGTGCCATTGAGGGTGATGTGTTCGCGCAGCATACCGATAATGCTGGTGTGCAAGTGCAAAAACATGGTGTTGTGCGACGCTTGCGCGATGACTTCATGCAGCCTGGCATCGGCCTGCGCCTCGCCGTGCTTGTCGTCGCTGGCGCGTGCCTGTTCCAGCTCGGCCAGCAGCGCCATGATTTGTGCGCGCTCGCCGCTGTTGGCCCGCTGCGCCGCAAAGTAGGCCGTCGCCCCTTCCAGCACGCGGCGAAATTCCAGAATGTCGTCGCGCAGGGCGGGATGGTCGGCCACCAGTTGGCTCCATGGCGAAGCCATGCCGGTGCGCAATTGATCCGTCACAAAGACGCCGGCGCCGCGCCGGCTGCGCACCAGGCCCCGTGCCGCCAGCCGCTGCACCGCTTCGCGCACGGTATTGCGCGAGACCCCATATTGCAGCGCCAGCAGCTGCGCGCCCGCCGGCAAGCTGCCGTCCAGCAGGGCGGTCTCCAGTCTGCGCATCACCGTTTCGACCCTGCCCCGCGTTTGCATGCCTGTCGCCATCGCTGTCTTTCGGTGTTGTTTTAAAGTGGTCCGAGCAATTTGAAGTGGCTCGCGGAAGCTGGAATTATGCGTGAACCAGTCATTCTTAACAACACACAGCGGCGCCGCAGCCACACACAGAGCGCCGGGAGACACACGCATGCAGCCAGACCCGCGCCAGCCGCCTCACGTACCGAACCGTGCACCACGCCGCTACCCGCCCGCACCGCTCCAGGTGTATCTGTTCGCCACTTGCCTGGTGGACCTGTTCGTGCCGCAGGCGGGACTCGACGCGGTGCGCCTGCTGGAACGGGAAGGCTTGCTGGTGCATTATCCGCGTGGCCAGAGCTGCTGCGGCCAGCCCGCCTACAGCAGCGGCAACCCGGAACAGGCGCGTGCCGTGGCGCGCGCCCAGCTCGACCTGTTTGCGCAGCCGTGGCCCGTGATCGTGCCGTCCGGCTCCTGCGCCGGCATGATGCGCCACCACTGGCCGCAGCTGTTCCAGGACGACCCCGTGGCCGGCCCCAAGGCGTTGGAACTCGCCGAGCGCGTGTATGAACTGAGCGAATTTCTCGTCTGCGTGCTGAAACTCGACCTGGCCGGCCTGGCCCTGGCCGACCCCGGGCAGGCCGATGAACATGTGGTGCTGCATACCTCGTGCGGCGCGCGCCGCGAGATGGGCACGCGAGTCCATGGCGTGGCGCTGCTCGACGCCTTGCCCGGCGTGACGCGCATCGAGCATCAGCGCGAATCCGAATGCTGCGGCTTCGGCGGTACGTTTTCATTGAAACATCCGGATATTTCCGGCGCCATGGTCAGCGACAAGATCGCCTCCGCCTGCGCCACGGGCTGCGACCGGCTCGTCTCGGCCGACTGCGGCTGCCTGCTCAATATCGGCCACGCCGCGCAGCACCAGGGCGCGCCGCTGCCCGTCGAGCACCTGGCCAGCTTCTTGTGGCGCCGCACGGGAGGTGCGCCATGAGTACGGCATTGACTGCCCGCGAACGCATGCTGGGGCGTCTGCGCGCCGCGGCGCCGTCCGCGCCTGAGGCGGTGGAGGTCGTCGACGTCGCTATCGACAATCACTACCTGGCGCGCCGCGCGCAAGCGCCGCTGTCGCCACTGGGTGCGATAGCCGCCATGCAGGCAGCCTTGCGCGTCGCGCATGCCGATGTCGATTGCGTCAGCGGCGATGCCTGGCCCGCCTTGCTGGCGCAGCGCCTGGCTGCGCACGGCGCGCGCCGTTTGCTGCTCGATACCGGCAGCGCCGAAGGCCAGGCCTTGCGCGCTGCCTTGCCGCCCAAGGTGGAAGCGCTGTCTTTTGAACGTCCGCTGGCGCAGTGGAAGGGCGAATTGTTCGATACCGTCGATGCCGGCTTTACCGTCGCCCGTTCGGGCATCGCCGCCACGGGCACCCTGGTCATCGCGCCCGACGCGGCCACGCCGCGCACGGTGTCGCTGGCGCCGCCCTTGCACATTTGCCTGGTGTATGCGAGCACCCTGCACGCGGACTTGCATGCGGCGGCGCGCGCCGAGCGCTGGGCGGACGGCATGCCGGCCAACCTGGCGCTGGTGTCGGGCCCCTCGAAAACCTCCGACATCCAACAAACCCTGGCGTATGGCGCGCACGGTCCGCGCTGGCTGTGGGTGCTGATCGTCGATGACTTGTCAGCCCATGAAGGAGGCCAGCCATGAACGCCAAGCCCATGCAATTCGTCACGCCGGCGGACTTCCATGCGCGCGCCCGCGCCGCGCTGGACGACCCGAAACTGCGCCAGAGTTTTCGCGGCGCCATGGATTTCTTGCAGGACAAGCGCAGCGCCCAGTTCCCCGACGGCGACGAGCTGGAACGCCTGCGCGACATCGGCGAAGCCGTGCGCCAGCACGCGCTGGCGCGTTTGCCCGATTTGCTGGTGCAGCTGGAAGACAAGCTGACAGCGGCGGGCGTGCAGGTGCACTGGGCCGAGGATGGCGAGCAAGCCAACGCCATCATCCACGCCATCGCCGAAAGGAACCACGCGACGCGCTTCATCAAGGGCAAGTCGATGGCCAGCGAGGAAATCGAACTCAATCACTACCTGGAAGCGCGCGGCATGACGTGCCTGGAGTCGGACATGGGCGAATACATCGTCCAGCTGGCCGGCGAAAAGCCGTCGCACATCGTCATGCCGGCGATCCACAAGACCAAGGCGGACATCGCCGGCCTGTTCGCCGAGCACATTCCTGATGCGCCCTACACGGAAGACGTTGACAGTCTGATCCAGACGGGCCGGCGCGCCTTGCGCCAAGCCTTCGTCGAGGCGGACATCGGCCTGTCGGGCGTGAACTTCGCGGCCGCCGACACGGGCACCCTGTGGCTGGTGGAAAACGAGGGCAATGGCCGTTTGACGACGTCCGTGCCCGAGGTGCACATCGCCATCATGGGCATGGAAAAAGTGGTGGCCAAGCTGGAACATATCGTCCCGCTGGCCAGCCTCTTGACGCGTTCGGCGACGGGGCAAGCCATCACCACGTATTTCAACCTGATTTCGGGGCCGCGCCGCGCGGGTGAAAAAGATGGGCCGCGCGAAGTGCACCTGGTCTTGCTCGATAACGGCCGCAGTCAGGCCTACGCGGACGAGCAACTGCGCGCTACCCTGCAATGCATCCGCTGCGGCGCCTGCATGAACCACTGCCCAGTCTATACGCGCATCGGCGGCCACGCCTACGGCACCACGTATCCGGGGCCGATCGGCAAGATCATTTCGCCCCACTTGCTGGGGCTGGACGCAACGGCCGACCTGGCCACCGCGTCCAGCCTGTGCGGCGCCTGCGGCGAGGTATGCCCCGTGCGCATCCCGATTCCGCAACTGCTGGTGCGCCTGCGCACGGAAGCCAACCGTAATCCGGCAGAGCAGGTTGCGCATCCGCTGCGCGGGCAGGGCGCCAAGTTCAGCCGCGGCGAAAGCCTGATCTGGCGCTTCTGGAGCGGCGCCTTTGCGCGTCCTGCCAGCTACCGTTTGTTCCGCTGGGCCGCCACGCGGCTGCGGCTGCTGACGCCGCGCGCGCAACTGGGCTGGACGCAGCACCGCAAGCCCTTGATGCCGGCGCCGCGCAGCCTGGCCGACTTGCTCAATGCACGCGGGCAGGAAGAATAGCCAGGCCCGGCAGCACCGCTGCACCGCAAAAAACACGCTACACACAATGACATCAAAAGCCGTTTTTTCACTCAACCCGCATCCACCGGAGGAGACCCGACATGCAAACCTGGACCCAACTTTATACACCGCTCGGCAGCTTGTGGCTGTCGTCGCTGGCGGCAGCCGTTCCCATCATCTTCTTCTTCATCGCCCTGGCGGCGCTGCGCATCAAGGGCCACGTGGCGGCCGCCGTCACCCTGGCGCTGGCGCTGGCCGTGGCGATTTTCGCTTACGGCATGCCCGTGCCGCAGGCGCTGGCGGCGGCCGGCTACGGCTTCGCGTACGGCTTGTGGCCCATCGCCTGGATCATCGTCACGGCCGTCTTCCTGTATAAAATCGTCGTCAAGACGGGGCAGATCGACATCATCCGCGCTTCCGTACTGTCGGTCACGGACGACCAGCGCCTGCAGGTGCTGCTGATCGGCTTTGCCTTCGGCGCCTTCCTGGAAGGCGCGGCCGGCTTTGGCGCGCCCGTGGCGATCACTTCGGCCTTGCTGGTGGGTCTGGGCTTCAACCCGTTGTACGCGGCTGGCCTGTGCCTGATCGCCAACACGGCGCCCGTGGCCTTTGGCGCCATGGGCATCCCCATCATCGTGGCGGGCCAGGTGACGGGCATCGACCCGTTCCTGATCGGCGCCATGGCGGGCCGCCAGTTGCCGCTGCTGTCGCTGCTGGTGCCGTTCTGGCTGGTGTTCATGATGGATGGCTTTCGCGGCGTGCGCGAAGTATGGCCGGCCGCGCTGGTGACGGGCGGCAGTTTCGCCGTGACCCAGTACTACACGTCCAATTACATCGGCCCGGAGCTGCCGGACATCACCTCGGCCCTCGTCAGCCTGGTGTCGCTGACCTTGTTCCTGAAGGTGTGGCAGCCGAAGAATGCGAAAGTGGCCCATGCCGTCGGCGGCGGCGCGGCCGCGCTGTCCGGTTTTGGCGGTGGTGCGGGCAAGGCGGACGTGCGCGGCAGCGGCAACCGCGCCGCCTCGCCCTACACGACGGCGCAGACCATGCGCGCCTGGGCGCCGTTCGGCCTGCTGACGGCCATCGTCACCGTGTGGAGCCTGCCCGGCTTCAAGGCCCTGTTTGCCGCTGGCGGCGCGCTATCGAGCCTGGTCATCAAGATCCACGTGCCCTACCTGGACCAACTGGTGATCAAGAGCATGCCCATCGTGACCGTGCCGAAGGCGTATGACGCCGTCTTCAAGCTCGACCTGCTGTCGGCCGTGGGCACGGCGATCTTGCTGACGGCCGTGCTGTCGATGTGGATGCTGCGCATGAAGCCGCGCGATGGCATCAAGGCGTTCGTGGAAACCGTGGTGGAATTGCGCCGTCCCGTGCTGTCGATCGGCCTGGTGCTGGCGTTTGCCTTCGTTGCCAATTACTCGGGCATGTCGTCCACCCTGGCCCTGCTGCTGGCCGGCAGTGGCGTCGCCTTCCCGTTCTTCTCGCCATTCCTGGGATGGCTGGGCGTCTTCCTGACGGGTTCCGACACGTCCTCGAACGCCTTGTTCTGCTCCCTGCAAAACACCACGGCGCACCAGATCGGCGTCTCCGATACCTTGCTGGTGGCGGCCAATACGACGGGCGGCGTGACGGCGAAGATGATTTCGCCCCAATCGATCGCCGTCGCCTGCGCCGCAACGGGCCTGGTGGGCAAGGAATCGGACCTGTTCCGCTTTACCTTGAAGCACAGCCTGTTGTTTGCCGTGATCATCGGCATCATTACCATGCTGCAGGCCTACGTGTTCACCGGCATGATCCCGCATTGACCGGTCCGTAGAAGTACGTAGTAAAACTAGATGAATTGACAGTGAAACGTGCAGAGGGTCATGAAAATGACCTGATGCACCGCAGCATAGCGAGGCAGGCCCGGCGCAATGCCGGGTCCGCGGCGATGCCGTCGGCATCCAGTCCCGACCTCAGCAGAGGCAGGCTGATGCAGGCTGATGCAGGCCCCCTCGATCAGGCGCGCCGACATGGTGCGCACCGTTACACGCAAGGCCGCCACAGTCGGCAGGCCGTCGGGATTGAGCAGGGGTCATTCGCCGAGTCCCCGATAGATGCAGATCTCATATTGCACTGGGGCAAGATGATAGCTTGCAGCAGGGCGGTGTTCAGTGAGGCGGCGCGCAGGCTGCCGGCGATGGCGAGCATGGTAACGGGCGTTCGCATCCCGCCTGTGTAGCCCATCCTGTGCTCAAGCGCAAGGCGAGCGGGACGGCGCAACCGATGTTGCAACAGCCGATGAGTGGCTGCGATGAACTGCTGGGTACTGCGTCACTCTTAACGGCTCAGGCCGCTCATCCAGCTGGGCTGCGGGTTGGCACGGGCCAATTCGCGCATGCGGTATTCCAGATCGTAACGGTCGGTCGATTCGGCCAGGTAGGCTTCTTCGTAAGCGCGTTCGCGGCGGTCGCTGTTGTGGTTCAGCCAGGCGCCAAGACGTTTGGCGGCGTGAACCAGGGTGGCGACGATATTGCTGTTTTGCGTGGTGTGATAGCTAAATGCGGTAGACATGGCAGACTCCTAGTGTGGCGTGCCGCGTTGTGCTGCACTGCAATATAAGTATAGCGACTTCAAGTTATAAGGCTACTTTTGTTTTCGAATGTCAGCTATTCAATTATCGAATAATTGATGGGAAACCTGCGCAATCCGGGGCCTTTCGGGCATAATGCGCTCGCAGCAAGGTAGTTTTACTACGCGCTCGACCTTGCAAAGATGTTGCTTTCAAACACGAGCGCTGCCGCTGCCTGGCGGTGTCCATGCAAGCGGTGGGCCAGGGCAGGGCATGACAATCTTGGATAGAACAATGGAGAAAGTATGGAACACGTAAAGCAGGGGCTGGGTGCATCGCGCGCGCAGGCCGGCACGCAAAACAATACAGGCGCCCTGATCATTGTCACGGTGCTGTTTTTCATGTGGGGACTGCTGACCTCGCTCAACGATGTGCTGATTCCCCATCTGCGCTCGATCTACACGCTGACCTATGTACAGGCGATGCTGGTGCAGTTCTGCTTCTTTGGCGCCTATGCCATCGTCTCGCTGCCGGCCGGCATGCTGATCAAGAAGATCGGCTACCAGCGCGGCGTCGTCGCGGGCTTGCTGATCGCGGCCGCCGGCTGTGCCATGTTTTACCCGGCGTCCACCGGCAGCTATGCGCTGTTCCTCCTGTCCTTCTTCATCCTGGCGGCCGGCATCACCGTGCTGCAAGTGGCGGCCAATCCCTACGTGACGGAACTGGGCGACCCGCAGACGGCGTCGAGCCGTTTGACCCTGACGCAGGCGTTCAACGCGCTGGGCACCACGGTGGCGCCGGCGCTGGGCGGCATGCTGATCCTGTCGGGCACCGTGCTGACGGTGCAGCAGTTCGACTTGCTGCCGGCGGCCGAGCAACTGGCCTACCGCGCCAAGGAAGCGGCCTCCGTACAAGGTCCATATCTGGTGCTGGCCGCTACCCTGGTGCTACTGGCGGTGCTGTTCGCACTGGCAAAACTGCCGAAGATTTCGCATGCCGACGATGCCGCTAGCCTGGCGCAGGATGGCCACAAGGTCTCGATCTGGTCGCACCGCCACCTGGTGCTGGGCGCGCTGGCCATCTTCCTGTATGTGGGCGGTGAAGTCAGCATCGGCAGCTTCCTGATCAACTTCCTGGGCGAGAGCCATATCGCTGGCCTCAGCCACGCTGACGCCGCCTATTTCGTCAGCTACTACTGGGGTGGCGCCATGCTGGGCCGCTTCGTCGGCTTTGCCGTGATGCGCTATGTCAGCCCGGGCAAGACCCTGGCCTTCAACGCCGCCGTCGTCATCGCGCTGATCCTCGTTGCCGTGTTCTCCAGTGGTCACACGGCCATGTGGGCATTGATCGCCGTCGGCCTGTTCAATTCCATCATGTTCCCGACCATCTTCAGCATGGCCTTGAACAAGCTGGGTGCGCAAACGGGACAAGGATCGGGCATCCTGTGCATGGCCATCGTCGGCGGCGCCATCGTGCCGTTCATCCAGGGCTTCCTGGCCGACCACATCAACCTGCAACTGTCCTTCCTCGTGCCGGCCGTGTGCTACACCTTCATTTTGTACTTCGGCTGGAAATACGCCAGCATGTACAACGACGACGCCGCCAAATAAGCTGCGCTGTCATGATCAATCGAAAAGGTGGCCTCGGCCACCTTTTTTTTGTCAGTGCGCGAATTGCGTGCCCAGCACGTCTTGGCACACCTCGAGCCAGGCGCGCGCCGCATGCGACAGATAGCGCCCGCTCCAGATATGCGCCACCTGCCATGCCACCTCCGGCTCGACCAGGCGCACCGCTTCCAACGGTTCGCCGGCCAGGCGGTGGATGAACGGTTCCGGCAGCAGCGCCACACCCAGGCCTGCCGAGGCCATCGCCACCAGCCAGTCCCATTGACCGCTCTGCGCGGCGATGGTCGGCGTGAAGCCCGCTTGCGCGAAATGCTGGCGCAGGCTGCGCGTGAGGGCGAAATCATCTTTTAACAGCACCAATGGCAGCTCGGCCAGCGCCTTGAAGGGCAGTGTCGTGCGTTTTTTTTGGAACGTGCCCGGTTCGGCCAGGGCCCAGATCGGGTAGTTGGCCACTTCCACGGCCACGAGGTCCAGTTCCGGGTCTGCCGGCAACACCGTCATGCCGATTTCCAGCTCGCCGGCCGCCACCTTGCGCTCGATCTGCTGGCCCGTGTCTTCCTGCAGGGTCAAGCTGATGTGCGGGTGGCGCGCGCGAAAGGCCTTCAATACAGGCGTGAACAGCACATTGATCATGGGTGGGATGCCGACCGTCAGGCTGCCGCGCTGCAAGGCCTGGGTGTCGCGCACTTCGAGGGTCAGCTGGCGCATATTGGCCAGCATTTCCTGGCCGTGCTGGTAGACGATGCGGCCCGTGTCCGTCAGGGTCAGCTTGCGCCCGTCGCGTACCAGCAGCTGGGCGCCTACTTCCTCTTCCAGCTGGCGCACCATCTTGCTGATGGTGGACTGGGTCAGGTGCAGCGATTCTGCCGCCTGCGTAAAGCTCGACAGACGCACGGTTTCGACAAAATAGCGCAGGGAACGGATATCCAAGATGGGGCTCGCCTCGGCGAAGCATGAAAATATCGACTGGGTTTGGCGAAATTAATTCATGCCATGCATGTAGCCGGGATTTTATACTGAATCCACTTATGGGGTTGGTGTATGACAGCCATCCAGTTTGAGAATATTAAGAATATCAGGAGCATCACATGTACGAGGACCGTATCCGCCACCCAGGCTTGCTCAGCAAAATCATGAGCGCCGATGAGGCAGCCAAATTGTTCCACAACGGCATGCGTGTCGGCATGAGCGGCTTTACCCGTGCCGGCGACGCCAAGGCCCTGCCGCGCGCGCTGGCTGAGCGCGCCCTGCAAGATCCCTTGAGCCTGACCCTGATCACAGGCGCGTCGCTGGGCAATGGCAGCGACGGTCTGATGGCCGAGGCGGGCGTGCTGGCGCGCCGCATGCCGTTCCAGGTCGACCCTGTCTTGCGGGGCAAGATCAACAACGGTGAAGTCATGTTCATCGACCAGCATCTGTCGGAAACGGCCGAGCAGCTGCGCTCGGGCAACCTGGCCGCCGTCGATATCGCCGTCATCGAAGCGACGGCCATCACGGCCGCGGGCGCCATCATCCCGACCATGTCGGTGGGCAATTCCGCCGCTTTCGCCCAGCAGGCCACGCAGGTCATCATTGAAATCAACCTGTCCACGCCGTTGGCGCTGGAAGGCTTGCACGACATTTATACTCCGCAAGCCCTGCCGGGACGCGAACCGATTCCCCTCACGCGCGTCGACCAGCGCCTGGGCAGCACGGCCATTGCCATCGATCCCGCCCGCATCGCCGCCATCGTCATCACGGACAGCCCGGACAGCCCGTCGAACGCCTTGCCGCCCGACGCGGAAACGCAGGCGATTGCCGGCCACGTGATCGCCTTCCTGCAAGGCGAAGTGGCGGCCGGGCGCATGGGGCCGGAATTGCTGCCCCTGCAGGCGGGCATCGGCACCATTGCCAATGCCGTGCTGCATGGCCTGATCGGTTCGCCCTTCCAGAACATGACGATGTATTCGGAAGTGCTGCAGGATAGCGCCATCGAGCTGCTCGATTCAGGCCAGCTGGCGTTCGCTTCGGCCTCGTCGATCACCCTGTCGGCGGCCGTGCATCAAAAGCTGATGGATAATATCGACCATTACCGCTCGAAGATCGTGCTGCGCCCGCAAGAGATCAGCAACCATCCTGAAATCGTGCGCCGCCTGGGCATCATCGCCCTGAACACGGCGCTGGAATTCGATATCTACGGCAACGTCAATTCCACGCACGTGTGCGGCACGCACATGATGAACGGCATCGGCGGCTCGGGCGACTTTGCGCGCAACGGGCAAGTATCGATGTTCGTGTCGAAATCGGCGGCCAAGGGCGGACGCATTTCCAGCGTCGTGCCGATGGTCTCGCATGTGGACCATACGGAGCATGACGTCGACGTGCTGGTGACGGAGTGGGGCTATGCGGATTTGCGCGGATTGGCGCCGCGCGAACGCGCGCCGCTGATCATCGAGCGTTGCACGCACCCCGATTACCGTGCTCAATTGCGCGCGTATTACGATGCAGCATGCCAGCGCGGCGGCCACACGCCGCACATCCTGGAGCAGGCGCTGTCGTGGCATACGCGCTACCAGGAAACGCAGAGCATGCTGGCAGCGTAATCGACCTGCTTAGCATGCCAGTGGGGCAGGGCGGCGCATCACCGCGCCTGTCCGGCTTGGCGCACCTAGCGCCAGATCAAGGGTCAGTCCGCTGGCGCAAAGCGCAGGCGGATGCCTTGCGTGACGACGGCCAGCAAGTCGTCGATATGCGCCTTCATTTCCGGGTGCGGCGTCCATGGGTCGCCCGCATCCATGACGATGCGCAGGGAAACGAGGCCGTGCAGCGATTGCCAGAAGATTTGCGTCATCGTATGCAGCGCCGGCTCGTCCTGGCGCACCTTGCCCGCCTGCGCCAGCTCGCCGAACAGGTGCAGCGCATAGGCGTAAGGATCTTGCTCGATATTGCCGTGTTCCACTTCGACGGCGTCGATTTCCGCATGCGGGCGCAATTCCATGAAGATCAGCGAATATTCGTCGGGATGCTGGAAACCGTACTCGATGTAGGCGCGGCCGACCAGGCTGATGCGATCCCACGGATCGTTGCTGTTGGCGCAGGCGGCACGCATGGCACGCACCAGTTCCAGCAAGTCCTTGTCCATGGCCTGGGCGATCAAGGTGGCCTTGTCGCGGAACAGGGCGTACACGACCGTGGTGGAAAAACCGGCCGCTTCGGCCACCTTGCGGATGGAGACGGCGCGCGCGCCGCCCTTCTTGATGAGATCCTTGACGACGTCGATGATGTGCTCGCGCCGCGCCTGGGCCTCGCGTAACTTTCTTTCCTGAATATTGGTCAACTTCTTGTCCACGACTCTTTCCTGGCGACACTATGAAAGCAAGAATTATAGGGTGGCAACGGGCTGCCAATGTGTCTGGCATTGTTACAATTCAGTTTTTTGTCCGGTCGATGCGACAGTGCACCGATTTTTCGCCCTTTTGCCCGGCGCTTTTCCATCGATGCCACGCATTGGTGCATAAATCGCCCGCCCAGGCTTTGCGAACGGGGCCAAAGGGCGGAAAATAGCGGAATAGCATACACTGCGTTTTTAGCGCGACGGCGGTAGCCCACGAGGCAGCGCCGGAACACTTACATTGGACGGTATCATTATATGACCATTAAAATCAGCCAAAACTTCGACTCGGGTGCCATCGACGTGGTGAGCGCCACCAGCTTTGCTGCCATCGACCTGAATTTGCGCAAGGATAGCCACGCCGATATCCACCAGTGGTTCCATTTCCGCTTGCAGGGCGCGCGTGACCAGGCATGCACGCTGCGCATCCTGAACGCGGGCCAGGCCACCTATCCGGCCGGCTATGAAGGCTACCAGGCCGTGGCCAGCTACGACAGCGAAAACTGGTTCCGCGTGCCGACCTCGTTCGATGGCCAGGTCATGACGATTTCGCATACGCCGGAACTCGACAGCGTGTACTACGCCTATTTCGAACCGTATTCGTGGGAGCGTCATTTGCGTCTGCTGGGCGAAGTGGCCGAGCATCCGCTGGCGCGCGTGTCCGACCTGGGTAGCACGGTCGACGGCCGCGACATGAATATGATCACCATCGGCAACCCACAGGCGGAAAAGAAAATCTGGGTCATCGCGCGCCAGCATCCGGGCGAATCGATGGCTGAATGGTTTGTCGAAGGCCTCATTGACTCGCTGCTGGACGACGCCAACCCGATCGCGCGCAAGCTGTTGCAGCGCGCCGTGTTCCACATCGTGCCGAACATGAATCCGGACGGTTCCATCCGCGGCAACCTGCGCACGAATGCGGCCGGCGCCAACCTGAACCGCGAATGGATGACGCCATCGCTGGAGTCCAGCCCGGAAGTGCTGTGCGTGAAAAACAAGATCCACGAAACGGGCGTCGACATGTTCTTCGACATCCACGGCGATGAAGCGCTGCCGTACAACTTTGTGGCCGGTAACGAAATGCTGGAAAACTTCACGCCGGCGCAAGCGGCGCACCAGAAAGCTTTCATCGAGCGCTACAAGCAGGCCAGCCCTGACTTCCAGGACAAGTTCGGCTACGCGGCCAGCAAGTACAAGTCGGACATGCTGACTCTGGCATCGAAATACATCGGTCACCACTTCGGCTGCCTGGCGCTGACCCTGGAAATGCCATTCAAGGAAAACGCTGACTTGCCGGATCCTGCCGTGGGCTGGAATGGCGCGCGCAGCGCGGCACTGGGCGCGGCCATGCTGCAGCCTATCTTGCTGTCGCTGGATTGAGCGGCGTTGATCATGGGCGTCGAGATCGAGCGTAAATTCCTGTTGCAAGGCGATGCCTGGCGCGGCCTGGGGCAGGCGGTGCTGCTGCGCCAGGGCTATTTGTCGTCCACGCGCGAGCGCGTGGTGCGCGTGCGCATCGAGGGGCAGCAGGCGATGCTGACCATCAAGGGCGCGAACGTGGGCGCGACGCGCGGCGAGTGGGAGTATCCGATTCCGCTGGCCGATGCTGTCGAACTGCTCGACGGCCTGTGCGAACAGCCGCTGATCGAAAAGTACCGCCATCGCATTGAACACGCGGGCATGGTATGGGAAGTCGACGAGTTCCTGGGCGCCAACGCGGGCCTGGTGGTGGCCGAGATTGAACTGGCCTCGGAAGACCAGCCCTTCGAGAAACCTGGCTGGGTCGGCGCGGAAGTGTCGGGCGATGCGCGCTATTACAACGCGAATTTGATCCGTCACCCGTTTTCACAGTGGTGATGGCGCGATAAGCGCGGCTTGACATGCAAAAAGGCGGAACCGAGGTTCCGCCTTTTTGTTTTTTAACGTCGTTTAATCAAGGTATCGACACCTCTTCAAACCGTAGCGGGCTGCGCAGTAGGTTTGAAGAGTGTGTCATCAGATCAATGGAAGTGTTCGGTGCCTTGCGGCGTATCTTCCGGCATTTCCGCATGCGCCAGCTCACCCACGGGATCGGCAAACAAAGGCGCGCCGCAATCGTCGCAGTATTCACCGACAAAACGTTCCGCATGGCGCTTGATCTGCGTCACGCCGGCCGCGTTCAGGTGCTCGATGATTTCATCGACGGGCGTCTTTTGCTTGTCCAGCGCGGCAATGCCGACCTGGATCAGGCCTTCGATTGGCGTGCCATCCTCGTCTTCCTGGCCATACAGGGGCCAGACGATGCCGTAGATGACATCCGGCGTCTGGCGCAGGGTGAAGGCGATGCGGTACTCGTCGACCTGACCATCGGCCGCTTCTTCGCCGAAGCCGGCGATGACGGCGCGCAGTTCGGACGCTTCGATGGCCAGCGTGTGCGTCAGGTAGTGCACGGCGGCGCGCACGGAGACGGGGCGTATCAACTTGTCCGCTTCGCGGCAGGCCACGTAGTACGCTTCCGGCAACAGCAACTCCAGGCCGCAGCCGGGCAGCAGGCGGGCGATGGTTGGCGTCGCCTGCGCGCGCCATTGTTCCAGGGCGGCGCTGCGCTCGGCGATGAAGTCGAGCTGGCTAGCCGGCGTCTGCCAGCGGAACAGCGGTGCACCAGCTGGCGCCACCACGGCCACCAGCAGGTAGCGCGTGTCGGCCAGGAAGGGCGCCGTTTCGGCCTCTTTGCTTGAGGGCTTGACGGCCGTGCCTTTCAGGGCGGCCAGTGCCAGCTTCTGCGTCTTGGCAAATGTCTCGACGTGGCTGCGCGGCAGCTGGTCGATCGAATACAGGGTCGGCGCCATGGCCATCTTCGTGCCATCGGCCAGCAGGTGGGCGGCAAAATGCGCGGACAATACGCCGTGCGCATCGCCGGCTATGGGGCCGGAAGCGATGGAGAAGCGCGTCCACGCGAGGATGGGCACGGCCACCAGCAGGGCGTCGTAGCGCACCTCTTCATGCGTGATGACGGTCGATTCGCTGACGGCTTCAACGCAGTCCATCAGCACGTCGTAGGCGTTCAAGTCTTCCTTGAACAGGCTGCCCAGGGTGTTGTCGATGGTGTCCTGGTGGCCGGTTTTGAGTAATTTCTGGAGCTGCGTATCCAGGCTGTGTTCCCAGGACCGCTCTTCGAGACGGCTGGCTGCTTGTACGATCGCCTGGGCAAAGGTGACCAGGCGCTGGCTGTCGGCAGTCAGTTTATGGGATGAATCTTTGGAAGGACGACGCATAGCGGGATAAGAGTCTCGGAAAGTGAAAAAAATGGATCAGTCAAACAATGATAAACCCTTATAACCGTATTGTAGAGGATTCGGCCGCACGCAATACGTAAGCTATCCTCAGATCATGCCAATAGTCGAAATTTCAAGGAAAAACGGGGCGTAGGGACGAAAAAAAGCGCCGGTCGAAACCGGCGCTCTTGTCTTGCCTCACAGCTGGGCTGATTACTCGGCCAGCAGTTGACGCAACACGAATGGCAGGATGCCGCCATGCTTGTAGTAATCAACTTCGATAGGCGTATCGATGCGCAGCAGCACTTTCACGTCGACGCTGGTGCCGTCGGCGCGGTGGATTACCAGGGTGGCCAGTTGCTGTGGCTTGATTTCGCCTTCGAGGCCTTTCAGGTCGAAGGTTTCATTGCCGGTGATGCCCAGGGTTTGCACGCTGTCGTCGCCGATGAATTGCAGCGGCAGTACGCCCATGCCCACCAGGTTCGAGCGGTGGATACGCTCGAACGAACGGGTGATCACGGCTTTCACGCCCAGCAGCTGGGTGCCCTTGGCTGCCCAGTCGCGCGACGAGCCCGTACCGTACTCTTCGCCGCCGAAGACCATGGTTGGCGTGCCTTCAGCAACATATTTCATCGCTGCATCGTAGATCGACATCTGTTCGCCAGAAGGCTGGTGAACCGTGATGCCGCCTTCGACTGCCGAACCGTCTGCCTTGGCAGGGATCATGCGGTTCTTGATACGCACGTTGGCAAACGTGCCGCGCATCATGATTTCATGGTTGCCGCGACGCGAGCCGTAGGAGTTGAAGTCCGCTTTCAGGACGCCGTTTTCCTTCAGCCATTTGCCTGCAGGACCATTTTCCTGGATCGAGCCGGCTGGCGAGATGTGGTCGGTGGTGATGGAATCGCCGAACACGCCCAGTGCGCGCGCGCCTTCGATGCCGGTGGCGACGGCCGCTGGCGTCATCGAGAAGTTGTCGAAGAACGGCGGTTCCGCGATGTAGGTCGATTTCGGCCAGTTGTAGACTTGACCGGACACGGTGGTGACTTTCTCCCACAGCTTGCCTGGCGCGCCCTTGACGTCGGCGTAGTTGTCCTTGAACACCTTGGCGTTCATGGCGAACTTCATCATGGCCGACACTTCAGCCGAGGTCGGCCAGATGTCGCCCAGGTAGACGTCCTTGCCGCCCTTGCCCTTGCCGACAGGTTCCGTCATCAGGTCGCGCGTCATGTTGCCGGCGATGGCGTAGGCGACGACCAGCGGTGGCGAAGCCAGGAAGTTCGAGCGGATGTTCGGGTGAATACGCGCTTCGAAGTTGCGGTTGCCCGACAGCACGGCCGAGGCGACGATGTCGTGCGTGGCAATCGCTGCGTTCAGCTCAGGCGTCAGGTCGCCCGCATTGCCGATACAGGTGGTGCAGCCGTAGGCGGTTACGCCAAAGCCCAGTTTTTCCAGGTACGGCAGCAGGCCGGCAGCGGTCAGGTACTCGGTCACGACGCGCGAGCCGGGAGCCAGCGAGGTCTTGATGTGCGGCGCGACTTTCAGGCCGGCTTCGACGGCTTTCTTGGCCAGCAGGCCGGCAGCCAGCATCACGCTCGGGTTCGAGGTATTGGTGCACGAGGTGATCGCGGCGATCAGCACGTCGCCGTTCGAGACTTTCACGCCATTCGTCGTTTCGTACACGGCGTTCAGGTCGGCCGGATTCTTGTTGAAGCCGTTTTCCGTGGTTGGCTTGGCGAACAGTTCGGCGAAGTTCGCCTTGACGTTGCCGATTTCGATACGGTCTTGCGGGCGTTTCGGGCCGGCCAGCGACGGAGCGACCGTAGCCAGGTTCAGTTCCACCACGCGTGTATAGTCGATGTCGCCGGCTTTTGGCACGCCGTACAGGTTTTGCGCCTTGAAGTAGCTTTCGAACGCGGCGATTTCAGCCTTGCTGCGGCCGGTGCCCTTGAAGTAATCGATGGTCGCGTCGTCGACCGGGAAGAAGCCCATGGTCGCGCCGTATTCCGGTGCCATGTTGGCGATCGTCGCGCGGTCGGTCAGGGTCAAGGACTCCGTACCTTCGCCGAAGAATTCGACGAACTTGCCGACGACTTTTTCTTTGCGCAGCAGTTCGGTGATGGTCAGTACCAGATCGGTGGCGGTGCAGCCTTCGCGCAGCGCGCCGGACAGGTTCACGCCGATGACGTCAGGCGTCAGGAAGTAGACCGGCTGGCCCAGCATGCCGGCTTCCGCCTCGATGCCGCCCACGCCCCAGCCGACCACGCCGATGCCGTTGATCATGGTGGTGTGCGAGTCGGTGCCGACCAGGGTGTCGGGGTAGTACACGTCGCCGGCTTTCTTGCCTGCGTGGTGCACGCCGCGCGCCAGGTATTCCAGGTTGACCTGGTGGACGATGCCGAAGCCTGGTGGCACGACGCCGAAGGTGTCGAATGCCTGCATGCCCCATTTCATGAACTGGTAACGCTCGTTGTTGCGCGAGAATTCCAGTTTCATGTTCAGGTCCAGCGCTTTCTTTTCGCGGTAGTGATCGATGGTCACCGAGTGGTCGACTACCAGGTCGACCGGCACCAGCGGTTCGATTTTCTTGGCGTTGATGCCCATCTTGGCGGCCACGTTGCGCATCGCTGCCAGGTCGGCCAGCAGGGGAACGCCGGTGAAGTCTTGCAGCACAACGCGCGCCACTACGAACGGGATCTCGTCGGTGCGCTCGGCGGTCGGGCTCCAGCTCGCCAATTGCTTGACGTGTTCTTCGGTGACTTTTTTGCCGTCGCAGTTGCGCAATACCGATTCGAGCACGATGCGAATCGACACTGGCAGGCGGGAGACATTGATGCCCAGGCTTTTTTCCAGCGCAGGCAGGGAGTACAGCTTGCCCTTCTTGCTATCCGAAATATTAAAGTCCTTGAGCGTGTTCAGAGTGTTGCGGGACATGACCTCTCCTTGTTGGGTATCGTCTATTTATTGATTATTCAAATTACAAAACATGACTGAGCCCCCGAAGAGGCCCTTGCTACGCACATCAGCCGCCAGTGACTGGCAAGACGCCCAGCGATGGCGCCGCTTCCAGCACTGCCGCCGGCTTGGCTTGCTCCGCATCCTTGCATTCATTGGCCAGTTGGCGGCCCTGCTTGGAATCGAGCAGCATGCCTTTGGCCGGGATGCCGATCCAGACCAGGCCGTACAAGCGGTTCTCGAAGCGGTTGGCGCCGGTGGTGGTGCCAACGCGGCTCAGACGGTGCAGGCGCTTCTTCCAGCGCAGGGCGATGTGTTTGTCGTCAGTAGCATTGGTGTAGATGGTAATTTTATTGCCAAGTTCGCAATTGAAATCGGTCGAGGCCGAGCCTGTGGTGTTCGGTTCATCGGCTTCTTCCTTGTCGGCGACCGACATGGCGAGCGGATGGGCTTCCTTGACGGCCGCCTTGGCCTTGGTGGTCTTGGCCTTTGGCTTGGCCTTGACTGCCTTGGGATTTGCCTCTGCCGTGGCGGCGAAGCTGGCTGGCGCCAGCGTGAGGGTCATGGCGCCCAGCGCGACGCTGCAGGCAATGGCTAATTTGGAGAGGGACATCGTGTAATTCCTGTCAGTTTTCAGTGGTGCTGGAAGAGGGGGCGTTGAGTAATGCAGCGGCCGCCTCGGGCAGGCCCAGGCCCGCCAGTTTGGCGCGTTGCAAAACGGTCCAATAATATCGGTAGCTGGCGCGGTCATGCAAGCGGCCATTTTGCGCAATCGGTCCCCAGTTGGCGCGCAGCGCTTCATTCAGGATGTTGCTGGCCTCGTTGACTTCGGACAGGCGCGGCGTGAAGGCCTTGATGATGGGCTTGATCTGGTCCGGGTGGATGCTCCACATGCGCGTGTAGCCGAACTCGGCCGTCGCGCGCTGGGCGTCATTCGCCACCACGGCTGAATCGCGCACGTCGGTCGTCACATTGTGCGACGGCACCTTGCCGTGCGCGTGGCAGGCGGCCGCCACTTCCAGCTTGGCGCGCACCACCAGCGGGTGCGTGAACTGGCCCGGCGTGCGCATGGCGGCGGCGGGAATGGCGCCGTAGTGGGCCGAGACGAAATCCATGATGCCGAAGGACAGGCATTCGACCTGGGGCAGGGCGGCGATCGCGTAGGCGTCGCGCAGCGCGCCATGTGTCTCGATCAGGATATGCACGGGCAGGTTGTCGCGGCCGGCGCGGCGCGCGTGCAGGTTGATCAGGTCGATGGCCAGCATGGCATCCTGCACGCCGCCCACCTTGGGCACGGCGATGTAGGCCAGGCGGGACGCGGCTGAGCAAATGATTTCCACGTCGCGCGCGAAAAACGGGCTGTCGACGTCGTGCACGCGCACGCCGATGCGGTTGAACTGGTTCTCGTCGCTGGCCAGCAGGCCGGCGATCATGTGGGCGTGGGTTTCTTCATTGCCGGCGCTGGCGCCGTCTTCGCAGTCGAACGTGATGTCGAACAGGGGGCCAAGCTCTTGTTGCAAAGCAATCGATTTACGCATCAGCTTTTCAGAGCCGGCGTAGTGGTCGCAAGCGGCGAGCAACAGCGGCTGGCGTTTGCCTTGGAATAAAACCTCGGAAGGGTGCATGCTTAAGGCATTTCTGCAGGTAAAGACTACTTGATAAAACAGCCGCGCCGCGAATCTCGCGGGGCGGCCTTCTTGGCGGGCGGCGCTCAGGCCGCGCCGCCAATACTGGATTTATGCCAGCAGGTGTTTCACGCCTTCGCGCTCTTCGGTCAGCTCTTTCAGGGTCAGGTTGATGCGCTCTTGCGAGAATGCATCGATTTCCAGACCTTGAACGATGGTGTACTCACCGTTGTCGGTGGTGACCGGGAAGCCGAAGACGGTGCCTTCAGGAATGCCATACGAGCCATCCGAAGGAACGCCCATGGTGGTCCATTTGCCGTTCGTGCCCAGCATCCAGTCATGGATGTGGTCGATGGCGGCGTTCGCTGCCGACGCTGCCGACGACAGGCCGCGCGCTTCGATGATGGCCGCGCCGCGCTTGCCGACGGTCGGCAGGAAGGTGTTGGCGTTCCATTCCTGGTCGTTGATCAAGTCTTTGACGGCCTTGCCGTTCACGGTGGCGTAACGGTAGTCGGCGTACATGGTTGGCGAGTGGTTGCCCCAGACGGTCAGCTTCTCGATATCCTTGACGGCGGTGCCGGTCTTGGCAGCGACTTGCGACAGCGCGCGGTTGTGGTCCAGGCGCAGCATGGCGGTAAAGTTTTTCGCTGGCAGCGACGGCGCCGATTTCATGGCGATGTAAGCGTTGGTGTTGGCAGGGTTGCCGACCACCAGGACTTTGACATTGCGCGAAGCGACAGCGTCGAGCGCCTTGCCTTGTACCGTGAAGATCTGCGCGTTCGCTTCCAGCAGGTCCTTGCGTTCCATGCCCGGGCCGCGAGGGCGCGCGCCAACCAGCACGGCCACGTCGACATCCTTGAATGCGGTCAGCGGATCGGCGTGGGCGGTCATTTCCGTCAGCAGCGGGAAGGCGCAGTCGTCGATTTCCATCATCACGCCCTTGAGCGCCTTCTGGGCTTTTTCGTCCGGGATTTCAAGCAGTTGCAAGATGACAGGCTGGTCTTTGCCGAGCATGTCGCCATTGGCGATGCGGAACAACAGGGCGTAGCCGATCTGGCCGGCGGCGCCGGTCACTGCAACACGCATTGGGGTTTTAGCCATGATGAATCTCCAAAGTGGGAAAGAAAACGGGCTTGAAGCTGGGCTTACGCTTATCCGGAAAAACTATAATGATACCAAAACCGGCCGGCGCCACCGAATTGCTGGTGTACGCTGCCGTCACGCTCATGCTGCACGAGGCCAGAGTGGCTGGCCGACAACATAAAACGCTGGCTCACAAGTTTTATCGAAGGCAGTTTAGGCCTCCGATCTGTATCTGTCAATCATATCTTATGTCTTATATAAGACAGATAACTACGAGTGTTTTACTGGACGCGGGTAGTGATTTGTGTTGAAATGTCGGACTATGAATTCCGCCTCGTCCAATCTGACCAACAATGCCACTGCTGCAAGCGGGGCGGTCAGTCCGACCGCGAGCGCCCCGGCCACGCCTGCTGCCGCAGCGGCCAGCACGCCAGTCACTGTGCTGGCCGGCACGAATACCACTGCGGGGGCGATGCCCGTCGCCACGCCCGTAGTCAATGCATCGCCCACCTTCAGTCCACTGTACCAGCAGATCAAGGCGCTCATCACGCAGAGCCTGCAATCGGGCGAGTGGAAGCCGGGCGAGCTGATTCCCAGTGAAGTCGAGCTGGCAGGGCGCTTCAAGGTCAGCCAGGGTACGGTGCGCAAGGCCATCGATGAATTGGCCGCCGAGAATCTTGTCATGCGCCGCCAGGGCAAGGGCACTTTTGTTTCCACCCACCATGAGGCGCGCGCGCATTTCCGCTTCCTGCGCCTGGTGCCGGACGAAGGCGTGCCACATTATCCAGAAAGCAAGTTCATCGAAGTCAAGCGCGTGCGCGCGCCGGCCGACGTGGCGCGCCTGATGGACCTGAAGTCCGGTGATGCCGTCATCTTCATCAAGCGCGTGCAGTATTTCGACGGCGTGCCGACCATCGTCGAAGAGCTGTGGCTGCCCGGCCTGATCTTCAAAGGCCTGACGGCCGAGCGCCTGGTGGAATACAAGGGCCCCATGTATGGCCTGTTTGAAACGGAATTTGGCACGCGCATGATACGCGCGTCCGAGCAAATCCGCGCCGTGTGCGCCGACGCAGGCGCCGCGCAACTGCTCAATATCGATCTCGGCACGCCATTGCTCAGCTCGGAGCGCGTGTCGTTTACCTACGGCGACAAGCCGGTCGAACTGCGCCGGGGCTTGTACCTGACCAGTCGCCATCATTATCAGAATGAACTCAGCTGAAGCGGCGGGGCGCCCGCGGGCGTCCGGACAAGCGGCAAGGTTGGCGTGCATCGCTTGAAAGTGCCGGTCGCAAGGCGGGCATGGAGACAACAGCATGCGCAGGCAAAGCGTGGCTCACCCGGAGTGGACTGTGTTTTGCCGGCGATTCTGTAATTAAATTACGTGAACTACGGAAAGTAGCGCGATATTTTGTAGTAAAAAACCATTTTGGTTATATGCAACAATAGATATTGGTGCGGGTTGCGAAAATAGGCGAAAATCGCGGCTTCGCTTCAATATTTAGTTATCAAGGGGAGGTTTTTGTTATGTCTGAAGCCGTAAGAGAAGTACCAAAAAAAGAACGGCCGGAATTCCGTAACATTCATGTTACCGAATTGTCGAACTATCGCATGGCCGTCGGCGCCATCGTCTCGATCCTGCATCGTATCAGCGGCTTTATCATTTTCGCCCTGCTGCCCTGCATCCTGTACATGCTGGAACAGAGCTTGCGTTCCGAAATGTCCTACGCTTACTTCCAGGGCATCGCATCGCACTGGTTCGTCAAGCTGATCACCCTGGCTTTGGTCTGGGCTTTCCTGCACCACTTCTGCGCCGGTATCCGCCACCTGTTCATGGATGTGCACGTTGCTATCGAAAAAGATTCGGCACGCAAGACCGCTACCTCCGTGCTGGTTGTCAGCCTGGTGCTGACGGCATTGGTCGCTTTGAAACTGTTTGGAGTATTTTAATGGCAGACAATAACATCGGACCGAAACGCCTCGTCGTCGGTGCCCATTACGGCTTGCGCGACTGGCTCGCGCAACGCGTCACCGCCATCGTCATGGTGGCCTACGTCGCCATCCTGCTGATTTCCTTCCTCACCGGCAATAATTTCAGCTATGAAGGCTGGGCCGGTTTGTTTGCGCAGCAGTGGTTTAAATTGTTCAGCCTGGTGACTTTCGTCGCCCTGTTTTACCACGCATGGGTTGGCGTACGCGATATCTGGATGGACTACGTGAAAAGCGCTGGCCTCCGTTTGACGCTGCAAATTGCCACCATGCTGTGGTTGATCGCTTGTGCCGCTTGGACGGTGCAGATACTCTGGAGTGTGTAATCGTGGCAGCATATAAATCTGCAATTCCTACCCGCCGCTTTGATGCGGTTATCGTTGGCGCCGGCGGTTCCGGCATGCGCGCGTCGTTGCAGCTGGCTGAAGCCGGTCTGAACGTCGCTGTCCTGTCGAAAGTTTTCCCGACCCGCTCGCACACCGTTGCGGCGCAGGGCGGTATCGGCGCGTCGCTCGGCAACATGGCTGAAGATAACTGGTTCTGGCACATGTTCGACACCGTCAAGGGTGGCGACTATCTGGGCGACCAGGATGCCATCGAATTCATGTGTCGTGAAGCACCGAAGGTCGTGTACGAACTGGAACACTTCGGCATGCCGTTCGACCGCAACCCTGACGGCACCATCTATCAGCGCCCCTTCGGCGGCCACACGGCTCACTTCGGCGAAAAGCCGGTGCAGCGCGCCTGCGCGGCAGCCGACCGTACCGGTCACGCCCTGTTGCACACGCTGTATCAGCGCAACGTGCGCGCGCGTACGCACTTCTTCGTCGAATGGATGGCAATCGACCTGATCCGTGACGCCGAAGGCGACGTGATTGGTGTTGTCGCGCTGGAAATGGAAACCGGCGAATGCATGATCCTGGAAGCAAAGACGACGGTGATGGCAACGGGCGGCGCAGGCCGCATCTTCGCCGCATCGACCAACGCCTTCATTAATACCGGCGACGGCATGGGCATGGCGGCACGCGCCGGCCTGCCGCTGCAGGACATGGAATTCTGGCAGTTCCACCCGACCGGCGTGGCCGGCGCGGGCGTCTTGATCACCGAAGGCGTGCGCGGCGAAGGCGGCATCCTGATCAATAGCGAAGGCGAACGCTTCATGGAGCGCTATGCGCCGACCCTGAAGGATCTGGCGCCGCGCGACTTCGTCTCGCGTTCGATGGACCAGGAAATCAAGGAAGGCCGCGGCTGCGGTCCGAACAAGGACCACGTGATGCTGGATCTGCGCCATATCGGCGCCGACACCATCGCCAAGCGTCTGCCGTCGATCCTGGAAATCGGCCACAAGTTCGCCAACGTCGATGCCACCAAGGAACCGATTCCTGTCGTGCCGACGATTCACTACCAGATGGGCGGCATTCCAACGAACATCCACGGCCAGGTCGTCACCCCGACCGGTCCGGATAATTCGGCGAAAGTCGTCAACGGTCTGTACGCGATCGGCGAATGCGCCTGCGTTTCCGTGCACGGTGCCAACCGCCTGGGCACGAACTCGCTGCTCGACCTGGTGGTCTTCGGCCGCGCGGCCGGCAACCACATCGTCAACAGCGGCCTGAAAGCCAAGGAAAACAAGCCTTTGCCAGCCGATGCTGCCGAATTTGCCATGGGCCGCCTGGCGCGTCTGGAAAATTCGACCGGCTCGGAAACCGTGCAGGGCGTGGCAAACGATATTCGCGCAACGATGCAGAAGTACTGTGGCGTGTTCCGTACCGACGAGATGCTGAACAAGGGCGTCGAAGAAATCATGAAGCTCGACGAGCGCCGCAAGCACGTCTCCTTCAAGGATAAATCGATGGTCTTCAACACGGCCCGCGTGGAAGCGCTGGAACTGGACAACCTGATCGAAACGGCGAAAGCGACCATCGTTTCGGCAGCCGCCCGCAAGGAATCGCGCGGCGCGCACGCCCAGGACGACTATCCGCAACGTGACGACGACAACTGGATGAAGCACACTCTGTGGTATTCGGAAGGCAACCGACTGGAATACAAGCCAGTCGTGACCAAGCCGCTGACGGTTGATACCTTCAAACCGAAACCACGTACTTTCTAAGGCTATACCATGGCACGCACTCTTAAATTCAAAATCTACCGCTACGATCCTGACCAGGATGCCAAGCCGTACATGCAAGACCTGACGGTCGAACTGAAAGACACCGACAAGATGCTGCTCGACGCACTGCAGCGCATCAAGGCGGACGTCGATGACTCGCTGGCCCTGCGCCGCTCGTGCCGCGAAGGCGTGTGCGGTTCGGACGCGATGAACATCAACGGCAAGAACGGCCTGGCATGCACCACCAACCTGAATGAACTGTCGGAGCCTATCGTGCTGCGTCCGTTGCCAGGTTTACCGGTCATCCGCGACCTGATCGTCGACATGACGCAATTTTTCAAGCAGTACGATTCGATCAAGCCGTTCCTGATCAACGATTCGATCCCGCCAGAAAAAGAACGCCTGCAGTCGCCGGAACAACGCGAAGAACTCGATGGCCTGTACGAGTGCATCCTGTGCGCATGCTGCTCCACGTCGTGCCCGTCGTTCTGGTGGAATCCGGATAAATTTGTCGGCCCGGCCGGCCTGCTGCAAGCCTACCGCTTCATCGCCGATTCGCGCGACGAAGCCACCGGTGCGCGTCTGGACAACCTGGAAGACCCGTACCGCCTGTTCCGCTGCCATTCGATCATGAACTGCGTCGACGTCTGCCCGAAAGGGTTGAACCCGAACAAGGCGATCGGCAAGATCAAGGAATTGATGGTCCGCCGCGCGATCTGAGTCGTCTGATCGCGTCCGCCGGGCGCCGTTTGCGGGAAGAGGGTATCCTCTCTTGCCTGCAGGCGGCGCCTGCAAAGCAGCAGCGTGCCGCAAGGCACGCGTAAAGTGGTAAACCAAATGACAGAATCAATTTTGTCCTCGCATCAGGCCGACCCGGCCAACCGCGCCCGCCTGCGCTGGCGTTCACGCCGTGGCCTGCTGGAAAACGACATTATCCTGACCCGTTTTCTCGATGCGTATGAAACCGAATTGACCGATGAAGAAGTTGACGCGCTGACGCGTTTGCTGGATTTATCGGACAATGCGTTAATGGATCTGGTACTGGCCCGTAAAGAGCCGGAAGGCGAAGTCGATCTGCCGCATGTGCGCGCACTGCTGCAACGACTGCGCATTGCCTAGACGCCTGGGCGATATATTGCAAACGGTGCGAGTGGCGCGCTGTAGCACTGCCGAATTGCGGTGCGAATTGCAGCCAGAATTTTTGATTTTAATTTCGACTCACTCCCGAGAAGGAAGAGCCCATGAATATCTCTGACACAAAAGCTACCCTGTCGTTCTCCGATGGCAGCCCATCGCTTGAATTTCCAATCTACAAAGGCACGGTTGGTCCGGACGTCATCGACATCCGCAAACTGTACGCCGGTAGCGGCAAGTTCACCTACGACCCAGGCTTTATGTCGACGGCCGCCTGCAACTCGTCGATCACCTACATCGACGGCGACAAGGGCGAGCTGCTGTACCGTGGTTACCCGATCGAACAGTTGGCCGTCAACGCCGACTTCATGGAATCGTGCTACCTGCTGCTGAACGGCGAATTGCCGAACGCGGCGCAGAAAGCCAAGTTCGTCGACACCGTCACCAAGCACACGATGGTGCACGAACAGATGCAATTCTTCTTCCGTGGCTTCCGCCGCGACGCGCATCCGATGTCGGTCCTGGTGGGCACCGTCGGCGCGCTGGCATCGTTCTACCATGACTCGCTGGACATCAACGACCCGCGTCACCGCGAAGTGTCGGCCATCCGCCTGATCGCCAAGATGCCAACCCTGGTCGCCATGACTTACAAGTATTCGGTCGGCCAGCCGTTCGTGTACCCACGCAACGACCTGTCGTACAGCGCCAACTTCATGCACATGATGTTCGCCAATCCTTGCGAAGAGTACAAGGTCAACGACGTGCTGGTGCGCGCCCTGGACCGCATCCTGATCCTGCACGCAGACCACGAGCAAAACGCATCGACATCGACCGTCCGTCTGGCCGGTTCGTCGGGCGCCAACCCGTTCGCCTGTATCGCTGCCGGTATCGCCTGCCTGTGGGGCCCTGCCCACGGCGGCGCCAACGAAGCGGCACTCAACATGCTGAAGGAAATCGGCACCGTCGAAAACATCCCTGCCTTCATCGAGCAAGTCAAGGACAAGAACTCCGGCGTCAAGCTGATGGGCTTTGGCCACCGCGTGTACAAGAACTTCGATCCACGCGCCAAGCTGATGCGTGAAACCTGCTACGAAGTGCTGCAAGAACTGGGTCTGCAAGACGACCCGCTGTTCAAGCTGGCGATGGAACTGGAAAAGATTGCACTGAACGACGACTACTTCGTTTCGCGCAAGCTGTACCCGAACGTCGACTTCTACTCGGGCATCGTGCAATCGGCGCTGGGCATCCCGGTATCGCTGTTCACCGGTATCTTCGCCATGGCCCGCACCATCGGCTGGATCGCCCAGTGGAACGAAATGATCGCTGATCCGGAACAGAAAATCGGCCGTCCGCGCCAGCTGTTCGTCGGTTCGACCACACGCGAAGTACTGCCACTGGACAAGCGTTAATCCACGGCGGTATCGAGCAAACAAAAAACGGGCTTCGGCCCGTTTTTTTATGCGCATCTTGCGCTCGATGCAAACCAGGGCTGCCAGGCTGTTATGCTCGGACCCTGGCTCAACAGGAAGCACAACGCGATGAACGAAGTAACATGCGCCCCCAGCGGCGTGGCCCTGGGCGATACGGCATTTGGCTATACTTTGTCGCTGATCGGCGGCAAATACAAGATGCTGATCCTGTATGCGCTCGCGCAAAACAAGGTGCTGCGACATAACGAACTCAAGCGTCATCTCGGCGGCATCGCCTTCAAGACCCTCAGCGTCGTCCTGAAGGAGCTGGAAGCCGATGCGCTGATCGTCCGCAAGGAATATCCGCAAGTGCCGCCCAAGGTTGAATATTCCCTCTCAAGCAAGGGCGCCTCGCTGATTCCCGTGCTGCATACCTTGTGTGAGTGGGGCGAACGGCACCAGTCAGTCTGATCCGGACGGACATGGCTAAGTAGCTTTCTATGGTTTAGTAGCTTACTTTTCATATGGTATAAGTAGTAAATGTGGGTACTTGTGAAAAGAACTCACTATGGCTATGCTGTTTTTGCCTCTTGGGGCGCGCCGCCAAGTGCTGCGCGCCTTGGGGCAGGGTATCGGCTTGCCTGCTTTCTTGAGAGTGTGGAGCCGGTGCATCCATTCCATTGTCATGAAAGCAGCATGATGAAAACCCTCGTTATCGTTTTCCATCCCTCCATCCCCACCTCGGTGGCCAACAAGCGCTGGCTGCAGGAGCTGGCGCAGTATCCCGACCGTTACACCATTCATAATGTGTACCAGGCTTATCCGGACGGAAAAATCGATGTGGCGCGCGAACAGGCGCTGGTGGAGGCGCACGCCAATGTGGTCTTGCAGTTCCCTGTGTACTGGTTTAACTGTCCGCCCTTGATGAAGCAGTGGCTCGATGACGTGCTGGCGTATGGATGGGCTTACGGCACGGGCGGCGATGCCTTCCAGGGCCGCAAGGTTGCGCTGGCCGTCACGGCCGGCATCCGGCAGGAGGACTTCGCGCCGCAAGGCAAGTGGAACGTCACCTTGGCGCAGCTGCTGGCACCGTTTGATGTCACCCTCGCCTATGTCGGCGCCGACAACCGCCGTTTCTTTGCTTTCTATGGCGCGGAAGACGGGCCGAAGGAAACGGGCTATGCCGAGCGGCTGGCGCGCAGCGCGCAAGAGTATGAGCGCTTTTTGGCTGCCTTGTAAGGCGGGGTGTGCCGGCGCTTGCCGCTGGCGGCGATGGTGTGCGCTAACTGCGCTGCATCGTCGTGCAGGAACTGGGCGTTGATCAGGATGGCGTCCGCCACCGCGCTCAACAGTAATAAGGTGGAGGGGCGGGCGGCGCGTGCCAGCATATTCTCCTTTCGACCAGGCGCGACAAATAAGGTAGATTGCAATACTTAGTTGCATGGATCGGATGAATCAAGGGAGTACCTGCATGGACCGCATCACCGCAGCACAAGTATTTGTCGCCATCGCCGAACGCGGCAGCATGGTGGCCGCCAGCGAGGCGCTCGATATGTCGCGTGCCATGGTGACGCGTTACCTGGCCGAAATGGAACAGTGGGCGGGGGCGCGCCTGTTGCATCGCACCACGCGCCGTTTGAGCCTGACGGATGCGGGCGAGGCCACGCTGGCGCGCTGCCGCCAGATGCTGGAAGTGGCCGGCGCCATGGCCGTCGCCTGGCCCGAGGGAATCGACACGCCGCACGGCTTGCTGCGCATTAGCTGCTCGCAATCGCTGGCGCAGACGGCGCTCGCCGGCGCAGTAACCGCTTACCTGCGGCGCTACCCGCGCGCCGCCGTCGATCTGCAGATGGAGAACCGCGCCGTCAATCTGGTGGAGCAGCGCATCGACCTGGCGATCCGCATCACGAACGCGCTCGAGCCGAACCTGATCGCGCGCCAGCTGGCCAGTTGTGCGTCGGTGGTGTGTGCTGCACCATCGTACCTGGCAGCGCATGGCACGCCGCGTCGGGCGGAAGATCTGGCCCTGCATAACTGCCTGACTTATACGTATTTCGGCAAGAGCCTGTGGCAGTTCACGCACGATGGGGAAGCGCTCACTGTCCCCGTCAGCGGCCGCCTGTCGGCGAATGAATCGCTGGTCCTGCTGGTGGCCACGGTGGCGGGGGCGGGCATCGCCATGCAGCCGCGCTATTCGGCCGCGCCGCTGATCGCCAGCGGGCAACTGGTAGAACTCCTGCCCGCGTATCAGCCTCAAGACATGGGCATCTACGGCATCTATACGTCGCGCCAGCACATGTCGCCCCTGCTGCGCACCATGCTCGACTTCCTGGTTGAGTGGTTTGCGGGCGATCCCGATTGGCTGGCCGCCATCGCGGCGCCGTCGTTGTCGGGCAGACCAGTTGGGCGCAAGCGGCATGCCAGCGCGGGCAAGGAAGTGCTGTAAGCACAACAGTAACAGGCTTGCAAGCCCGGGGAAATCAAGGACCCAGCTTACATTTGCTTGCCAAATAAAATTCAACTAGTGATTGTTGCGTTACAATACCGCGTGCTATTCTAAATGACGGTATGCAGAATGCTGGTGCAATAAAAAAGCCCTTCCCCACAACTTGATGTGCAATCCGCTAACCGGTCAGGCCGTGTCGCGGAAGGTTAGATTAACCCGCTAATTCCTCGCGAAGCGCGAAGAAAGGTGAGCAATATATGCAGCAATTAACGACCAACTCCTACCTGTTCGGTGGGAATGCTCCGTACGTGGAAGACCTGTACGAGGCGTATCTGAACAATCCAGGCTCGGTACCCGATAACTGGCGTTCCTACTTCGACGCGATGCAGCATGTGCCTGCCGTCGATGGCACCAACAAGCCTGACGTGGCGCATGCCTCCGTCGTCGCCTCGTTCGCCGAGCGCGCAAAAGCAGGTCCGATCCGCACAGTGACCGCTTCCTTCGATGCTGAAATGGGCCGCAAGCGTGTTGCTGCTACGCAACTGATCGCCGCTTACCGCTACCTCGGTTCGCACTGGGCCAATCTGGATCCGCTGCAACGCCAGGAACGTCCGATGATCCCTGAGCTCGAGCCGAGCTTCTACGGTTTCACCGACGCGGACATGGACACCGTGTTCAACATCAGCAATACCTATTTTGGCCCCGAGACCGCCACCCTGCGCGATCTGCTGAACTATCTGCGCGACACCTACACGCGTTCGATCGGTGCCGAATTCATGTACATCTCCGATCCGGCCGAAAAGCGCTGGTTGCAAGAGAAACTGGAAGCGATCCGCTCCACCCCGAATTTCACCCCAGAGAAAAAAATCCACATCCTCGACCGCCTGACCGCGGCCGAAGGCCTGGAACGCTATCTGCACACCCGCTACGTGGGCCAGAAGCGCTTCTCCCTGGAAGGCGGCGAAACCTTCATCGCCTCGATGGATGAAACCATCCAGCGCGCCGGCGAAAAAGGCGTGCAGGAAATCGTTATCGGCATGGCCCACCGCGGCCGCCTGAACGTGCTGGTGAACACCCTGGGCAAGGCGCCGCAGGAACTGTTCGAAGAATTCGAAGGCAAGCATGGCGACGACCTGCCTGCCGGCGACGTGAAGTACCATCAAGGCTTCTCGTCGGACATCTCCACTGCGGGCGGCCCGGTCCACCTGTCGCTGGCGTTCAACCCGTCGCACCTGGAAATCGTCAACCCTGTGGTCGAAGGTTCCGTCAAGGCCCGCATGGATCGCCGCGGCGATGCGCAGGGCGCGCAAGTGCTGCCTATCCTGGTGCACGGCGATGCCGCGTTCGCCGGCCAGGGCGTGGTCATGGAAACGCTGAATCTGGCGCAAACCCGTGGCTACCATACCGGCGGCACGGTGCATATCGTGATCAACAACCAGATCGGTTTCACTACTTCGGATCCGCGCGATGCCCGCTCGACCCTGTACTGCTCGGACGTCGTCAAGATGATCGAAGCACCGGTCCTGCACATCAACGCCGATGATCCGGAAGCCGTGGTACTGGCGACGCAAATCGCGCTCGACTACCGCATGGAATTCAAGAAGGACATCGTCCTCGACATCATCTGCTACCGTAAACTTGGCCACAACGAGCAAGATACGCCGGCACTGACGCAGCCACTGATGTACAAGAAGATCGCCCAGCATCCAGGCACCCGCAAGCTGTACGCGGACAAGCTGGTAGCGCAAGGCGTAATCCCTGCCGATGGCGGCGACAAGATGGTGGCCGCTTTCCGCGACGCCATGGACGCCGGCAAGCATACCGTCGATCCGGTCATCTCGAACTTCAAGAACAAGTACGCCGTCGACTGGCTGCCGTTCCTGAACAAGAAATGGACCGATTCGGCCGACACCGCCGTGCCGATGACGGAACTGAAACGCCTGGCGACCCGCATCACCACCGTGCCGGAAGACTTCAAGGTCCACTCGCTGGTTGAAAAAGTGCTGGGCGACCGTGGCACCATGGGCCGTGGCGAAATGAACCTGGACTGGGGCATGGGCGAACACCTGGCCTACGCATCGCTGGTATCGTCCGGCTACGCCATCCGTTTGACGGGCCAGGACGCCGGCCGTGGTACCTTCGTGCACCGCCACGCCGTCTTGCATGATCAAAACCGCGAGCGTTGGGATGCAGGTACCTACATTCCGCTGCAAAACGTGTCGGACAACCAGGCGCCGTTCACCGTCATTGACTCGGTGCTGTCCGAAGAAGCCGTACTGGCCTTCGAATACGGCTACTCGACCGCTGAACCGAACACGCTGACGATCTGGGAAGCCCAGTTCGGCGACTTCGCCAACGGCGCGCAAGTGGTAATCGACCAATTCATCAGCTCCGGCGAAGTGAAGTGGGGCCGCGCTTCGGGCCTGGTCATGATGCTGCCGCACGGTTATGAAGGCCAGGGTCCTGAGCACTCGTCCGCGCGTCCTGAGCGCTTCCTGCAGCTGTGCGCAGACAACAACATGCAAGTGGTGCAGCCGACGACGGCTTCGCAGATCTTCCATTTGCTGCGCCGCCAGATGGTGCGCCAGTTCCGCAAGCCGCTGGTCATCCTGACGCCGAAGTCGCTGTTGCGCAACAAGGATGCCGGTTCGCCGCTGACCGACCTGGCCAAGGGCGGTTTCCAGACAGTCATCGGCGAAGTCGACGACAAAATCGATGCCAAGAAAGTCAAGCGCGTGGTCGCTTGCTCGGGCAAGGTCTACTACGACCTGGTCAACGCACGCAAGACCCGTGGCCAGACCGACACGGCCATCGTGCGCCTGGAACAGCTGTATCCGTTCCCGCACAAGTCGTTCGCTGCTGAACTGAAGAAGTTCCCGAATCTGGTCGAAGTTGTATGGGCCCAGGACGAGCCGCAAAACCAGGGCGCCTGGTTCCAGATCCAGCACAATATCTTCGAAGGCCTGGAATCGGGTCAGCGCCTGGCCTACGCCGGTCGTCCTGCTTCGGCGTCGCCTGCTGTCGGTTACTATGACAAGCACTACGCCCAGCAAAAAGATCTGCTGGAAACGGCATTCTCGAAGCTGAAGGGTTTTATCCTGACCAAGTAAGTGGCAGGATAAGGGGCGCCATGTCTATGCATGGCGCCTGCTCGCATACATCATGACGGAGCGCTGCCTTTGCTACGCAGGGGCGGCGCCGCAATAACAAAATAAACGGAGTTTTACATGGCACAAATCGAAGTCAAAGTTCCCCAGTTGTCGGAATCAGTTGCAGAAGCAACCCTGCTCGCATGGCACAAGAAAGTCGGCGAGCCAGTCGCGCGCGACGAAAACATGATCGATATCGAAACCGATAAAGTGGTGCTGGAACTGCCGGCACCTGCCGCTGGCGTGATCGTGCAAATCATCAAGGCCGACGGCGCCACCGTCGTCGCCGGCGAAGTCATCGCCATCATCGATACCGACGGCTCGGCCAAGGTCAGCCCGATGGAAGTGTCGGCTGTGCCTGCGCCAGCCCTGGCTGCCGCCGCGCAAGACGCCGCGACCGCCTCCGCACCAGCTGCCGCGACCAAAGGCGATGTCGCCATGCCTGCCGCTGCCAAGATCCTGTCCGAAAAAGGCCTTTCCGCTGGCGACGTCGCCGGTTCCGGCAAAGATGGCCGCGTGACCAAGGGCGATGCCCTGGCCGCTTCCGCCAAGCCAGCTGTTGCGCCATTGGCGCCAGCCGCTGCCAAGCCAGCGCTGCAGCAAGTTGCCACGCCGTCGGCTGCCAGCCTGGGCGACCGTCCGGAAGAGCGCGTGCCGATGAGCCGCCTGCGCGCGCGTATCGCCGAGCGCCTGCTGCAATCGCAATCGACGAACGCCATCCTGACCACGTTCAATGAAGTGAACATGCAGCCGGTCATCGACCTGCGCAACAAGTACAAAGACAAGTTCGAGAAAGAGCACGGCGTCAAGCTGGGCTTTATGTCCTTCTTCGTCAAGGCCGCCGTCGCTGCCCTGAAAAAATACCCGATCATCAATGCCTCCGTTGACGGAAACGACATCGTCTACCACGGTTACTTCGACATCGGCATCGCTGTCGGTTCGCCACGCGGCCTGGTCGTGCCTATCATCCGTAACGCGGACCAGCTGTCGATCGCCGACATCGAGAAAAAAATCGGTGAATTCGGCGCGAAAGCCAAGGAAGGCAAGCTGACGCTGGACGACCTGACGGGCGGCACGTTCTCGATCTCGAACGGCGGCACCTTCGGCTCCATGCTGTCGACCCCGATCATCAACCCGCCACAATCGGCCATCCTGGGCGTGCATGCGACCAAGGACCGCGCCGTTGTCGAAAACGGCCAGATCGTGGTGCGTCCGATGAACTACCTGGCCATGTCTTACGACCACCGCATCATCGACGGCCGCGAAGCCGTCCTGGGCCTGGTGGCGATGAAAGAAGCGCTGGAAGATCCTGCACGCCTGTTGCTGGACCTGTAAGCACTGTAGACCCCCGGCGTCGCCGCCGGGGCAATGTAGCTGATACCCCTTGCCAGAAGACGCAGCTGGCTGATCTCAATGAAAGAGGATTCCTATGAACGTCTCTGAAGAAATCAAGCGTCTGCACGAGTTGCACCTGGCGGGCGCCCTGAGCGACGCGGAATTCGCGCAAGCGAAAGCCAAGCTCCTGAGCAATATCAACCTGGACAAACCGGACAGCACGTCCGGCGCCGATGCCGCCTCCGGCCCGTCGAACGACCTGGTGCAGGAATTCAACCGCCTGCGCCGCTCGCGCAACGACCGCTGGCTCGGTGGCGTCTGCGGTGGCCTGGGCCGCGCTTCCGGCATGGAAGCGTGGATCTGGCGCCTCGTCTTCGTCCTGTTTACATTGACCTTCGGCTTCGGCGTGGTGATTTACCTTTTATTGTGGATTTTCGTACCAGACGAAGAGATTGGAATAACAAAACATGAGTACTAAACAATTTGACGTAGTTGTCATCGGTGCGGGCCCTGGCGGCTATATCGCCGCCATCCGCGCAGCCCAGCTGGGCTTTTCCGTCGCCTGCGTCGACGAGTGGTCGAACGCCAAGGGCGGCGCCGCGCCTGGCGGTACCTGCACCAACGTCGGCTGCATCCCGTCGAAAGCGCTGCTGCAATCGTCCGAGCATTTTGAACACGCGGGCCACAGCTTCGCCGAGCACGGCATCGATGTCGCCGGCCTGAAACTGAACCTGGGCCAGATGCTCAAGCGCAAAGACACGGTCGTCAAGCAAAACAACGACGGCATCCTGTACCTGTTCAAGAAGAACAAGATCGCCTTCTTCCACGGCCGCGCCGCTTTCGCTGCCGCCGCCGCTGGCGCGTATGAGATCAGCGTGACGGGCGAAGCCAACGAAACATTGAGTGCCAAGCACGTGGTCATCGCCACGGGTTCGAACGCACGCGAACTGCCGGGCGCACCATTCGACGAGAAACTGATCTTGTCGAACACGGGCGCATTGGCCATCGACGCCGTACCAGCCAAGCTGGGCGTCATCGGTGCCGGCGTGATCGGTCTTGAAATGGGCAGCGTCTGGCGCCGCCTGGGTTCCGACGTCACCGTGCTCGAAGGCCTGCCGGTCTTCCTGGGCGCTGTCGACGAGCAGATCGCCAAGGAAGCGTCGAAGTTGTTCATCAAGCAAGGCTTGAAGATCAACCTCGGTTGCAAGATCGGCGCGATCACGCCAGGCAAGAAAGACGTCACCGTGGAATTCGTGGACGCCAAGGGCGAAGCGCAAAAAGCCGTGTTCGACAAACTGATCATTTCGATCGGCCGTACGCCGAACACGAATGGCCTGGGTTTTGACAAAGTCGGCCTGCAGCTCGACGAGCGCGGCTTCATCGCCGTCGACGGCGACTGCAAGACCAACCTGCCGAACGTATGGGCAGTGGGCGACGTCGTGCGCGGCCCGATGCTGGCGCACAAGGCGGAAGAAGAAGGCGTTGCCGTGGCCGAGCGTATCGCTGGCCAGCATGGCCACACCAACTTCAACACGATTCCGTGGGTGATCTACACCTCGCCGGAAATCGCGTGGGTCGGCAAGACCGAGCAAACCCTGAAGGCCGAAGGCATCGCCTACAAGGCTGGCACCTTCCCGTTCATGGCCAACGGCCGTGCGCGCGCGCTGGGCGACACCTCGGGCATGGTGAAATTCCTGGCCGATGCGACCACCGATGAAATCCTTGGCGTGCACATCGTCGGCCCGATGGCCTCGGAACTGATTTCCGAAGCCGTCGTGGCGATGGAATTCAAGGCCTCGGCCGAAGACATCGCGCGCATCTGCCACGCGCACCCATCCTTGTCGGAAGCGACCAAGGAAGCGGCACTGGCCGTCGATAAGCGTACGCTGAACTTCTAAGCGGTACGGTACTTCGCAGCGGGCCGGCAAAGCAGTTTCTGCCTTGCCGGCCCGTTTGCGCTATGTCAAGAATCCCTGTTGAATCGAATCCCATGAACGTTGAAGAGTTTTACCAGCACGCGTTGCAGAAGCGCGATTTCAAGGCCGATGCCGCCCAGCGGCGCGCGGTCGACCGTCTGCAGCTGTGCTATGACGAGTGGGTGGCTTACAAAGGCCAGCGCTCGAGTACCTTCAAGCGCCTGCTCAACCGTCCCGCCGTACCGAAAGGCGTGTACATGTGGGGTGGCGTGGGGCGCGGCAAATCGTTCCTGATGGACAGTTTTTATTCGGTCGTGCCCCTGGTGCGCAAGACGCGCCTGCACTTCCACGAATTCATGCGCGGCGTGCACCAGCAGCTCGATGAATTGAAAGGCGTGGCCGACCCGTTAGATGAGGTGGCCAAGCGCATCGCCAAGAAATACCGCTTGATCTGCTTCGATGAATTTCACGTCTCCGACATCGCCGACGCGATGATCCTGTATAACCTGCTGTCGGCCCTGTTCGCCAATGGCGTGTCCTTCATCATGACCTCGAATTACGATCCGGACCTGCTGTATCCGGACGGCCTGCACCGCGACCGCATGCTGCCGACCATCGCCCTGCTGAAGGACAAGCTCGACGTGATGAACGTCGATGCGGGCGTCGATTACCGCGGCCGCGCGCTGGAGCAGGTGGAAAGTTACTATACGCCACTGGGCGCAGCGACCGACAAGGCCCTGCGCGACGCCTACACGCGCATCGCCGAGACGGCCGACGAAGACGCGCGCATCCGCATCGAGAGCCGTGAAATCCATTGCCTGCGCCGCGCGGGCGGCATCATCTGGTTCGACTTCGCCACCCTGTGCGGCGGCCCCCGTTCGCAAAATGATTACCTGGAAATCGCCAGCCGCTTCCATACGGTGATATTGTCCGGCATACCGGCCATGTCGGCGGCGCAGTCGTCCGAAGCGCGCCGCTTTACCTGGCTGATCGACGTGTTTTATGATCAAAAGGTTAAGCTGATCATGTCGGCCGAAGTGGCGCCCGAGCAGCTGTACACGAACGGCATGCTGGCCAACGAGTTTCACCGTACCGTTTCGCGTATCATCGAGATGCAATCGCGCGAATACATGGAAAAAGAACAGCGCGGCGCGGCCGACGCGATCGTTTGAGGCAGGGATAATGAAGATAATGGCAAATACACTATACAAGCTGGGAGCGGCGCTGGGTCTGACCCTGGCATTGTCCGCCTGCGCGCACCAGGGTGGTGCGGCGTTGGATGAGGTCGGCGCCCCGCAGGTGTCCGCCACCTTGTCGGTGGAAGAGGCGGACGCCAAGTTGAAGCAGTCAGCCAGCGAGCGCGAGGCGGCGGAAAATGAGTTTGTGGCGCGCGAACTGGAGTGCTACGACAAATTTTTCGTGAATAACTGCCTGGACAAGGCCAAGGAAAAGCGCCGCCTGATCCTGCTGCGCCTGCGCGCCGTCGAAGCGGAAGCGAACTATTTCAAACGGGCCGAGTCCGTGCGCCTGCGCGATATGGACTTGGCCAGGACGCAGGAAAGTGCGCGCCTCGATGCCGAGCAGCGGGCTGCGGCCATGCCCAAGCCCGTGAAGGTCGTCGCGCCCGAGCCGGCGCCGCCCAAGCCGGAAGGCAAGAGCGTTGCCGAGCGCGAGGCTGAGCAAGCGGCGAAGGTGGCGAGACAGGCTGCCGCCGACGCTGCCGACGCGCCGCGCCGCGCGGCCCGCGAGGCAGACTATGCGCGCAAGCAGGCTGACGCCGTGGCGCGCCAGAAACGCGTGGCGCAACGCCTGGCCCAGCGCCAGGCCGAAGCGCAGGCCAAGGCGGCAGCCGCCGCTGCCAGCACGCCGGCCGTTGCTATACCCGTGCCGCCTGCCAAGTAAAACCGCCGTGTAAGGGGCCATGCCGGAAATGGCGTGCCCTAACGCGCGCGGCAGGTTAAACTACGCACTCGCCGGTGATGCTGGCGCCGATGGCTGCCTGCGTACGCTGCGCGCACCGGTTTAACAACACTGTTACCAACACTGCCTGGAACGCAACACATGAGCGATGCACAGCATATAGAGCGGCGCCTGATTGAACTCAACGTGGAACACCGTGACCTCGATGCCGTCATCGAGTTGCTGATACTCGATGGTCACCATGACGAGCTGCAACTGCGCCGCCTGAAAAAGCGCAAATTGCAATTGAAGGATCACATCACCTTGCTGAAAATGCAGTTGGTGCCCGATGTTCCCGCCTGAGGGGCGCCAGTAGCGTCCAGTCCAGCCTTCACCTAAGTATATTTTGACCGATCACAATTTATTGCCCGCAAGCCCAGATGGCCAGCCTGCCGATCTGCCAGCCAGTCTGCCAGCCGAACCGCAGGCACCGCCTGGCAAGCACGATGCCGACATCGAGCGCCTGTTTGGCGCCGGCGGCCCGCTCGGTCCCGCCGTGGGCAGCTACAAGCCGCGCCGTTCGCAAACGGAAATGGCCAAGGCCATCGCCCATGCCATCGACAGCCAGACAACCCTGATCGCCGAGGCGGGCACGGGCACGGGTAAAACCTTCGCCTATCTGGTGCCGGCCTTGATGTGGGGTGGCAAGACTATTGTTTCCACCGGCACGAAGAACTTGCAGGACCAGCTATTCCTGCGCGATATCCCTACCGTGCGCGCCGCGTTGCAGGCGCCCGTCTCCGTGGCCTTGCTGAAGGGCCGCTCGAACTACGTTTGTCACTATCACCTGGAACGCACCCTGCAGAACGGGCGCATGACCTCGCGCGACGACGTGGGGCATTTGCGCGAAATTTCGCGTTTCATCAAGATGACCAGCTCCGGCGACAAGGCGGAGCTGGCCAAGGTGCCGGAAAACGCCATGATCTGGAACCTGGTGACGTCCACGCGCGACACCTGCATGGGCGCCGAGTGCCAGTATTACCAGGATTGTTTCGTCATGAAGGCCCGCAAGGAAGCGCAGCAGGCCGACGTGGTGGTAGTCAACCACCATTTGTTCTTTGCCGACGTGGCCCTGAAGGACACGGGCGTGGCGGAATTGCTGCCATCGGCTAACACCATCATCTTCGATGAGGCGCACCAGTTGCCCGACACGGCCACTTTATTCTTTGGCAATACGGTGTCCACCTCGCAAATCCTGGAGCTGTGCCGCGACGTGCTGGCCGAAGGGCTGGCGCATGCGCGCGGCATCGACTGGGCAAAAACCGTCACGGTGGTGGAAAAGGCGGCGCGCGACCTGCGCCTGACGTTCCCGCAGGATATCGTGCGTCTGTCGCTGCCCCAAATCGCCCCGTCGAGCGACTTCTTTCCCGCGCTGGACACCCTCAAAGATGAGCTTGACGGTATGGTGGCGGTGCTGGAAACCCAGGCGGAACGGGCGGAAACATTGGAGCAGTGCCGCGTGCGCGGCGTCGAGCTGGCGCAGCAGCTGAGCGGCTGGAAGTTCGATCCGAAGGCCAAGGTGGCGGCCGGCGAAGAAGCCGTGTTCTGGGTGGAAGCGTTTTCCAGCTCCTTGCAGTTGCATAAAACGCCATTGTCGATCGCGCCGATTTTTAATAACCAGCGCGAAGGCACGCCGCGCAGCTGGATTTTTACTTCCGCCACTCTGGCCGTGAAGAACGATTTCAAGCATTTTTCCGAACAGATGGGCTTGACGGGCGAACCGTCGCACACCTGGCCGAGTCCCTTCGACTATGTCCAGCAGGGCTTGCTGTTCGTGCCGCAAAACCTGCCGCAGCCGAACTCGCTGGGCTACACGGACGCCGTCATCGACTGCGCCTTGCCCATCATCGAGGCGGCGGGCGGGCGCACCTTCTTCCTGTGCACCACCTTGCGCGCCGTGAAGCGCGCGGCCGAGCGCCTGGCCGATGAATTCAAGCAGCGGGGCCTGAACTTTCCGCTGTTCGTGCAGGGCGACAAGGGCCGCACGGAATTGCTCGATCAGTTCCGCGCCGCCGGGAACGGCGTGCTGATCGGCAGCCAGAGCTTCTGGGAAGGCGTCGACGTGCGCGGCGATGCGCTCTCTCTGGTGATCATCGACAAGCTGCCGTTCGCGCCGCCTGACGATCCCGTGCTGGCCGCGCGCATCGAAGTGATGGAAAAGCAGGGCAAGAATGGCTTCATGCACCATTCCCTGCCGGAAGCCATTATCAACCTGAAGCAGGGCGCGGGACGGCTGATTCGTGACGAGGGTGACCGCGGCGTGCTGATGATCTGCGATCCGCGCCTCATTTCCAAGCCGTACGGCAAGCGCATCTGGCAAAGCCTGCCGCCCTTCAAGCGCACGCGCGATACCGCCGAAGTGGTGGAGTTCTTCCGCAACCTGCCTGCCAAGGGCGCCTAGTCGTCTTGCCGGCGCCATCAGCGCGCCGGCTTATTTCCCTTTGTTATCAAGCCACTAGCGCTTTCTGTGCGGCGCCTGCCTGCGTGCCTGGCATGCTAAAAATGGGCGTGATCGCGCCAGTTTCTGGCTTCTTTCCGCATGTCCAGGACGCCAGACACATCTTTGCGCCAGCGCAAACAGGGCCGTTGCCGGGCGGTCTACAGTGAACTCATGCCTTGCAGGATCAAGGCGCGGCGATGGCAGGGCCGCACGGGGAACAGGGGGATGCCATGGAGATCCGCTACGGCTGTTTCTTGAGCTATGCACACGGCCAATATGCGTTCATGAACAAGTTCAAGAACGATCTCATCGAGGCGCTGGCTTGCTATCTGGAGCCGCACCTCGACCGCGAGGAAGTGCTGTTCATCGACAGCGAGCAACTGGGTGGCGGCGACGATATCGACCTGCGCGTGGCGCGCGCCATGTGCCAGAGCGTCTGCATGATCGTGCTGTACACGCCCAAATATGAGGCGCACGGCTATACGCGGCGTGAATTTGCTGCCATGCAACTAATCGAACAGGAGCGGCGCGCCTGGTATGAACTGCCCAGCCACCTGATCATCCCCATCATCATGACGCGCCATCCGGACGGCTTGCCGTCGCAAATCACGGAGTCGGGCCTGTACGTCGATTTCTCCGGCTATACGCTGGCCAGCGGCGACCTGAAGTCGAATCCGCAATACCTGCCCGATATCGAACGCATCGTGCAGCGCATTGCCACGCATTACCACTTGCTCAAACGGTCGACACCGCCCGGCCACGATTGCAGCCGTTTCGTGTTGCCCGCTATCCCGCCGGAATGGCGCGCCATTCCGCCTCCCCACTTTCCACGTTAATCACGTAAAAGGTCCCGTCATGGAATGCCAACGCCTCTCCCTGCCACCTTTGAGCGCCCCTGGCGAAGTCGTCACCTTCTATTCTTACAAGGGCGGTACCGGCCGCACCATGGCCCTGTCGAACATTGCCGTCCTGCTGGCGCGGCGCGAAAACGCCAGCGTGCCCGTGCTGATGCTGGACTGGGACATGGAGGCGCCGGGCCTGCACCATTATTTCGAGCAGCACGAAGAGCGACCTGGCGTGCTCGAGTTCTTCGAGGCGTGCCGCCAGCAGCTCGAGCGCATCAGCCTGCAAAAGGCGGGCGCGCGCGCCGGCGGGCAGGCTAGGGGGCGCGAAGGTGGGGGACGCGAGGATGCGGCGCTGGCGCAGCGCGTGCTCGACGCCATCGACTGGCAGCAATATGTGGTGCGCGTCGACCAGGGCAGCCCGCTGTACCTGATGCGCGCGGGGCGTTTCGATGCCAGCTATAGCGAGCGCCTGGCGCAGATGCGCTGGGACCAGCTGTTCGACACCTGCCCGGCCCTGTTTCGCTGCTTCGCCGATACCCTGGCCCAGCATTTCCGCTATGTCCTGGTCGATTCCCGCACGGGCCGCACGGACAGTGCCGGCATCTGCACTACCTTGCTGCCGAATAAGCTGGTGGTGGTCTTCACGCCGAACCGGCAAAGCCTGGAAGGCGTCGATGCGCTCGTCACGCGGGCCATCGAGTACCGCCGCAGCCATGAAGACGAACAGCGTCCGCTGCTCGTGTATCCCTTGCCCTCGCGTATAGAAATGGGCGACGGCGCGCAGCGCGCCGAGTGGCGCCGCGGCGACGCGCACAAGGGTATCGCCGGCTTCCAGCCCCTGTTCGAGCGCTTGCTGCGTACCTCCTACGGTTTGCCGCAGATCTCCCTCGACAGCTATTTCGACGAAGTCCAGTTGCAGCAGACGAAAACCTTTGCCTATGGCGAGCAGCTGGCCGTGCGCATCGATCAGGGCGGCGACCGCTTTTCCCTCACGCGTACCTTCGAAGCGTTTCTGCACTGGCTGACGGGCGGCTACTTTGCATGGCAATCGAGCCGTGAAATCGCCTTGCTGGGCGCCATCAGCGAAGCGCGCCAGGCCTTGCTGCTCGAACCGGGCCGCGCCGTGGCGCTGCCGCTGGCGCGCGACTTGGCCCGCCTGGGCGAGCTATACCGCAAGGACGGGCGCAGCGCGCAGGCGCTCGATGCCTTCCGCCAGAGCGTTGAAATCCGCGTGCGCCTGCTGGGCGAGGAACATCCCGACAGCCTGGCATGCAAGAGCGGCATGGCGCGCCTGCTGCGCCAGCTGGGCAAGCTCGATGAAGCCCGCTTCCTGGAAGAGGACGTGCTGGACGTGCGCGAGCGCGTGCTGGGCAGCGAACATCCCGATACCCTGGTCGCCCGGGCCTGCCTGGCGCAAACCCTCTTGCTGCAAGGAGAGCTGGCGGCGGCGCTGCTGCTGCAAGATACCGTGCTGGCCATTTACGCGCGCCAGCTCGGTGGCGAGCATCCGCTGACTCTGGAGGCGATGGATGGCCGCGCCGCCACCTTGCTGCGCATGGGCCGGCTGGCGCAGGCGCAGCAAGTGCTGGGCACGGTGGTAGCGGCGCGCGAGCGCCTGTTTGGCGCCGAGCATGGCGACACCTTGCGCAGCAAGCTGGCTCTGGCGCAGGCGCTGGGACACGAAGGCGACCTGAAAGGCGCGCGGCGCATGTTTGTTGCCGTGCTGCAGGCGCAGGAGCGGCGCCTGGGCAGCGACCATGCGGCCACCCTGGCCACGCGCGACTTGCTGGCCGATATCGTGGCCGGGCAGGGCGACTGGGCCGGCGCGCGCCAGTTGCACGAAGACCAGGTGGCGGCGCGCGAGCGCATGCACGGGCTCGACCATCCTGAAACCCTGATGAGCCAGCGCAAACTGGCCGAAGCGCTGCTGCGGCGTGGCGAGCTTGATGCGGCGCGCAGCGTGCAGGAGCAGGTGCTGGAAGTGCATGCGCGCCTGCTGGGCGAAGATCACCTCGATACCTTGCACAGCAAGAAGCAATTGGCTGGCACCCTGCAGCAGCAGGGCGAGAGCGAGGCGGCGCGCCTGCTGGAAGACGCTGTGCTCAGCGGCAGTGACCGGCTGTTGAATGCGCCCGTCACGGGGCATGCGGACAGCGTGCTGGACGGCGCCCGGCATTTGCAGCAAACCATCCTGGCTGGCCGCGCCAACGGGTACGAAGGGGCCGAACCGGACACCCTGGCCAGCATGGTCTTGATGTTGCAAGGCATGATAGAGCGCGAACAGTATCCGCAGGCGGGCGAACTGGCCGAACATTTGAAGTCTTGCCTGCTGCGCCCGGGGGTGCCAGGCAAGCTGCGCAGGCGCGGCATGGCGCAGCTGAAAAGAATGTATAAATTGCAAGGTGATCTGAATGCTTTGCTGGCCTTGCAGGAAGATGAAGTGCAGGCGCTGGAAGGGGCGTTGTCGGAGGCGCGCATCGAGCAGCGCTGACGCTGCGCGCCATGTCCGCGCGGCGGCATAAATAATGCAATCTATCGGTGCGTGGCACGCGCAGTGTTGGCATTGCTTCAGGTAAAATCTCGTTATGAGAATTCTTATCAGTAACGACGACGGTTACCTGGCGCCAGGCTTGGCAGCCTTGGCCGACGCGCTCGCGCCCATTGCGGACATCGTCGTGGTGGCGCCCGACAGCAACCGCTCGGGCGCATCCAATTCGCTGTCCCTGGACCGGCCCTTGTCCGTGCACAAGGCTGCCAACGGCTTCTATTTTGTCAACGGCACGCCCACCGACTGTGTGCATGTGGCGCTGACGGGCATGCTCATCGAACGCCCCGACCTGGTGGTGTCCGGCATTAACAACGGCCCCAACATGGGCGACGACACTTTGTATTCGGGCACCGTGGCCGCCGCCACGGAAGGCTATCTGTTCGGCATTCCCTCCATCGCCTTTTCCCAGTCGCAGTTTGGCTGGGCCAACCTGGATGCGGCCGCCCGCGTGGCGAGAGAAATCGTCGAGCGCCAGTTTGACGCCCTGCAGAAACCGTATTTATTGAATGTGAATATACCCGCCATTCCTTACGCGCAAATGCAAGGCGTAGTAGCCACGCGCCTGGGTAAGCGCCATTCGGCCGAGCCCGTGATCCGCGCCCTCGATCCCCGTGGCCGTGAAATCTTCTGGATCGGCCCGGCCGGTGCCGCCAAGGAAGGCGGTCCGGGCACGGACTTCCATGCCGTTGAACATGGACAAGTATCGATCACGCCTCTGCAGATCGACCTGACGCATACCACCCAACTCGACGCACTGGCAAAAGGCCTGGCATGAACGCTCACTATGACTGACAAGCCGCGTACCTTCCCCCTTTCCCTCGATTCGCTGGCCGGCAAGCCTGCCAGGCAGGGCGGGGGGCAGTCGCTGGCGCAGTCGCGCATCGCCACGCCGCAGACGGCGATGCAAAATGCGGCGCAAACTGCGGCCAGGGGAGGCGCGCCGTACCACGTTGCCACGCTGCCCATCGCGCCGTCGCGCGCGCAGGCCATTGCCAACGAGCGGGCGCAGCCGGCCGTGGTGTCGCCGCCACGGCAAAACCCGCTTGTCTCGGACGCCGTGCGCCGGGCCATGGTGGCGCGCATCGCGAAACAGGGCGTCAAGGACCAGGTGGTGCTCGACGCCATGCAAGCCGTGCCGCGCCACCTGTTCATGGACGAGGCGCTGGCATCGCAGGCGTATATCGATGCCTCCTTGCCCATCGGCCACCATCAGACCATTTCGCAGCCGTATATCGTGGCGCGCATGATCGAAGTGATGCGCCAGGGCGGCAGTTTGCAGCGCGTGCTGGAAATCGGCACCGGCTGCGGTTACCAGGCGGCAGTGCTGTCGCTGGTGGCAAAAGAGGTGTTTTCGATCGAGCGCATCCGACCTTTACATGAGCTGGCGAAGGTCAATCTGCGCCCGCTGCGCGTGTCAAATCTGCGCTTGCAGTACGGAGATGGTATGCTTGGCCTGCCGCAGGCGGCGCCCTTCGACGGCATCATCCTTGCCGCTGCCGGCCTGGAAGTCCCGCAAGCCTTGCTGGAACAGCTGGCGCCCGGCGGGCGTCTGGTTGCGCCGGTGGGCGCTAAATTGCAACACTTACAACTCATTACCCGGGTGGGGAAAATGGAATGGACTAGCCAAACCCTGGAAGATTGCCATTTCGTGCCTTTGCGCCCGGGCACCATATGATCCCCGGATCAGCTAGCAAGCAGGACATACAATTACATGCGAATGATTAAGAAAAGTAACATACTTCTATGTAGCATCACCTTGGCCGCGCTGTTGAGCGGTTGCGGCACCACGGGCGTCCAGGCACCTGTCGTGGAGCGCCATCCATCGAGCAGCAGCGCCGCAGCCAGCGATCCGCGCGACCGCGACCCGGCTTTTTACACGGTCAAGCGCGGCGACACCCTGCTGCGCATCGCCCTGGAACACGGCCAGAATTACCGCGACCTGGTGGCCTGGAATGATTTGAGCAACCCGAACGACATCAAGGTCGACCAAGTGCTGCGCGTGCTGCCACCAAATGGCGACACGGGCGGCGCGCAGACGTCGGCCGTCGTCATGCCGCCCGTCACGGAAATCAAACCGGCCGCGCCTGTCGTGCCGAAGAAAACGGGCCCGCGCGGCGAGAAGCGCGCGTATTCCGACGCCACCCTGGCCGAATTGCGCGCCGATGGCGGCAGCAGCGACGTCAAGCCTGCACCTGCGCCAGCAGCAGCTGTCGCCGCCGCACCGGCAGCCGCTGCGGCCGCGCCTGCCGCACAAGCGGCTGGCGATGACAAGATCAGCTGGATGTGGCCTTCCGAAGGCAAGGTCATCGGCACTTTTGATGAAGGCAAGAACAAGGGTGTCGATATCGCCGGCAAGGCGGGCCAGCAAGTGGTGGCGGCCGGCGCGGGAAAAGTCATGTATGCCGGGAGCGGAATCCGTGGTTATGGTAATCTTGTCATCGTGAAGCACAGTAATAGCTTGTTGTCGGCGTATGCGCATAACCGCAGCATCCTGGTGAAGGAAGGGCAGAACGTCAACAAAGGCCAGGCCATCGCCGAAATGGGCGATTCCGATGCCGACCGCGTGAAGCTGCACTTTGAAATCCGCCAGCAGGGCAAGCCTGTCGACCCTTCGAAATTCCTGCCTAACCGTTAGGTAAAGCAATGACACACGCGCCGCACGATCAGCTGGACGATGAGCCGGAACTGCCGGAAGACGGGGCAGACGAAGTCGTGACGGACGAGGCCAGCGAGCTCGACGGTATTGATGCCGTCGACGCGGGCGAGGGCCGCGAAGTGGCCAGCGTCAGCGTGCTGGTCGAAAGTGTCGATGAGCTGAAAAAAGTGCTGGCGGCCGAACTGTCGACCGATACCACGCAGCACTATCTGAACCAGATCGGCACACGGCCCCTGCTGACGGCGGCGCAAGAGGTGCATTACGCCACCCTGGCCAAACAGGGCAATTTCGCAGCCCGGCAAACCATGATCGAGCACAACCTGCGCCTGGTCGTGTCGATCGCCAAGCATTACATCAACCGCGGCGTGGTCTTGCTCGACATGATCGAGGAGGGCAACATCGGCCTGATGCGGGCCATCGACAAGTTCGAGCCCGAGCGCGGTTTCCGTTTTTCCACGTACGCCACCTGGTGGATACGCCAGAGCATCGAGCGCGCCATCATGAACCAGGCGCGCACGGTGCGCCTGCCCGTGCACATGGTGCGCGAACTGAACCAGATCCTGCGCGGCAAATACCACCTGGAAGCCCAGCATCACGATGGCAAGGATGCCACTGCGGAAGACATCGCCCACCTGGTGGGCCGTCCCGTGGAAGAGGTGCAGGATATCCTGGCCCTGTCCGAGCACGCCACCTCGCTCGACGCGCCGCTCGACAACGATCCGCAGTCCTCGCTGATGGACATGCTGCCCGGCGCCAGCGAAGACAGCCCCGACGCGCGCGCCGAGCACCATGAAATGACGGTGCTGGTGCGCGACTGGCTGACCAAGCTGCCCGACAAGCAGCGCGTGGTCATCATGCGCCGTTTCGGCCTCGACAACGACGATCCGGCCACGCTGGAAACCCTGGCCGAAGAAATGGGCGTGACGCGCGAGCGCGTGCGCCAGATCCAGCAAGAAGCCTTGATCAAGCTCAAACGGGCCATGGCGGCGCGCGGCGTCGTGAGAGATTCCCTTTTGTAAGCCTCCCGGTCCGGCTGTTGCGGGCCTGCATCTGCTATCATACGCCCCGCTCGCGGCGCCTGACCTTTCCCCCATTCTTTCAAGTTCCAGCGCGGCCCTGCGTCCTGGCCCACTCTTACCTATTGATCGCTATGCAAGAAAATATCATCGAAATCAAATCGCTCGACATGGACGCCCGTGGCGTTGGCCATATTGAGAACGAAGACGGCTCGCCGGGCAAGGTCGTATTTGTCGAAGGCGCGTTGCCGGGCGAGCGCGTCAGCTTTGTGACGTTCAAGAAAAAGAAGAACTGGGAAATGGCCCGCATGACGGTGCTGCACCGCGAATCGTCCATGCGCGTGACACCCAAGTGCAAGCATTTCGATAACTGCGGCGGCTGCTCGATGCAGCATCTGGAGCCCTCGGCGCAAGTGGCGATCAAGCAGCGCGTGCTGGAAGATAACTTGTGGCATATCGGCAAGGTGCGTCCGCAAAGCATCATGCGCCCCATGTATGGCCCGACCTGGGGCTACCGCTACCGCGCGCGCCTATCGGTGCGCCACGTCAAGAAGAAAGACGCCGTGCTGGTGGGCTTCCACGAAAAGAAATCGGCTTTCGTTGCCGACATGGATAGCTGCGAAATCTTGCCGCCGCACATCTCGTCCATGCTGTTACCCCTGCGTGCACTGATCGGTTCGCTGTCCATTTTCGAGCAGATGCCACAGATCGAGCTGGCCGTGGGTGAAGACGTCACCGCCATGGTCTTGCGCATCATGGCGCCGTTGACGGCGGACGACGAAACGATATTGAAGGCGTTTGCCGACGAGTACGGCGTGCAATGGTGGTTGCAGGTGAAAGGCCCGGAAACGGCCGTGCCGTTCTATCCGCTCGACAAGCAACTGCACTATCTGCTACCGGAATTCGGCGTCAAGATGCCGTTCAAGCCTGTCGATTTTACGCAAGTGAACCACCACATCAACCGCGTGCTGGTGTCGAAAGCCCTGCGTTTGCTGGAAGTGCAGCCGACCGACCGCGTGGCCGACCTGTTCTGCGGCCTGGGCAATTTCACCCTGCCGCTGGCCACGCAAGGCAGCGCCGTGGTGGGCATCGAAGGCAGCACCACCCTGACGGAGCGGGCGCTGGAAAACGCCCTGGCCAACGGCCTGGCGGAAAAAACCTCGTTCTCGACGCGCAACCTGTTCGAAGTGACGACGGACGACCTGATCGCGCTGGGCAAGTTCGACCGCATTCTGGTCGACCCGCCCCGCGATGGTGCCATGGCCCTGTGCCAGGCGCTGGTCGGCTTGTCGCAAGTGCGTCCGGACCTGCTGCCGAAACGCATCGTGTACGTTTCGTGCAGCCCGTCAACCCTGGCGCGCGACGCCGGCATCCTGGCGCTGGAAGCGGGTTATGTGCTGAGCAAGGCGGGCGTGGTGAATATGTTCCCGCACACCTCGCACGTGGAGTCGATGGCGGTATTTGATTTGCCTCAATAAGTCTGCCTGGCGCGGCGGGTGGCCAGGCAGGCACCCGCCGCTGCCGTATTCAACGGCACGGCACGCTACCCCAATACCACTTACAGCGTGTTATAAAACTGGTCTGTCTTTTCCCGATACAGCGTCTTGCTTCACCCTCCCTCTGCCGTTTTTTTGATTGTCCAGTAGGACAACACGCCATACGCCACTGTCGCTGCGGCTTTTGCGCGAAGTGGTATTGCCCACTTTGAGGCCACTTTAAAACCACTTGACCGCCTATTTTTTCAGCAGCATGCTGTTCTTGCAGCTGCAAAAAAACAAAATCACAGGGTAGCTTTTTATTGAAGCAGAGTGGTATTTCCGCAAACCTGAACAGGAGACAGCGTGGAAAATTTAATACTCAAAAAAACAATCAGGAACATGATGGTATGTCTGGCCAGCGGTGGCGTGCTGGCGGCATGCGGTGGCGGCGGCGACGCCGGCGCGCCGGGTGGCTCACAATTGCTGGCGGCCAGCACGGTAGTCGCCTGCGTGCCATGGCAAGAGGGCGGCACCTACAATGCCGGCACGGTGGTCACTTACCTGGGCGCCAACTACACGGCCCTGGTGACACAGACCGATCACGTGGGCTCCGGCTGGAATCCCGTTTCCACACCGAGCCTGTGGAGCGCCGGCGGCACCTGCGATGGTGGCACCACGCCGACACCCACTCCCACCCCGACACCAACGCCAACGCCAACGCCAACGCCGAATCCAACCCCGACACCCACTCCGACGCCAACGCCGACCCCGACCGGCGGCACCTGCGCACTGGCGTGGGTGGCCGGTACGGCCTACAGCGCGGGCGCCACCGTCAGCTATGCGGGCACGAATTACCGCGCCAACTACTGGACGCAGGGCGACAACCCGTCGACCAGCAGCGGCGCCGCGGGCACGGGCAAGCCATGGACCAGCCAGGAGATCTGCAGCATCACGCCAACGCCAACGCCAACTCCAACGCCAACTCCAACGCCAACTCCAACGCCGACCCCGACCCCGACCCCGACCCCGACCCCGACCCCAACGCCAACGCCGACCCCGACCCCGACCCCGACTCCAACGCCAACGCCGACCCCGACCCCGACACCAACGCCAACGCCCGCGGGCCGCGAAGTGGGCTCGTACTTCGCGCAGTGGGGCGTGTATGGCCGCGACTATGAAGTAGCGAACGTGCATTCCAGCGGCGTGGCCGACAAGTTGACCTTCATTAACTATGCCTTCGGCAACATCTATTCGAAAAATGGCGGCTATGAATGCGCCATGATCACCAAGACGGAACCGGGCGCGACGAATCCGAATTCACCGGACGCGGGCACGGGCGGCGATGCCGAGGCCGACTACATCCGTACGCCGAAGCGCACCGTCGATGGCCAGGCCATCCCGTGGGACGCTCCCTTGTCGGGCAACTTCCTGCAGCTGAGAAAGCTCAAGGCGGCGCACCCGAACCTCAAATTGTTCATCTCGCTGGGCGGCTGGAGCTGGTCGAAGAATTTCTCCGTCGGTTCGGCCACCGATGCCCTGCGCAAGCAGATGGTGCGTTCCTGCATCGATATCTACATCAAGGGAAATTTGCCGGTGCAGGGCGGGCGCGGCGGCGTGGGCGCGGCGGCCAACATCTTTGACGGCATCGACATCGACTGGGAGTACCCGGTGGGCGGCGGCCAGCCGTACAACACGGTCAGCCCCAACGACAAGCGCAACTTTACCTTGCTGATGGCGGAATTCCGCAGCCAGCTCGATGCGCTCGGTGCCGCCAACGGCAAGCGCTACCTGTTGACGGCGGCTGTCGGTGCCGGCAAGGACAAGATCGACAACACGGAACCGGCCCTGTACTCGCAGTACATGGATTGGATCAACCTGATGACCTACGACTTCCACGGCGGCTGGGAAACCAGCACCAACTTTAACGCCCAGCTGTATGCTGACCCCGCCGATCCGTCGACGGGCATGGCACGCGAATACGTGGGCGACAAGGCGGTGCAATACATGATTGCCGCCGGCGTGCCGCGTAACAAGTTGCTGCTGGGCATACCGTTCTATGGCCGCGGCTGGACGGGCGTGGCGCCGGGACCGAACGGCGATGGCCTGTACCAGGCGGCCACGGGTACGGCGCCAGGCACCTACGAGTCGGGCATCGAGGACTATAAAATCCTCGTCGCCAAGGCCGGCACGCGCTATTACCATCCCGTGACCAAGCAGCTGTACCTGTACACGGGCGCGGGCGGCCAGTGGTGGAGCTATGACGACCCGACCGTCATCGGTACCAAGGTGAAATATGTCAAGGACCAGGGCTTGCGCGGCGCGTTTTCATGGGAACTCGATGGCGACGCCAACGGCGTCCTGGCGACGGAGGTGTGGAAAGTGCGGTAATGCGTCGTTAGGGTAGGGTGCGGCCGGACAGTGCATACTGTCCGGCCGCTTATGCATATAAAAAGGAGACAGGTAATGGCGGCCGTATCGACATTGGGACTCAATCAGGGGGTACAGGAGCTGAGCCGCGAGTGGCGCAGCTGGATCGCGGAAAACCTCATGCTGGGCAGTCACCCGTCGGCGCTGATGCCGGTGCTGCAACAGGCCGGCATCGCGGAAAGCCTGGCGCGCCGCGAGGTGGAGCTGGCGCTGCACAGCCCCTACCTGGCGGGCGCCGTGCGCCTGTCGAACCGGCTGGCCAAGCGCGACTGGGTGATCGATATCCAGCGCAGGCTGAACCATCTGCGTCCGACCGAGATTCCCCGCCGCGAGAAACTGACGGCGCACGAGTTTTTAACGGAGTTCTATTCCACCAATCAGCCCGTGATTATCACCGGCATGCTGGATGACTGGCCGGCGATCCGGAAATGGAGTCCGGCCTACTTCCGCGAGCACTACGCGCAGCGCGAGGTGGAAGTGCAGTTCGGCCGCGAAGCGGATGCGCAGTACGAAATGAACAGCGTGGCGCACAAGCGCAAGATGGCGTTTGGCGAATATGCCAGCCTGGTCGAGAGCAGCGGCACGAGCAACGATTTCTACATGACGGCGAACAACAATTCGCAGAACCGGCAAGCCTTGCGCGAGCTGTGGGACGATATCGGGCAACTGCCCGAATACCTGGAGCAGGATGGCGGCCCCACGGGCTTTTTATGGTTTGGCCCGGCCGGCACGGTGACGCCATTCCACCACGACCTGACTAACAACTTCATGGCGCAGGTGAAGGGGCGCAAGCGGCTGCGCATCATGGCTGCCTGCGAGGTGGCGCGCGTGTACAACCAGCGTCACTGTTTTACGCCCGTCGACGGGCGCGACATTGACTTGCAGCGCTATCCGCTGATGGCCGACGTGCAAGTGCGCGAATGCGTGCTGTCACCGGGCGAAATCCTGTTTTTACCCGTCGGTTGCTGGCATTTTGTCGAGGCGCTGGATATTTCCCTTACCGTGGCCTTTACCAATTTCAAATGGGATAACGATTTTTACAGTAAGTATCCGTCGAATCACGACTTTTGATCGCATTACCGAATGCTGCGAACCTGCCGCGAACAGCCGCCGTACAGGCGGCTTTTTTCACAGACGTAAAAAAGCCGACCCGAGGGTCGGCTTTCTAATTTCTAGCGCAGCGCTTAGTCGCGGCTGCCGCCGGCGAAACCCAACAGGGAAAGCAGGCTGGTGAAGATGTTGTACACGTCCAGGTAGATGCGCAGGGTGGCCGAGATGTAGTTGGTCTCGCCGCCGTTGATGATTTGCTGCACGTCATACAGGATGTAGGCCGAAAAGATGGCGATGGCGACCATGGAAATCACGATCGACAGTGCCGACAGGCCCAGGAAAATGTTCGCCACCGATGCCAGGATCAGCACGATCACGCCGGCGAACAGCCATTTGCCCATGGCCGAGAAGTCGCGCTTCGACACCGTGGCTATCGTCGCCATCACGGCCAGGATGGTGGCCGTGCCGCCGAACGCCGTCATGATCAGCATGCCGCCGTTCGAGTAGCCGAGCGTGCGCGTCAGGAGTGGCGTGAGCATCAGGCCCATGAAGAAGGTAAAGCCCAGCAGGACGGCGACGCCCAGGCCCGAGTTCTTGGTTTTTTCAATCGCGTACATGAAACCGAAAGCGACGACCATGAAGATGATGAAGCCCATGCCGCCGGTCAGCATCGGCAAGTGCATTTGCACGCCGATGAAAGCGCCCAGCACGGTCGGTATCATGGACAGCGCCAGCAGCCAGTAAGTGTTGCGCAAGACCTGGTGGCGTACTTGCTGCATGCCCCCCGACAGGTCAAAAGTGCGTTGCATGTTCTGATTCATAGTGCCTCCGTGTTGACAATTCAAATTACTACTTTGTTCAAGCATAGCATGGACCCCGGTTTTTACAAAAAAACCAGCTTAAGATTCCATTAAACGCAGATGAGTCAGTAAGAAGGGGTCTGCCTGTCTGGGTGATATGGGGTGGAGTATGGTAAAATCAAAGGTTGATTGAGCTATCAATTTATCGTTTTAAACCTTTCTTTTTATTGGAGTTTTCACACATGGCAATCGAACGCACCCTGTCGATCATCAAACCAGACGCAGTTGCAAAAAACGTAATCGGTCAAATCTACACCCGTTTTGAAAACGCTGGCCTGAAAATCGTTGCAGCACGCATGACCCAACTGTCGCGCGAACAAGCTGAAGGCTTCTACGCAGCGCACAAAGAACGCGGCTTCTTCAAGGATCTGGTCGACTTCATGGTTTCCGGTCCAGTCATGATCCAAGCCCTGGAAGGCGAAAACGCCGTTCTGGCCCACCGTGACCTGATGGGCGCGACCGATCCGAAGAAAGCAGAAAAAGGCACGATCCGCGCCGATTTCGCCGATTCGATCGACGCTAATGCCGTACACGGTTCCGACGCTGTCGAAGCTGCTAAAGTGGAAATCGCTTACTTTTTCCCAGAACTGAAGGCTTAATTGCCTTAGATAACGTTATTTCCTGGCGTTATCTGTGAAATAACTTATCACCCCCTGTTCCCGCTGCGCTGTGGTGGCTTTGACCTCCTGATGCGCGCGGGGACGGATTTTTAGAATAGACATGATCATGAATACGACGACCCTCACCAACTTGCTGGACCTCGATCCCGCGCAACTCATCGCCTATTGCGCCGAGTTGGGAGAGAAACCGTTTCGTGCGAAACAATTGCAACGTTGGATACATCAGTTCGGCGCTTCCGACTTCGACGCCATGACGGACCTGGCCAAGTCGCTGCGCGACAAGCTGGCCACGCGCGCCGAAGTGCGCGCCCCGGCCATCATCAGCGACCACACGTCGACGGATGGCACGCGCAAGTGGCTGGTCGACGTCGGTAATGGTAATGCCGTGGAAACCGTGTTCATTCCGGAAGAAAACCGCGGTACGCTGTGCATCTCGACCCAGGCCGGTTGCGCCGTGAACTGCCGTTTCTGCTCGACGGGCAAGCAAGGCTTCAACCGCAACTTGTCCGTGGGCGAGATCATCGGTCAGCTGTGGATGGCTGAATTTGAATTGCGCCGCACCAAGGGCATCGAGCCGGGTCCGAAAGGCGAGCGCCAGATCACCAACGTGGTGATGATGGGCATGGGCGAGCCCCTGCTGAACTTTGAGCCGACCGTCACGGCCCTGAAGTTGATGCTCGACGACAATGCCTACGGCCTGTCGCGCCGCCGCGTGACCCTGTCGACCTCGGGCGTGGTTCCGATGATGGACAAGTTGTCGCAGGAAGTGCCGGTGGCCCTGGCCGTCTCGCTGCACGCTTCGAACGATGCGCTGCGCGACGGGTTGATTCCTCTGAACAAGAAATACCCGTTGAAGGAATTGATGGCCGCCTGCAAGCGCTATCTGGAATTTGCGCCCCGCGATTTCATTACCTTCGAGTACTGCATGCTCGATGGCGTCAATGACAGCGACGAGCACGCGCGCGAACTGCTGGCGCTGGTGCAAGACCGCGAGTTCGGCGTGAACTGCAAGTTCAACCTGATTCCATTTAACCCCTTTCCCGAGTCGGGCCTGTTCCGCTCGAAAAACCCGCGCATCAAGGCATTTGCCCAGGTACTCATGGACGGCGGCATCATCACCACCGTGCGCAAGACGCGCGGCGACGATATCGATGCGGCTTGCGGCCAGTTGGCGGGCGAAGTCAAGGACCGTACGCGAGTACAGGAGCGCATGGAAAAGATGACTGAGTATCAACAAAAATTTGGCGCCAATTTCGGCAAGATCGTGGAGATCCGCTCCTGATGAGGGAAGGCATGGCTTACCAACGCTCGCTCGCTGTGGCCGCTGTCTGCCTGGCTGTGCTGCTGGTCGGCTGTGCTTCTGCTCCTTCCGCAAGCCGCGCCACGGCCGCTGGCCAGGACAAACAGGCGAGCGCCGATGAGCGCGCCGCGCTGCGCCTGCAGCTGGCCAGCGCGTATTATGCGCAAGGCCAGCTCGACGTGGCCCTGGCGGAAGCGGAGCAAGCCGTGCAGCTGGCGCCAAACGATGCGCAAGCCTATGGTGTGCGTGCCCTGATCCTGTCGGCACGGCGGCAAACTGTGCCTGCCGAGAAAGATTTCCTTTACGCTTTGCGCCTTGCGCCCCACAATCCTGAGTTGAGCAATAATTACGGCCTGTTTTTGTGCCAGACGGGACGCGCCGCGCAAGCGCTGGCGTATTTCGATGCGGCTCTGGCGGACGCGGCGTATGTGTCACCGGAAAAAGCGCTCAACAATGGGGGTGCTTGCAGCCTGGCCCTAAACGATTACCCGCGTGCCGGCGCGTATTTGATGCGCGCGGTACGGATCGCACCGGATGTGGCAGTAACGAATGCCGGCCTGGTGCGCGTGTATTACCAACAGCAAGACTACCGGCAAGCGGCTCATTATTTGCAGCGGCTCGGTAATATAGCAACAATGGAGAGCCAGGCGGCCGATGTGCTGTGGCTCGGGATCAAGGTGCAGCATAAGCTCGGGGATGCGGGTGCGGAAGCTGGCCTGGGGGCGCATTTGCGCAACCACCATTCCGGCTCCTCCGAATATGCTGCTTATCAGAATGGGGCGTTTGATGAGTGAGACAGGGATACCAATGAATTCAGAGTGGGCAGAAACGCCTCAGCAGCAGCCCCAGGGCAATCTGGCGTTGGCAGGCGCACAGTTGAAGGCACAGCGCGAAGCGCTGGGCTGGCCGGTGGAACAGGTGGCCGACCAGCTCAAGCTGGCGACGCGCCAGGTGATCGCGCTGGAAGCGGGTGATATGGCGGCCTTGCCGAACGTTGCCGTGGTGCGCGGTTTCGTGCGCGCCTATGCCAAGGTGGTCAAGCTTGACGCGGCGCCGCTGGTCGCCATGATCGAAGTGCACCCGGCGCCGGCGCAAGACCCGGCTGTCGCGCCCGTGCGGCGCGAGATTTCCGCCACGTTTTCCGAATCGCGCTTCCCGTCGATGACGCAGCGTTCGTCGAACCAGACTCCGCTCTGGATCGCCGGTGCCGTTGCCGTGGTCGTGGCTGCCGCTTTTGGTGCGTACAAGCTGGGCTATGTGCCGGCCAGCCTGCTGGCGCAAGCCGACAAGGAAGCCGTGCATCCGAACGTGGTGGGCCCCGTGGAAACGACCCTGGTCAAGTCGGGGCAGGATTTGTCGCCCGTGCAGACGCCGTCCGTGCCGCTGATCTCCGTGCCGCCGCCTGCGGGCAACGACACGCAGACGGGAGCGCCAGCCGCGTCCGTGCCGGCAGCCGCGCCAGTCGCGACGCCAGCGGCGGCGGTCGTTACGCCGCCGGTAGCGGCCGTGGTCTCGAACACGCTGGTGTTGAAGGTGGAGCAGGATTCCTGGGTCGAGATTCGCCGTCCTGGCGCCGCGCCGCTGATTTCGCGCATGGTCAAGGCTGGCAGCACGGAAACATTTGATATCGCCGGCCCGGCCACCCTGGTGGTGGGCAAGCCGGCTGCCGTGCAGGCAACCTTGCGCGGCGCGAAGCTGGACTTGCCGACTGTGGCGGGCGGCACGATCTCGCGCGTCAGCATCAAGTAACGTTTAAACCAGAAGTTTAAGTAAGCAAACTCACAAGACACTATTATGGCTACCTCGAAAACAGCGATCGGCTCCGGTCCTTCCGGCCGGCGCGACAGCCGCAAGGTGCTGATCGCGCACGGCCAGCGCCAGATCTGGGTGGGCGGCGACGCCCCCGTGGTGGTGCAGTCGATGACGAACACGGACACGGCCGATGCCATCGGCACGGCGATCCAGATCAAGGAACTGGCGCGTGCCGGTTCGGAACTGGTGCGCCTGACGGTGGACCGTCCCGAGGCGGCTGCGGCCGTGCCCTACATCCGCGAACAGCTCGACAAGATGGAGATCGACGTGCCGCTGGTGGGCGACTTCCATTACAACGGCCATACCCTGCTCAACGATTACCCCGATTGCGCGCGCGCGCTGTCGAAGTACCGGATCAATCCTGGCAACGTGGGCAAGGGCGCCAAGCGCGACACGCAATTTGCGCAAATGATCGAAGCGGCGTGCAAGTACGACAAGCCGGTGCGCATCGGCGTGAACTGGGGCAGCCTGGATCAAGCCTTGCTGGCGCGCATCATGGATGAAAACGCGGGCCGCAGCAACCCGTGGCCGGCGCAAGCCGTCATGTATGAAGCGCTGGTGACGTCGGCGATTGAAAACGCCGTGCGTGCCGAAGAGCTGGGCCTGGGGCGCGACAAGATCATCCTGTCGTGCAAGGTGTCTGGCGTGCAGGACCTGATCGCCGTGTACCGCGAACTGGCCCAGCGCTGCGACTATCCGCTGCACCTGGGCTTGACGGAAGCGGGCATGGGCAGCAAGGGCATCGTGGCGTCCACCGCGGCCCTGTCCGTGCTGCTGCAAGAGGGCATCGGCGACACCATCCGCATCTCGCTTACGCCCGAGCCGGGCGGCGACCGCACGCGCGAAGTCATCGTCGGCCAGGAGATATTGCAAACCATGGGCTTGCGCAAGTTCGCGCCCATGGTGATCGCCTGCCCGGGCTGCGGCCGCACGACGTCGACCACCTTCCAGGAATTGGCCGACAACATCCAGACGTATCTGCGCGAGCAGATGCCGGAATGGAAGAAAGCATATCCGGGCGTGGAAGCGATGAACGTGGCCGTCATGGGCTGCATCGTCAATGGTCCCGGCGAATCGAAGCATGCGAACATCGGCATCAGCCTGCCCGGCACGGGTGAATCGCCGGCCGCGCCCGTCTTTGTCGACGGTGAAAAAGTCGTCACCCTGCGCGGCGAGCGTATCGTCGAGGAATTCCAGGACATCGTCTTGAAGTATGTACAGAGTCACTACGGAAATACGGTTGCCGTCTGAGCCTGACCCGATAAAAAGTAAAGAAGAACACTATGTCCGAAAATAAAAAAGCAGAGAAAATTACAGGCGTGAAAGGCATGAACGACGTGCTGCCCGCCGACGCCCCGCTGTGGGAATTGTTTGAAAATACGGCGCAATCCGTGCTGCAAAGCTACGGCTTCCAGCAAATCCGCACGCCGATCGTAGAAGAAACGAAATTGTTCGCGCGCGCCATCGGCGCCGTGACCGATATCGTGGAAAAGGAAATGTATTCGTTCACCGATTCGATGAACGGCGACAACCTGACCTTGCGCCCTGAAGGCACGGCTGGCGTGGTGCGCGCCGTGGTCGAGCACAACCTCGTCTACGAAGGCCCGAAACGCCTGTGGTACAAGGGCCAGATGTTCCGCCATGAGCGCCCGCAAAAAGGCCGCTATCGCCAGTTCCATCAGTTCGGCGTGGAAGCCATCGGTTTCACGGGCCCGGATATCGACGCCGAGATCATCATGCTGTCGCGTCGCCTGTGGGATGACCTGGGCCTGGAAGGCATCCGCCTGGAGCTGAACTCGATCGGCGACGCGGACGAGCGCCTGCGCCACCGCGCCGACCTGATCGCCTACCTGGAAAGCCACAGCGAGCTGCTCGACGAAGAAGCCAAGCGCCGCCTGCACAGCAATCCGCTGCGCATCCTCGATACCAAGAACCCTGCCATGCAAGACCTGGTCAATGGCGCGCCGAAGCTGCTGGACTACTTGGGAGAGGAATCGCTGGCGCACTTCCACGGCGTGCAGAAGATCTTGAACCACAACAATATTCCATTCACCATCAATCCACGCCTGGTGCGCGGCCTCGATTACTACAATCGCACGGTGTTCGAGTGGGTCAGCGACAAGCTGGGCGCGCAAGGCACGGTGTGCGCCGGTGGCCGCTATGACGGCATGGTGGAAATGTTCGGTGGCAAATCGACGCCAGCCGTCGGTTTCGGCATGGGCGTTGAACGTCTGGTGCTGCTGATGAAGGACGCGGCTGAGCCGGAAGCGCCGGCCCAGTGCGACGTGTACCTGGTGCACCAGGGTGAGCAGGCAGGCCTGCAGGCATTCGTGCTGGCCGAACGGATTCGCGATGCGGGCCTCGACGTTGTGCTACATTGCGCAACGAGCAACGGTGGCGGCAGCTTCAAGACGCAAATGAAAAAGGCCGATGCCAGCGGCGCGGCGTTTGCCGTGATCATGGGCGACGATGAAATCGCCAACAATGTGGCCACGGTGAAAGCCATGCGCGAAGCCGATGCTGGCGCGCAGCAAAACACGGTGCCGTTCGACGATGTCGTCGATTACGTGGTGGACCAGATCATCGGCGACCACGATTGCGGCCACGACCACGGTCCTGGCGGTCACGTGCATCACCACCATTGATTTGAAGCAAGACCGTACTACCCTCGATCAACTACTCATTAAAACTGACGACCCATGGCATACGATCACGAAGAACAAGAACAACTGGCAACCCTCAAGGCCTGGTGGCAGCGCAATGGCAATCTGACCTCCTGGGTCTTGATCGTGGCGCTGGCGGGCTACAGCGGCTGGGCTGGCTGGCAGTACTACCAGCGCACGCAAGCTGCGCAAGCGGGCCAGCTGTATGACGAACTGCAAAACGCCATCGCCGCCAAGGACACCGCCAAGGTGATGCGCGCGGCCGGCGACATGCAATCGCGTTTCAGCGGCACGGCGTATGCGCAGATGAGCGCCCTGGCCGCGGCCAAGGTGGCGTTTGACGCGAATGACTTGAAAACGGCCAAGACCCAGCTGCAATGGGTGACCGAGCACGGCACGGAAGAGTACAAGGTCATCGCCAAGCTGCGCCTGGCGGGTGTCCTGCTGGACGAAAAAGGCTACGATGAAGCATTGAAAGTGCTGGCGACGGCCAGCGTGGCGCAATTTGCCGGCGCCGTGGCCGACCGCAAGGGCGATATCCTGGTGGCGCAAAACAAGCTGGCCGATGCACGCACGGCCTACCTGGCCGCGCTGGCAGCAACGGACAAGAACAATCCAGGTCGTCAATTGATTCAGGTCAAACTGGAGGCGATTGGCGGTACGGTACCGGAAGACAAGGCCAAGGCTGACAAGGCCGCCGCCTGACAGGAACACTGATGGTTCGGCCATGCGGCGCTTTACGCCGCCTGCCATGCCCTTACAAGTACAAGAAAAAGGTTGGATAACACTTATGCGTGTCACTGAAAAGCTGGTAGCTGCAAGTCTGTTGGCCCTGATGGCCGGTTGCTCGTCCTGGAACCCGTTTGCCTCGAAAGACCCGAAAGTCGAACCGGCCAAGCTGGTCGAGTTAAAATCGAGTATTGCCGTACGCGACGCCTGGAAGTATTCGATCGGCAAGGCCGGCGTGTACGCGTTTACGCCTGCGCTGGCCGGCAACAGCCTGTACGTGGTCAATGCCGATGGCGCGCTGGCGCGCCTGGATGCGGCCAGCGGCCGGGAAACGTGGCGCATCAAGGCCGGCAGCGACATCACCTCCAGTGCCGGTAGCGATGGCACGCTGGTGGCCGTGGGCGCCGCCAAGGGCGCCGTGCTGGCCTTCGATGCCGATGGCAAGCAGCTGTGGAAGGCACAGGCGTCCAGCGAAGTGCTGACCCCGCCTGTCGTGGGACAGGGCGTGGTCGTGGTGCGCAGCGTGGACAACCGCATCGTCGGCTTCGATGCCAAGACGGGCGAGCGCAAGTGGACGGTGCAGCGCGCCACGCCGGCACTGACCCTGCGCAATGCGCCTGGCATGGTACTGGGCGGCGCGAATGTCTATGTGGCCCAGCCGGGCGGCAAGTTGCTGGCACTGACGGCCGCCACCGGTGTGGTACGCTGGGAGATCGTCGTCAGCGAACCGCGCGGCGCCACCGAACTGGAGCGCGTCTCCGATATCGCCGGCACGCCGGTGGTGTTCGAAGGCGAAGTGTGCGCCGTCACGTACCAGGGCAAGGCGGGCTGCTTCGATGCCGCCACGGGCGTGCCGCGCTGGACCAAGCCGATCTCGTCCGATGTGGGCGTGGCCGTCGACCAGCGTTTCGTGTTTGCCGCCGACGCCCAGGGCGCCGTGGTGGCGTTCAGCCGCGAAGGCGGCCAGGGCGCCTGGAAGAATGAGGCGCTGGCGCGCCGCCGCTTGTCGACGCCGGCTTCTTTTGGCCGCAGCGTCGCCGTCGGTGACTATCAAGGTTACATCCACTTCCTGTCACGGGAAGATGGCGCATTAATAGGTCGTGTCAGCACCGACGGTAGTCCGATTGTTTCGGCTCCCGTTGTGGCAGGTTCGAATTTGATTTTTCAAACCCAATCAGGGACAGTGACCGCTCTCGCGGTCGAGTAATACAATGAAGCCGGTAATTGCACTAGTAGGTCGACCCAATGTTGGGAAATCGACTTTATTCAATCGTCTGACCCGCTCGCGCGATGCGCTGGTGGCGGATTTGCCTGGGTTGACGCGCGATCGTCACTATGGCGAAGGCCGTGTCGGCGAACGTCCCTTCCTGGTCATCGATACGGGTGGTTTCGAACCCGTCGCCAAGGAAGGCATCATGCACCAGATGGCACTGCAGACCAAGCAGGCCGTGGCCGAGGCCGACGTGGTGGTGTTCATCGTGGACGGCCGCCAAGGCCTGACCCCGCATGACAAGACCATCGTTGACTTCCTGCGCAAGAGCGGCCGCCCGGTCTTGCTGGTGGTCAATAAAAGCGAAGGCATGCGCTATACGGCCGTCGTGTCCGAATTCTATGAATTGGGCATGGGCGATCCGTATGCGATCTCGTCGGCGCACGGCGACGGCGTCAACGACCTCGTCGAAGTGATGCTGGACCTGGCCTTCGCGCAGCGTCCGGATGAGCCTGAAGAGCTGGAAAAGACCGACCGCGGCATCAAGATTGCCCTCGTCGGTCGTCCAAACGTGGGCAAGTCGACCCTCATCAACACCCTGCTGGGCGAAGAGCGCGTGATCGCCTTCGACATGCCGGGCACGACGCGCGACTCGATCGAGATTCCGTTCGAGCGCGATGGCCAGCAATACACGCTGATCGACACGGCCGGTATCCGCCGCCGCGGCAAGGTATTTGAAGCGATCGAGAAATTCTCGGTGGTGAAAACCCTGCAATCGATTTCCGAAGCCAACGTGGTGGTGCTGATGCTCGACGCGCAGCAGGATATTTCAGAGCAAGACGCGCATATCGCCGGCTTCATCCTGGAATCGGGCCGCGCGCTGGTGGTGGCCGTGAATAAATGGGATGGTTTGCAATCGCACGAACGCGACGAGATCAAGATCGATATCGACCGCAAGCTCGATTTCCTGTCGTTCGCGCAGATGCATTTCATTTCGGCGCTGAAGGGTACCAACATCGCTCCACTGATGAAGTCGCTCAACGCCGCGTATGCGGCCGCCATGTGCGATCTGTCGACGCCGAAACTGACGCGCGCCCTGATCGAGGCCGTGGAGAAGCAGGAGCCGCGCCGCAAGGGCTCGATCCGTCCGAAGCTGCGCTATGCTCACCAGGGTGGCATGAACCCGCCTGTGATCGTTATTCACGGCAATGCGCTCGACGCCGTTGGCGATCCCTACAAGCGCTATCTGGAAAAACATTTCCGCGATACGTTTGCCCTGGTCGGTACGCCACTGCGCATCGAACTGCGCACGGGTAAAAACCCGTTTGCGCGCACGCCGAGCAAGTAATGATTTAACCGCTGGATTAAGTGCATATTAAGGCGCCGCAGAGATAATGCGGCGCCGACAGCCAATTCAATGGCTCTTGCACGAAATGAAAGTGTTAATGCGCCATGCGCGACAGCGATCGTGAAAACAGGTTACAGTAGCTATGACGCATCTTTCTTTCTTTGAAAGGTGTGAGAGCACTTGAAATCAAGCGAGTCGCCTCCAATTCTTACACAACAACATAAACAACGGAGCTGTTATGAGCAACAAAGGGCAACTGTTACAAGACCCATTCCTCAATGCATTACGCAAAGAGCATGTTCCTGTCTCGATCTACCTGGTCAATGGCATTAAATTGCAGGGCCATATCGAATCGTTCGATCAATATGTCGTATTGCTGCGCAATACGGTGACACAGATGGTGTACAAGCATGCCATCTCGACAGTGGTGCCGGCCCGTGCCGTCAATCTCAATATTGAATCTGAAGCGGAGTAAAGCGTTGAGCTTGACGGCCCAGCGCCTTTCACCCTCCGTCGCCCCCGTCCGCGCCAGCGGCGCTGATGCGTTTGCATCGGCGTCGGCGTGCGTCGCCACTTATCTGATGCCATCATGCGCGCGGCACTAGTCGGGGTTGACTTCGGTCACAGCGACTTCGCCGCCAGCATGGAGGAACTCATGCTGTTGTCGCGCTCGGCTGGCGTAGACCCGATTTCCACCATCACGGCCAAACGTTCCAGTCCCGATTCCGCCTATTTCGTCGGCAGTGGCAAGGCCGATGAAATTGGCGACGTGGTCGTCAATGACGGCCTGGAAATCGTCATTTTTAACCATGCCCTGTCACCTGCCCAACAGCGCAATCTGGAAAAGCGCCTGAATGTGCGGGTGCTCGACCGCACCAGCTTGATCCTCGACATCTTCGCGCAGCGCGCCAAGAGCCACGAGGGCAAGTTGCAAGTCGAGCTGGCCCAGTTGCAGCATCTGGCCACGCGCCTGATCCGCGGCTGGACCCACCTTGAGCGGCAAAAGGGCGGGATCGGCTTACGCGGTCCCGGCGAGACGCAGCTCGAGACCGACCGTCGGCTGATCGGCGACCGTGTCAAGGCCTTGCGCGCCCGCCTGGAAAAGCTGCACAAGCAGCGCGAAACGCAGCGCCGCGCGCGCGGCCGCAATCACACATTTTCGGTGTCCCTGGTCGGCTATACCAATGCCGGCAAGTCGACCCTGTTCAATGCCGTGACCAAGGCTGGCGTGTATGTTGCCGACCAGTTGTTCGCCACCCTGGACACCACCTCGCGCCGGGTTTACCTGGGCCAGGAAGTGGGCAATGTGGTGATCTCCGACACGGTCGGTTTCGTGCGCGAATTGCCGCATCAACTGGTGGCCGCTTTCCGCGCCACGCTCGAAGAAACCATCCATGCCGATTTGCTGCTGCACGTCGTCGACGCTGCGTCGCCGGTGCGCATGGAGCAGATCGAGCAGGTCAACCTGGTCTTGAAAGAGATCGGCGCCGATCATATTCCGCAAATCCTCGTGTGGAACAAGATCGATGCGGCCGGGCTGGAGCCATCGGTGGAGCGCGATGAATATGCTACGATCAGTCGCGTCTTCGTCAGTGCGCAGAAGGGTAGCGGTCTCGACCTGCTGCGCGATGCGATTGTCGAGATGGCCAGGAAGGCGCCCGGTTCGGCGTACCTGTATCAGAACGACGCAGCACCGCAGGAAGATCAGTTGGACGGTCAGTACGACCAGCACGATGGCGCCGCCCCGGACCAGGACGAAGAGCCTGGCGAGGACGATAGGATTTCCACCCACTCCCAAGTCGGAACACGATAGTTATGCTTGTCTCCCTACTCAAAAAAACAGGCTTGAAGTTGTCCCTGAACGATCCCCGCTGGGGCAATCGCAAGGACGACGGCAAGAAAGCCCAAGAAGGCAAAAAGCCCGGCGAAGGTCCGCCGGACCTCGATCAGTTGTGGCGCGATTTCAATCAGCGCCTGAATGCCTTTTTCGGACAGAAGAACCGTCCCGACAACGGCGGCAATAACAACGGCGGTGGCGGTGGTCCGCGTCCCGACATGAAGGGCGCCGGCATCACCGCTGGCGTGGTCGGCGTGATCGCCGTCTTCATCTGGCTCGCCAGCGGCGCCTTCATCGTGCAAGAGGGCCAGAGCGGCGTCGTGCTCACGTTCGGCAAGTATAGCCACACCACGCCGGCCGGTTTCAACTGGCGCTGGCCGTACCCGTTCCAGACTGACGAAACCGTCAACGTGTCGCAGGTGCGCACGGTGGAAGTCGGTTACCGCCAGTCGCTGCGCAACAAGCAGGCCAGCGAGTCGCTGATGCTGACGGACGATGAAAACATCATCGACATCCAGTTCGCGGTGCAATACACGCTGAAAGACCCTGTGGCGTGGCTGTTCAACACGCGCGACCAGGAAGATACCCTGCGCCAGGTCGCCGAAACGGCGATCCGCGAAGTGGTGGGCCGCAGCAAGATGGACTTCGTGCTGTATGAAGGCCGCGAAAAGGTCGCTTACGATACGCAGCAACTGATGCAGCAAATTCTCGACCGCTACAAAGTAGGTGTCGCTATCACCAACGTGACGATGCAGGCCGTGCAGCCGCCGGAGCAGGTGCAAGCCGCCTTCGACGATGCCGTCAAGGCCGGCCAGGACCGCGAACGCCAGAAGAATGAAGGCCAGGCTTACGCCAACGACGTCATTCCAAAAGCCCGCGGCGCCGCTTTCCGCCTGATGGAGGAAGCCGCCGCCTACAGTGCGATGGTGACCGAGAACGCCGCAGGTAATGCTTCGCGCTTCAAGCAGGTGCTGGTCGAGTACCAGAAGGCACCGGTCGTCACGCGCGACCGCATGTACCTGGAAACGATGCAGCAAGTGTTCAGCAGTGCCAGCAAGGTTATGGTTGACGCGAAGACGGGCAGCAATCTGCTGTATCTGCCGCTCGACAAGCTGATCGCCCAGACGGCTGCCACCGATGCCGCTGCCGCCCGTGCTGGCGCGACACCCGCAGCCAACACCGTTTTGCCACAGGAAGCCATGCCGACAGTAGAAGTCAATACGCGCCGCTCTTCGCGTGAACGGGAGAGTCGCTAATGAACCGTATCGTAGCCGCCCTGATCGCGGGCTTTATCGCGATCATGCTCTTGTCGTCGACCGTGTTTGTGGTCGACCAGCGTAAGTATGCGGTCGTCTTCGCCCTCGGTGAAGTCAAGGAAGTCATCAGCACGCCGGGCCTGTATTTCAAACTGCCGCCGCCGTTCCAGAACGTGCTGTACCTGGACAAGCGCATCCTGACCCTGGATACGCCGGAACCGGAACGCTTCATCACGGCCGAGAAGAAGAACATCCTCGTCGACGCTTATGTGAAATGGCGCATCGCCGACCCACGGCTGTATTTCCGCAGCTTTGGCGGCGATGAAAAGCCGGCCCGCAACCGCATGTCGCAAATCGTCAAGGCAGCGCTGAACGATGAAATCACCAAGCGCACCGTGCGCGAAGTGATCTCGGGCCAGCGCGGCAAGGTGATGGAAGCGATTTTGGCCAAGGTGTCGGCGGAAGCCAAGGCCATCGGCGTGGAAATCGTCGACGTGCGCCTGAAGCGTGTCGACTACGTCGAGCAGATCAACAACTCCGTGTACGAGCGCATGAAGTCCGAGCGCGTGCGCGTGGCCAATGAGCTGCGTTCGACCGGTTCGGCCGACTCCGAGAAAATCCGCGCCGACGCCGACAAGCAGCGCACGGTGATCCTGGCCGAAGCATATCGTGAAGCCGAGAAGATCCGCGGCGAGGGCGATGCCAAGGCATCGCAGATCTATGCGGAAGCGTTTGGCCGGAATCCGGAGTTCTACAAGTTCTACCGTAGCCTGGAAGCCTACCGCGCCACCTTCAAGGACAAGGGCGACGTGATGGTGGTCGATCCGAGTTCGGAATTCTTCAAGTACTTCAAGGGCGGCGGTGCAGCCGGTTCGGCCAAGAAGTAAGGCAGCATCCAGACTGCACCTGGCCGCAAGGGCGGGTGGCAGCAGCAGCGGGGCCGGCGTCAATGCCGGCCCCGTTTTTTTGGTGTGCCCAGGCTGTGGCGGGAAGGCGTAAAATGCGGTGTTTTTAGAACTGTGCGGCAGCGATTCGGACAACTTATCCCTAAAGGCCCGTGTTTTCGCGTAAAATATCAGGTTCGGCCTCTTGCCTGGCGCGCCCGCCGCTGCCTCGCATGATGCATTTTTTCAACTTTCTTCCGTATCTCGCTCCCTCATGCCGAATTGGCTTTTGCCCGAAAATATTGCCGATGTTCTGCCGTCGGAAGCGCGCAAGATCGAAGAGCTGCGCCGCCTCATGCTGGATAATTTCCGTCTGTACGGATATGAACTGGTCATGCCGCCGCTGCTCGAGTATCTGGAATCGCTGATGACTGGCGCTGGCAAGGATACCGACCTGCGCACGTTCAAACTGGTCGACCAGCTGTCGGGCCGCATGCTCGGCCTGCGTGCCGACATGACGACGCAAGTGGCGCGCATCGACGCGCACCTGCTCAACCGTGCCACCGTAACCCGTCTGTGCTACGCCGGCAGCGTGCTGCATACCCGTCCTTCGGGTCTGCACGCCACCCGCGAACCGCTGCAGATCGGCGCCGAAATCTATGGCCACGCCGGCCTGGAAGCGGACGCCGAGATCCAGGAACTGGCGCTCGCTTCGCTGGCACTGGCCGGTTTCGATAGCGTCCGCCTGGATTTGTCGCACGTTGGCCTGTTGCGCGCTATCATTGCGCAAGATGCCGCTGCCGTGCGCGACGAGGCTGCGCTGTACACCTTGTTGCGCGCGAAAGATGCGCCTGGCCTGCGTGCGCTGACGGCTGCCTACGATCCCGTCACGCGCGATGCGCTGCTGGCCTTGCCGAACCTGTACGGCGACATCGACGTGCTGGCGCGTGCGCGCGAAGTGCTGCCGCCGCTGCCGGGCGTGCTGAAAGCGCTGGCCGAACTGGCCGCGCTGGCCGCGACTGTGGAAACTAAGGCTTTGGGCCGCGCCGAAGTGGCGATCGACCTGGCCGACCTGCGCGGCTACCAATATGAAAGTGGCGCGATGTTTGCGCTGTATGTACCTGGCTTGCCGAACGCGGTTGCGCGCGGCGGCCGTTATGACCACGTCGGCGAAGCGTTCGGCCGGGCACGTCCCGCGACCGGCTTCTCGCTCGATTTGCGCGAACTGGCGCGCTTGTTGCCGACCGCGGAACGGAAGCATTCGATCCGCGCGCCGTGGGGCAGCGCGCCAGAATTGAAGGAAAAAATCGCCGAGTTGCGCAAGGCGGGCGAGGTCGTGATCCAGAGTATGCCGGGTCACAGTAATGAACAAGACGAGTTCGAGTGCGATCGCGTGCTGGTACTTGCCGATAATGGTAGTAGCTGGATTCTTAAAAACTTAGGTTGAGTGATGTCAAAGAAAATTATGGCAAAGAACGTTGTTGTCATCGGCACCCAATGGGGCGATGAAGGTAAAGGCAAGATCGTCGATTGGTTGACCGATCACGCTCAAGGTGTGGTGCGCTTCCAGGGCGGCCACAATGCAGGCCACACGCTGGTCATCGGCGGCGTCAAGACTGCGCTGCAGCTGATCCCGTCGGGCATCATGCGTCCAGGCGTCGCCTGCTACATCGGTAACGGCGTGGTCGTTTCCGTGCCGGACGTGCTGCGCGAAATCGACAAGCTCGAAGCCGTCGGCGTCGAAGTCGCCTCGCGCCTGAAAGTGTCGGACGCCGCGCCGGTGATCTTGCCTTACCACTCGGCACTCGACCTGGCCCGTGAAGCTGCGCGCGGCGCGGCCAAGATCGGCACCACCGGCAAGGGCATCGGCCCGGCCTACGAAGACAAAGTAGCGCGCCGCGCCATCCGCGTCGCCGACCTGCTGAACGAGAGCCGTTTCGCTGAAAAACTGGCGGAAAACCTCGACTACCACAACTTCGTGCTGGAGCACTACCTGAAAGCTCCGCGCATCGATTACCAGAAGACCCTCGACGACGCGCTGGCTTATGTGCCGCGTCTGCGTCCGATGGTCACCGACGTGTCGAGCGCGCTGTACAAGGCGCACAAGGCCGGCGCCAACCTGTTGTTCGAAGGCGCGCAGGGTTCCCTGCTCGACGTCGATCACGGCACCTATCCGTTCGTCACCTCGTCGAACTGCGTGGCCGGCAATGCCGCTGCCGGTTCGGGTGTCGGTCCCGGCATGCTGCACTACATCCTGGGCATCACCAAGGCTTACACGACGCGCGTCGGTTCCGGCCCGTTCCCTTCGGAACTGCCAACGGATGCAGGCGTCGGTCACCACCTGGCGCAAGTCGGCCATGAATTCGGCACTGTGACGGGCCGTGCCCGCCGCTGCGGCTGGTTTGACGCCGCCTTGTTGCGCCGTTCCGTGCAGATCAACGGCGTGACGGGCATGTGCCTGACCAAGCTGGACGTGCTGGACGGTATCGAAACGCTGAAACTGTGCACCGGCTACACCATCGACGGCGTGGCCACGGACATCTTCCCATCGGGCGCTGAAGAAGCCGCCCGTTGCGTACCTGTGTACGAAGAGATGCCAGGCTGGACGGAAAGCACGGTCGGCGCGAAATCGCTGGCTGCCCTGCCAGCAACAGCGCGCGCTTACATCAAGCGTATTGAAGAACTGGTCGGCGTGCCGGTGGACATGGTTTCGACCGGTCCGGATCGTGAAGAAACGATCGTGCTGCGCCACCCATTCGAGTAAGCTGCTGGACACAATCCGCCGCAAGGCGGATTTTTTTAATCACGCTAATAATAAGATTTCACTATCATGACTACCCCACAATCGAACGATCAACATCTCTGGGTCAACTGGGAAGAGTACCACCGCCTGATCGAGCGCCTGGCGCTCAAGGTCTACGAATCGGGCTGGAAATTTGACCAGGTATTGTGCCTGGCGCGCGGCGGCGTGCGTCCTGGCGACGTGTTCTCGCGCATTTTTGATTTGCCGTTGGCCATCCTGTCGACCAGCTCCTACCGCGAAGACGCGGGCACGGTGCGCGGCGACCTCGATATCGCCAAGTACATGACCATGACCAAGGGCCCGCTGGCTGGCCGCATCCTGCTGGTTGACGACTTGGCCGATTCGGGCGTCACCCTGGACAAGGTCACGCGTCACCTGAAAGAAAATTTCCCTGACGTGACCGAAGTCAAATCGGCCGTGATCTGGCTGAAAGGCTGCTCCGTCGTGCGTCCTGACTACTTCCTCGACGAGCTGCCGCACAACCCGTGGATCCATCAGCCGTTCGAAGACTACGACGGCCTGCGTCCGCACCAGTTGGCGGCGTGGATCAAGAAGGGCGAAGCAGGCAAGTAATTGCGTGCGCTCTTGCAAAAAAAAGACGATCATGTATCGTCTTTTTTTTCATCTGAAGGAATCTGGCATGACCATTCTGCACACGGCGCGGCTGCGCCTCGAACCCGTCACCGACAGGCATTACCACGCCATGCATGCCATGAACTCGGATACCGAAGTGATGACCTACCTGAATGCGGGCCAGCCGGAGACGGAAGAGCACACGCGCGCCGCCGTTGCCCGCATCATGGGGCGCTGGGTGGAATGGGGCTATTCGTGGTGGGCCTTGATCCGTACCGAAGATGCTGTGCTGGTGGGGCTGGCCTGCTTGCAGCATATCGGCGGCGACAAGGCGAAGCCGCACGAAATCGGCTGGCGCCTGGCGCGGGCTGGCTGGGGGATGGGCTATGCCAGCGAAGCGGCGCAAGCCATCGTCGCGCATGCCTTCGACGTCGTCGGCGCGCCCGAGGTGGTGGCCGTGGCCCATCCCGACAACGCCGCCTCGATCAAGGTCATGACGCGCCTGGGCATGCAATACGTGGGCATGGAACGCCATTACGACCTCGATAGCGTGGTGTACCGCCTGGCGCGCCCATGACGGCAGTGTCGAAGCCTCTGAAGCTGGGCAGCAGCTATGGCGTGCGGTTTTCGCCCGATGGCATGCGCCTGGCCGTGCTGGGGCGCGATCTGATCCTGTGGGACGTGGCGGCGCGGACCAAGCTGTGGCGCGGCAAATTCATCGCGCACATGTCGGGCATGGCATTCTCGCCTGACGGCGGCCGCCTGTCCATCAAGAGCACGACGGGCCAGATGGCCGTGGTGGATGCCCAGGCGGGTCAGTTGCTGCTGAACTTCCAGAACAAAAGGGATGGCGAAGGCTGCGGTCCCGCGTGGTCGCCGTGCGGCCGGTATCTGGCCGACGGCGGCTGGGATGGCCGTCTGCGGATGCGCGAGGCGCAGACGGGTGAGGTGCTCTTCACGCAGGTGCATCCTGGCGAGATGCTGCGCGGTGTCTACGCCATCGATGGCGGGCGGCGTTTGCTGGTCCAGCATGGCGTCAAATCGGTGGACGAGGGGCTGCTGCAGCCGCCCGACTACTGCAGCGTGTGGGACTGGCCCTTGCAGGCGGGAGGCGGGCGCGTGGTGCTGTCGCTGCCTGGCCTGATGTCGTGCGCGCCATCGCCGGACGGCGAGCGTCTGGCCGCGCTGCACCATGCCGGTGGCAAAGAGTATTTGTCCGTGCATGCGCTGGCCGATGGCAGCTGTCTGGCCACGGTGCCCGTGGAAGCGGGCGGCGGCACGGGCAACGCCTTGCGCTGGCTGCCCGACGGCAGCGCGCTGGGACGCCTTGGCAAGGGCAAACTGCTGTTTTACGGCTGGCCGGGGCTCGATGTCCTGGCACAAGAAGATTTTACGTATCCCTGCGCGCTGGACTTTTTGCCGGGTTCGCCACTGGCCGCCATCGGCTCCTGGGAATCTGGCATGCTGATGGATTTGAACATAGACAAGGAAATCGCATGATCACCTGTTATTTGCGCTACATCATCGACCCGTACAAACTGCGGGAATTCGAAGCCTACGGCAAGCTGTGGATACCGCTGGTGGAACGCTTCGGCGGCCAGCACCACGGCTACTTCCTGCCGTCCGAAGGCGCCAGCAACGTCGCGCTGGCCATGTTCTCGTTTCCCAGCCTGGCCCTGTACGAGCAGTACCGCAGGGACTCGATGCTGGATGCCGAGTGCCAGGCCGCCTTCCGCTACGCCGAAGAGACGTGCTGCATCGTCAGCTATGAGCGCAGTTTTTTCCGCCCCGTGTTTGCCTGACGGCGCTTCGCCACGCCTCAATCCTCGGCCTGGAATTCGCTGGCCGAGACGAACAAATCCCACGACGCGATGAACAGGGCCGCCACCACGGGGCCGATGACGAAGCCGTTCAGGCCAAACAGGGCCATGCCGCCGACGGTCGACAGCAGCACCACGTAGTCGGGCATCTTGGTATCCTTGCCCACCAGGATGGGACGCAGCACGTTGTCGACCAGGCCGATGACGAAGACGCCGAAGGCGGCCAGGCCGGCGCCTTGCCAGATCGCGCCCGTGGCCAGGAAGTAGACGGCCACGGGCGCCCATACGAGGGCGGCGCCGACGGCCGGCAGCAGCGACAGGAAAGCCATCAACACTGCCCACAGCAAGGGTGCTGGCACATCCAGGAACCAGAACGCCAGGCCGCCGAGGGCGCCCTGGGCGATCGCCACGAGGATGTTGCCCTTCACGGTGGCGCGGATCACCGTGGTGAAATTGGTGAACAGGCGCTGCTTGTACTTGCGGCTCAGCGGCACGGCGCCCTTGATGCGGGCCGACAGGGTGGAGCCATCGCGCATGAGGAAAAACAGCAGGTACAGCATGATGCACAGGCTGGTGAGGAATTCGAAGGTGTACAGGCCCACATTGATGGCTTTCACCGCCACCACCTGGCTCACCTGCGTGGCGCCCTCGGCCAGCTTGTCTTGCAGGCTGGCCAGGCTGGTCAGGTTGAAGCGCTCGAGAAAATTGATCAACCATTGCGGCAGTACCGCCATGATTTTATTGAAGAACATGGCGACCGTGATTTCGCCCGAACGTACCATCTCCACTACGCTGGCCGCCTGGTTCACCAGCGACACGGAAATGAGCGACAGCGGCAGGATCACGATGACGACGATGAGCAGCAAGGTCAGCAGCGACGCCAGGCCGGCGCGGCCCCTGGTTTTTAGCAGCAGCCAGCGGTACACGGGCGCGAACAGGATCGCCAGGACGACGCCCCAGAAGATGGCGCCCGCATACGGCGCCAGTATCCAACCGAAGCCGATGGTGACGATGCTCAAGAGGAGCAAGAACACTTTCTGGTGCAGCGTGAGTGTATGCATGGGCGGTAGCGCAATGATAAAGGTTGAGTTGTGCCATCATAAGCGAGGCGTGGTGCGGCGCGCCATACAATTGTCGCCTTGGTAGTCTGTGCGCGAGCGCACCTGGCGCCGGCGGGCCGGCTACGTGGTGGCGGCAATTCCAGTAAGCTGTCGTTCCAGGCGCTCCATCCTGGGCGCCTTTGACTTCTTTTGACTTCTTTTGACTTCAGGAACGCGCGTGACCGATCACATTCACTTTTATGAACCTGCGCAGGGCCACGGCTTGCCGCACGATCCCTTCAACGCCATCGTGGGGCCGCGTCCGATCGGCTGGATCGCCACGCGCAGCGTTGATGGCGTGCTCAATCTGGCCCCCTACAGTTTTTTCAATGCCTTCAATTACACGCCGCCGCTGATCGGTTTTTCCAGCATCGGCCGCAAGGATACCTTGCGCAATATCGAGCAGACGGGCGAATTCGTGTGGAACCTGGCGACGCGTCCGCTGGCCGAGGCCATGAATGCCAGCTGCGCGCCGGCGCCGCCCGAGGTCGACGAATTCGCGCTGGCCGGCCTGACGCCGGACGCCTCGCGCATCGTCAAGGTGCCGCGCGTGGCCGAAAGCCCCGTGTCCTTCGAATGCCGGCGCACGCAGATTATCGAGCTGCAAGGACTCAACGGGGAAGGCGTCGGCAGCTGGCTGGTGCTGGGCGAAGTGGTGGGCGTGCATATCGCGCGCCATCTGCTCGTGGATGGTGTGTACGACACGGCCGCCGCCGCCCCCATCCTGCGCGGCGGCGGACCGGCCGATTATTTTGAAATCGGTCCGGACAGCCTGTTCCAGATGCGCCGCCCAAGCTACCCGTGAACGGGAGCAGGCTATTTCTGCATGATGGGGTCGCGCCCGAGGGTGCGTGCCAGTGCGCCGCCGTCGCCGCGCCAGAATTCGCGGTCGGCCAGGCGTACGCGCTCGGCCGCGTGCTGCATGTGTTCCATGGCCGCCTGGCGCGCCCGCTGCGGGTCGCCGTCGGCGATCGCCTGCACGATCTTTTCATGTTCGCGTCGCACTTCGATGGAAAAGTCCGTGCGCCGCGCTTCGTTCGCGCGCGTCACCTTGACGGCCGAGCGGATCGGGTCGGCGAACATGGCGACGAACTTCGGCCAGTAAGGATTGCCCGTCGCCTCGGCGATGCACAGGTGCAGGCGCACGTCTTCTTCCACGCCATCGACACCGGCCGCCACCGCTTCCTCGATGCGCCGTAGCGCATGTTCGATATCGGCCAGCTGGCCCGGCGTGCGCCGCACGGCTGCCAGCGCGGCGATTTCCGCTTCCAGTCCCTGCCGCACCTCGATCAGGTTCAATAGCGATTGCACCGACTGCTCCGTCAGCGCGTCGCCCCGTTCACCGCTCTTCGCGCCATCTTGCGCGCACACGAAGGTGCCACTGCCCTTGCGTGTGGCAACGATGCCGTCTGCCTGCAGCAGGGCGATGGCTTCGCGCAGCACTGTGCGGCTGACGCCGAAGTGACTGGCCATGGCTTGCTCCGAGGGCAGGCGCGTGCCGCCGGCCAGGCCATCGTGGTGGAGCTGCTGGCGCAGCCGCGCCGCCACCCGCGCGCCCAGGGTGCCGGTGGTGAAACTGCCCGCGGCGGGCTCCGGCGCGGGAAGGGTAAAGCTGAACGTGCGGTCCATCGGGTGCATCCTTGTGCTAGCGGTTCTCATGGGGCTTGCCTGCTTGCCATTATATGGAATATACAGCTTGACACACACAAAACACACACATAATATACATCCATACAAATTTTAGACAAGTTGCCAGCCACCACCGGTGGACCATAAAAACCCGGCACGGTCGATCCCCCAGCGATCAGGAGACAAGCATGGAAGTGTCACAAGCAATGCCGGGCCAGTCGGCAGGCGCGGCCGCAAGCCAGAAAACCATCGACGACGCCGTCTACCGCAAGGTGACCTGGCGCATCATTCCCTTCCTCATGCTGTGCTACATCGTCGCTTATCTCGACCGTGTGAATGTGGGCTTCGCCAAGCTGCAAATGCTGGCCGACCTGCAGTTTTCCGAAACCGTGTACGGCCTGGGAGCCGGTGTGTTCTTCCTCGGCTACTTCCTGTTCGAAGTACCCAGCAATGTCATGCTGCACAAGATCGGCGCGCGTGTGTGGATCGCCCGCATCATGATCACCTGGGCCATCATCTCGGGCGCCTTCATGTTCGTCACCACGCCGACCCAGTTTTACGTCATGCGTTTCCTGCTCGGCATCGCCGAGGCGGGTTTCTTCCCCGGCATTATTCTTTATCTGACCTACTGGTATCCGTCCGAGCGCCGCGCGCGCATGGTGTGCACCTTCATGGCAGCCATTCCCGTGGCAGGCCTGATCGGCGGTCCCCTGTCTGGCTGGATCATGGAAACCTTCGCCGGCTGGCACGGTTATGCGGGCTGGCAGTGGATGTTCGTGCTCGAAGCGATTCCCGCCGCCCTGATGGGCGTGGCCGTGCTGCTGTACCTCGATAACAGCATCCGCGCCGCGAAGTGGCTGACGGAAGATGAAAAAGTCATCCTTGAGCAGCGCATCGCCACGGAAGCGCAGGGCAAGGTGTCGCATCCGTCGATCCGCGCCATGTTCGCCGACCCGCGCATCTGGGTCATGGCCCTGATCTATTTCTGCTGCGTGATGGGGCAGTATTCGCTGACCTTCTGGCTGCCCAGCCTGATCAAGGCGGCTGGCGTGACGGGCGTGCTGAATATCGGTCTGTTCACGGCCATTCCGTATTCGTTTGCCGTGGCGTCGATGATCCTGCTGGGCCGCAGCTCGGACAAATACCGCGAACGCCGCTGGCACATGGCCATCCCGCTGGTGGTCGGCGCCGCCGCCATCGTCTGCAGCGCGCTGGCCGGCGCCCACAACACGGGCTGGGCCATCTTCTTCCTGACGATCGCCGCCGGCGGCATCCTGGCCGCTTCGCCCATGTTCTGGAGCCTGCCGACGGCTTTCCTCGGTGGCGTCTCGGCGGCTGCCGGCATCGCCGCCATCAACTCGGTGGGCAACCTGGCCGGCTTCGCGGCGCCGTACATGATCGGTTCCATCAAGGACCTGACGCAATCGACCGACATCGCCATCTACCTGCTGGCCGGCATCCTGGTGTTTGGCGCCTTCATCATCATGCGCGTGCCGGCCAAGCTGGTAAACAAATAAGGGGAGCAAACAATGACTGCAACAATCGAAAAAGTGGGCGTGATCGGCCTGGGCGCCATGGGCATGGGCATCGCGCAATCGTTGCTGCGCGCTGGCTTCGAAGTGCATGCCTGCGACGTGCGCCCTGACACCGTGCAAAAGCTCGTTGACAACGGCGCCTATGCGGCACAGTCGCCTGCCGCGCTGGCGGCGCAGGTGCAAGCCTTGCTGATCGTCGTCGTCAATGCGCAGCAGACGGAGAGCGTGCTGTTTGGCGAGCAGGGCGCCGCCAGCGCTCTGGCGCCGGGCAGCGTGGTGATCGCCTGCGCCACCGTGGCGCCCGAGTTTGCCGAGGCCCTGGGCACACGCTTGGCAGCCATGGGGCTGCGCTTCATCGACGCGCCCATTTCCGGTGGCGCGGCCAAGGCGGCTGCCGGCGAGATGTCGGTGATGGCGGCCGGCGCGCCCGATGCTTTTGACGCCTGTGCCGGCATTTTCGATGCCATCTGCGCCAGGCTGTACCGGCTGGGCAAACAGCCGGGGCAAGGCTCCAAGGTCAAGATGATCAACCAGCTGCTGGCCGGCGTGCACATCGCCGCCGCCGCCGAAGCGATGGCGCTGGGCTTGCGTGCCGGCTGCGATCCGGACGCCCTGTACGAAGTCATTTCGAACAGCGCCGGCAGTTCCTGGATGTTCCAGAATCGCGTGCCGCATATCCTGAAGGGCGACTATACGCCGTTGTCGGCCGTGAATATCTTCGTCAAGGATTTGGGCATCGTGCTCGATTACGCGAAGAAAAGCGTGTTTCCATTACCTCTGTCGGCCACGGCGCACCAGATGTTCATGCAGGCGTCGGCCGCCGGTTTTGGCGGCGAGGACGACTCCGCCGTCATCAAGCTTTTCCCTGGAATTACATTGCCGGCAAAAGCGTAACTGAATCAAGAAGGAACCATCATGACTGTATTACTGGGATGTATCGCCGACGATTTCACGGGTGGCACCGACCTGGCCGGCATGCTGGTCAAGGCCGGCATGCGCACGGTGCAATTGATCGGTGTGCCGCAAGGGCCGCCACCTGGCGACGTCGATGCCGTCGTCATCGCCCTCAAGTCGCGCACGAATGCACCTGAGGACGCGGTGGCCGAGTCGCTGGCCGCGCTGGCCTGGCTGCAGCAGGCGGGATGCCGCCAGTTCTACTTCAAGTACTGCTCCACGTTCGACTCCACGCCGCGCGGTAATATCGGTCCCGTGGCGGAGGCGTTGATGCGGGTGCTCGACACGGACTTCACGATTGCCTGCCCCGCGTTCCCCGCCAACGGACGCACCGTCTACAAGGGCAACCTGTTCGTCGGCGACGTGCCGCTGGCCGAATCAAGCATGCGCGATCACCCTTTGACACCGATGACGGATTCCAACCTGGTGCGCGTGCTGCAGCAGCAGGTGCAAGCCAAGGTGGGCCTGGCCGATTTTTCCGTGGTGGAGAAGGGCGCCACCGCCATCGCCCAGCGCTTCACCGACCTGCGCGGGCAGGGCTGCCATTTCGCCGTCGTCGATGCCGTCTCGAACCGCGACCTGGAAGCCATCGGCGCGGCCTGCGCCGACTTGAAACTGATTACGGGAGGCTCCGGCATCGCACTGGGACTGCCGCACAATTTCCGCCAGCGGGGCCAGCTGGCGCCGTCGCCTGCAGGGCAGGCCGGGCGCTTGCCGCCGGCGTCTGGTTTCCGTGCCGTGATCTCGGGTAGCTGCTCGGTGGCCACGCAGCAGCAGGTGGCGCACCTGCGCGAACTGGCGCCGTCATTCCACGTCGACCCACTGCAACTTGCCGCGGGCGGCGAGGTGGTGGACGCGGTGGTGGAGCAGGCACTGGAATGGGCTGGCGCGCACCTGGCGCAAGGCCCTGTCCTGATTTACGCCACGGCCACGCCGGACGCCGTGCGTGCCGTGCAGGCGCAGCTGGGCGTGGAGCGGGCCGGCGCCCTCGTCGAGGAAACCCTGGCCGCCATCGCACAAGGGTTGGTGCGCCTGGGCGTGGGCCAACTGATCGTCGCTGGCGGCGAAACTTCGGGCGCTGTCGTCAAGGCGTTGGGTGTGGCTGGCTTGCGCATTGGTCCCGAGATCGATCCTGGCGTACCCTGGACGCAAGCCTTGCCTGCGCCGGGCGACGATGGCAGGGCGCCTTTGGTGCTGGCCCTCAAGTCCGGCAATTTCGGCACGGTGGATTTCTTCAGCAAGGCCTGGCAGGTGCTGGCATGAATACCGCTGCGATTCACACTTCTTCAGAAGAGATGCGCCAGCGCGAGCAGATCGTCGACTTCGGTAAATCGCTGTTCCAACGGGGCTTGACTGCCGGCAGCAGCGGCAACTTGAGCGTGCGCCTGTCCGATGGCTGGCTGCTGACGCCGACGAATGCCAGCCTGGGGCGGCTCGATCCCGCGCAATTGTCTAAGCTGGACTGGGACGGCAACTTGCTCAGCGGTGCGCCGCCGTCAAAAGAGGCATTTCTGCACCGCGCCATGTACCAGGAACGGGGCAGCGCCGGTGCCATCGTGCATTTGCACTCGACACATTCGGCGGCCGTGTCGTGCATGTGCGGCCTGAATCATGACGATTGCATCCCGCCGCTCACGCCATACTTTGTGATGAAGGTGGGGCGTTTGCCGCTGGTGCCATATCACCGTCCGGGCGACCCGGCGCTGGCGGGGGCGATTGGCGCCATGGCGCGCAAGCATTCGGCCGTGCTGCTGGCCAACCACGGTCCCGTGGTCTCTGGCACCAGCCTGGAAGCGGCCGTGTATGCGGCCGAGGAACTGGAAGAGACGGCCAAGCTGTTCCTGCTGCTGCGCGACGTACCCACGCGCCCGCTCGACGCGGCGCAGATCGCGGACTTGAAGCACACATTCAAACTTGACATATAAGAAATCCAGGAGATACGCATGCCCCGTTTTGCCGCCAATCTGACCATGATGTTTAACGAAGTGCCTTTCCCGCAGCGCTTTGCCGCCGCCGCGCAAGCGGGCTTCCAGGGCGTCGAATTCCTTTTTCCGTATGACCACGCGCCGCAGGAGGTAGCCGGCTGGCTGCGCGAGCACGGCTTGCAGAATGTGCTGTTCAACCTGCCGCCGGGCGACTGGGCTGCAGGTGAGCGGGGCATCGCCTCGCTGCCGGGCCGCGAAGCGGAGTTCCGCGCGGGCGTGGCGCGTGGCATCGAGTATGCGCTGGCGCTGGGCACGCCGCGCGTGCACATGATGGCGGGCCTGCTGCCCGTGGGCGCCGATATCGAATTGCACCGCGCCACCTACCTGGTCAATTTGAAGTACGCGGCGCAGGCCGTGGGCGAGCATGGCATTGAACTCTTGATCGAACCGATCAACGGACGCGACATGCCTGGCTACTTCCTCGTCACGCAGGCGCAGGGCCATGCGTTGCGCCTTGAGTCGGGCGCTTCCAACGTCAAGGTGCAGATGGATTTTTATCACACGCAGATCGTCGAAGGCGATATCGCCATGACGTTCAGGAACAACTTCGATGGCATCGGCCACGTGCAGATCGCCAGCGTCCCGACGCGCCATGAACCGGACGATGGCGAAGTCAATTACCCGTATTTATTCAGGCTGCTCGATGAGCTGGGCTACCAGGGCTGGATCGGCTGCGAATACCGTCCGCGCGGACGCACCGAGGATGGCCTGGGCTGGCTCGCCGCCTACAACGACAAACAAGGAGAATTGAAATGAAAGTACTGATCACCGGCGGCGCCGGTTTCCTGGGACAGCGCCTGGCGCGCCAGCTGCTGGCGCAAGGTCGGTTGACGGACAGCCACGGCCAGTTGCAGGCTATCAGCGAGCTGGTACTGGTCGACGTGGTGGCTGCGCATGACTTTAACGATGCAAGGGTCAAGGTGGTCACCGGCGACATCGCCGACGGCATCCTGATGCGCGCCACCATCGATGCGCAGACGGCATCCATATTCCATCTTGCCGCCATCGTCAGCGGCCAGGCGGAAGCCGATTTCGAGCTGGGCATGCGCATCAACCTCGACGCTTCGCGCCTGCTGCTCGACATCTGCCGCGAACTGGAGCACAAGCCGAAGGTTGTGTTTACCAGCTCCGTGGCCGTGTATGGTGGCCAGTTGCCGGACGTGGTGCAAGATACGACGGCCTTGAATCCCCAGTCATCGTACGGCGCGCAAAAGGCCATCGGCGAATTGCTGCTCAACGATTACAGCCGCCGCGGCTTTGTCGACGGGCGCGTGCTGCGCCTACCGACCATCAGCGTGCGCCCGGGCAAGCCGAACAAGGCGGCATCGTCTTTCGCCAGCGGCATCATCCGCGAACCCTTGAATGGCGAAGCGGCTGTCTGCCCCGTGGCCACCGATTTGCGTCTGTGGCTGCTGTCGCCGCGCGGCGCCATCGCCTCCCTGATCGCCGGCCACGAACTGGCGGGCGAGATGTTTGGTGCCAGCCGCACGGTGAACTTGCCTGGCCTGTCGGTCAGCGTCGGCGAGATGATCGCCGCGCTGGAGCAAATCGCTGGCGCGGACGTCGTGGCCCGCATCAGCTATGCGCCCGATCCTGCTGTCGAGCGCATCGTCCAGAGCTGGCCCGGTGCCTGGGACACGGCCCGCGCCGAAGCCCTGGGCTTGACGGCCGATGCGGATTTCGCCAGCATCATCCGTGCGTACATGGACGACGTCAATGCGGCTGCTTAGACTGACTTGGGCAGCTGCGAGCGGCGATAGTCGAGCGGCGTGCTGCCCACCAGTTCCGTAAAACTGCGGCTGAAATGGGCCTGGTCAAAAAAGCCCAGTGCATGCGCCAGGCTGGCCAGGTCGGGCGCATCGGGCTGCGCCAGGCGCCAGATCGCCTCCTGCAGACGGTAGCGCTGAATCACCCATTTCGGCGGCACGCCCACGTAGTTGGCGAACAGGCGCTGCAGCCTGCGTTCGCCTATGGCCATTTTTTCGCACAGTTGCGCCACACTTGCCGGACCGTTGTGGGCCGCTGCCGCGGCAGTCAAGCGCGCGGCCAGCAGGGCAGCATCATCGATCTGCGGCAGCCTTGCCAGCAGCAGTGCCTGTGCCTGCGCCACCATGGCCAGATCGTCGGACTCGCCTAACACCCGCGCCTCGGCTTGGGCTGCCGGCATGCCCAGCGGCGCATCTGTCGCGATGGTCGTGTCGGTGAAGGTTGACAGTGGCTGCGCGATGAACGGGCGCAGGCCGCCCGGCGCGAAACGCACGCCCAATACTTTGCCCGCACCGCTCAAAGGCCTGTCAAAGGCGCCGCGCACCACGCCATGGATGGCGGTGCGGCCAGCGTCGAAAACCAGGTGTGCGTTCGGGTACGGCAGCACGCGCTGCGTCTCCGGCGCGCAGCCCCGCCTGTCCCATTCGACCACCCAGTAATACTCGATGAACGGTGCCAGCGCGGCAGCCGGTGGATAGGTCGCCAGGCGTATCCGGCGCGCCGCCGCCTGTGGATCGACGATGCCTTTCGGTGCTTGCCCGCGCGCGTCGAGCAGATTGGCCGCGTTGTCGGTTTTATCCAATACTTGTCTCCTGCGCGGCTTTAAGCTGGCTCTCTCGCATTGATCGAAAGTGAATCATGAAATCACACAGTTTGTCTGGCCTGATGCTGGCCGCATGTTGTCTATCGGTGGCGCCAGCCGGCGCCACCTCGTCTGCAGAGGGAGATCATCGCATGCACGCGCACGCTACGGGAAGTTTTAGCATCACCATGACGCCGGCCACGGCGCCGCAACGCGCGGGGCGCACAAGCTTGGGAAGGGTGCTGCTCGAGAAGGTGTATGCGGGAGACCTTGTCGCCACTTCCACGGGGCAGATGCTCAACGGCGTCACCGACACCCAAGGCGCGGCCGGCTATGTCGCCATGGAAGCCATCACGGGCGTCCTGCAGGGAAAAGAGGGCAGCTTCGTGGCGCAGCATGCGGGCACGATGGCCGACGGCAGGCAGGAGCTGAGCATCGTCATCGTGCCGCATTCCGGCACGGGGCAACTGACGGGCATCAGCGGGACCCTGACCATACGCATTGAAAATGGCCAGCATTTCTACGACATCGACTATTCGCTGCCGGAGCCATAAGCGGGCCCAGGCACGGCCCAGGCACCGATGGCAGCTTATTTACCCAGCATCGACGCCACATTGTCCGTGCCCGGCGCGCCGAACAGCTGCTGCTTGAGGAGGTGCAGCTGGTCGCGCACTTGCGCCGCTTTTTCGAACTCCAGGTTCTTGGCGTGGTCGACCATCAGTTTTTCCAGGCGCTTGATTTCTTTGCTGACCTGCTTTTCGCTCATGGCTTCGAACTTTGCCGCTTCCTGCGCCACTTGCAAGGTTTCGCGCGCTTCCTGCGGGCTGTAGACGCCGTCGATCATTTCGCGGATCGATTTTTTCACGCCGACCGGAATGATGTTATTGGCCGTGTTGAAGGCGATCTGCTTGGCGCGGCGCCGTTCCGTCTCGTCGATGGCGCGGCGCATGGAATCCGTGATGCGGTCGCCGTACAGGATCGCCGTGCCGTTCAGGTTACGCGCGGCGCGACCGATGGTCTGGATCAGGCTGCGCTCGGAGCGCAAGAAGCCTTCCTTGTCCGCGTCGAGGATGGCGACCAGCGACACTTCCGGCAAGTCCAGGCCCTCGCGCAGCAGGTTGATCCCCACCAGCACGTCGAAGGTGCCCAGGCGCAGGTCGCGCAGGATTTCCACGCGTTCGACCGTTTCGATATCGCTGTGCAGGTAGCGCACCTTGATGCCATGGTCACCCAGGTATTCCGTCAATTGCTCCGACATGCGCTTGGTCAGGGTCGTCACGAGCACGCGCTCGTCCTTCTTGATGCGCTCGACGATTTCCGACATCAGGTCGTCCACCTGCGTGCTGGCGGGACGCACGATTATCTGCGGGTCGACCAGGCCCGTGGGGCGGACCACCTGTTCGACCACCTGGTCCGAATGGGTCTTTTCGTAGTCGCCCGGGGTAGCCGAGACGAACACGGTCTGGCGCATCTTCTGCTCGAATTCCTCGAATTTCAAAGGCCGGTTATCGAGCGCCGACGGCAGGCGGAAGCCATAGTCGACCAGGTTCGTCTTGCGCGAGCGGTCGCCGTTGTACATGGCGCTCAACTGGCCCGTCAGCACGTGCGACTCGTCGAGGAACATCAAGGCGTCGGGCGGCAGATAGTCGACCAGGGTCGGCGGCGGTTCACCCGGCAGCGCGCCGGACAGGTGGCGCGAATAGTTCTCGATGCCCTTGGTAAAACCGATTTCCGCCATCATTTCCAGGTCGAAGCGCGTGCGCTGTTCCAGACGCTGCTCTTCGATCAGCTTGTTTTCCTTGCGGAAGAACTCCAGACGCTCGCGCAGCTCGTCCTTGATGGTTTCCACGGCGCGCAGCACGGTGGAGCGGGGCGTCACGTAATGCGAACCCGGGTACACGGTGAAGCGGGGGATTTTTTGCCGCACGCGGCCCGTCAGCGGGTCGAACAGTTGGATCGATTCGATCTCGTCGTCGAACATTTCCAGGCGCACGGCCAGTTCCGCATGCTCGGCGGGGAAGATGTCGATGGTATCGCCGCGCACGCGGAAGGTGCCGCGGCCGAAGTCGACCTCGTTGCGCGTGTACTGCATCTGGATCAGACGCGCGATGACGTCGCGCTGGCTGACCCTGTCTTTTACGCGCAACGTCAAAATCATCTGGTGGTATTCGTTCGGGTTACCGATACCGTAGATGGCCGAGACGGTGGCGACGATGATGACGTCGCGCCGCTCCATCAGCGACTTGGTGCACGACAAACGCATCTGCTCGATGTGCTCATTGATCGACGAGTCCTTTTCGATGAACAGGTCGCGCTGCGGCACGTAGGCTTCGGGCTGGTAGTAATCGTAGTAGCTGACGAAGTATTCGACGGCATTCTGCGGGAAAAAGTCGCGGAACTCGCTGTACAGCTGCGCCGCCAAGGTCTTATTCGGCGCGAAGACGATGGCCGGCCGGCCCATGCGCGCGATGACGTTGGCCATGGTGTAGGTCTTGCCGGAACCGGTCACGCCCAGCAGGGTCTGGAAGGCCAGGCCGTCGGCAATCCCCTCGGACAACTGGGCGATCGCCGACGGCTGATCGCCGGCCGGAGAGAAGGGCTGGTGCAGCTTGAAGGGGGAATCCGGGAAAGAGATAATTGCGCTTTCCGCCTCGCTGGCGGTAGATAATTCGGGCATGTGAATCAGACCTTTGTTAGAATAGTGCTCTGCTGGCGGCCCTGGCGTTGTATTCGGGGCGCTGTCTACAACTCCGCTGTGAACCTGCTTCCAATCGAATCCAATCTTATCATGACGAACCCAACTGTTTCTGCCAGTCTGTTTAGCGCCATCGAGATGGCCCCACGCGACCCGATCCTGGGCATCACCGAAGCATTTAACGCGGACCAGAATCCCGCCAAAATCAATCTGGGCGTTGGCGTCTATTATGACGACAACGGTAAAGTGCCTCTGTTAGCTTGCGTACGCAAGGCAGAAGCCATCCTGATCGAACAGGGCACGCCACGCACCTATCTGCCGATCGAAGGCCTGGCTGCCTACGACAAGGCGGTGCAAGAACTCGTATTTGGCGCCGATAGCGCCGTTATTCAAGAGCGCCGCGCCATCACCGTGCAAGCCATCGGCGGCACGGGCGCATTGAAGATCGGTGCCGACTTCCTGCAGCGCTTCGCGCCGGGCGCACACGTCTACATCAGCGACCCGAGCTGGGAAAACCACCGCGCGCTGTTCGAGAACGCCGGTTTCGTCGTGAATAACTACACGTACTACGATGCTGCCACCCATGGCGTGAACTTCGACGGCATGCTGGCCAGCCTGAATGCCATGCCAGCCGGCTCCATCGTCGTGCTGCATGCCTGCTGCCACAACCCGACCGGCGCCGACCTGAGCGTGGCCCAGTGGGATCAGATCATCAGCGTGGTCACGTCGCGCGGCCTGGTGCCGTTCCTGGACATGGCTTACCAGGGCTTTGCCAACGGCATCACCGAAGATGGCGCTGTGGTGCGCCGCTTTGCCGACGCGGGCGGCCCGCTGCTGGTATCGAACTCGTTCTCGAAATCGTTCTCGCTGTACGGCGAGCGCGTAGGCGCCCTGAGCGTCGTCGCTGCCAGCGCCGATGAGGCGGCCCGTTTGCTGTCGCAGCTGAAGCGCGTCGTGCGCACCAACTACTCGAACCCGCCTACGCATGGCGGCAAAGTGGTCGCCACCGTGCTGGCTACGCCGGAACTGCGCCAGTTGTGGGAAGAGGAACTGGCCGGCATGCGCGTGCGCATCCGTGAAATGCGCAATGCCTTCGTGGAAAAACTGAAGGCCAAGGCACCAGGCCACGACTTCGAATTCGTGCGTCAGCAAATCGGCATGTTCTCGTACTCGGGCCTGAGCAAGGAACAAGTGGCGACCCTGCGCGAGCAATCGATCTACGCCGTCGACACGGGTCGTATCTGCGTGGCAGCGTTGAATTCGCGCAATATCGACATCGTTATTGACGCGATCGCCAAAGTGCTTTAAGATATTGCTTCTTCGGCGCTGCATGCAAGTGTGGCGCTGATGGCAGTGGAAAGTCGGCGATGGTCGTGTTTGTCGAGATGCAGTATGCGTCTTGCAAATACGAAACAAGCGACATATAATATTGCCTCTTTTCCCTGATAGCTCAGTTGGTAGAGCGACGGACTGTTAATCCGCAGGTCCCTGGTTCGAGTCCAGGTCGGGGAGCCAGAATTCGAAAGGCCACGTTGAAAAACGTGGCCTTTTTTGTTTTTCACCACAGGCGCGAGTGGTGGCAAAAGTAGAATTTCCCTATGGGAATCTGGACATCTGAATAGTTGCCCTATATAATACGGCCTCTTTTCCCTGATAGCTCAGTTGGTAGAGCGACGGACTGTTAATCCGCAGGTCCCTGGTTCGAGTCCAGGTCGGGGAGCCAGAATTCGGAAGGCCATGTTGAAAAACATGGCCTTTTTTGTTTTCCGCCGCCGCCAGCAGGGCTTGCCTGTGCGTGATCGCGTTTTGCGCTATCCTGAATGCATCACTTCAGGAGCACCTTCCCATGACTTGTACCTCCGCCTTGCGCCACATCGTCCTGTGCGACTTTCTCGATGGCATCACCTCCGCCAAGCATGCCGAACTTGTGTATGAGTTTTCCCAGCTCAAGCAGCGTATTCCCGGCGTGCGGCAATTTGAATGGGGGCCGAATGTCAGTCCGGAAGGCCTCGATGATGGCTTTACCGATTGCTTTACCCTGACCTTCGACGATGCCGGCGCGCGCGACGTGTATCTGACCCACCCGGCCCACTTGACCTTTGTCGAGCAACTCAAGCCATGGCTGGGCCGCGTGCTGGTATTTGATTACTATCCGCAAGAGCAGCCCGGCTGACCGTCGGGCAAGGTGAGGCAGGAAAAATACACCTTTTTCAGGCCGAAATATGGACATCGCAAAATTTACCCTATAGAATGCGGCCTCTTTTCCCTGATAGCTCAGTTGGTAGAGCGACGGACTGTTAATCCGCAGGTCCCTGGTTCGAGTCCAGGTCGGGGAGCCAGAACATCAGCAGTATCGAAAAGCCCAGCCTTTAGCGGTTGGGCTTTTTGCGTTTCCGAGCTAATTCCGTGTCTAGTTGTGCGCAAAACGGCAGTCTGTCGGCGTCAGGCGCGCTTATTTGCTCGCTTGAATTGTCTCCAGCGTCTTGATGATGGCTTCTTGAAATTTCAGCGGTTCATCCTGGTGTATTTGATGCCCGGAATGCTCAAATAAGAACAACCCTTTCTTTGGCGCCTTCAAGGTCTCAAAATACGCTTTCGTGATCCTGGTCGAGGTCTGGATATCGTTTTTGCCGACGAAGAAATACACCGGGCAGTCAACGCTTTTCAAGGTCTTGGGCAGATCAATCTTCATGACCTCGTTCCATACGGGCGACCAGGTCTTTGACCATTGAAGAAAGCCCGTCTTGAAATCCGCACTCGTTGCAAATTCCTTGCCATCCTTGTAAAAAAGCCATTTCCTTAAATAAAACATGCTTTCGTCACTAGTAAACGGGAAGCTGATGCTGTCCAGTTCCTGGCTGGCGAGGGCATTGTCCTTGAAATGCACTTTCAAGGTTTTCAGCAATTCTTTTTCGCTGTCCAGCTGGCTCACGACAGGATTGGACGCGAAATACGCATGCAGTAGTTCCGGGCGATTCTTGACGATATAAAAGCCCAGGACGTTGCCCCAGGAACTGCCCAGCAAGTATATTTTTTCCTGCTTTAACTCTTTGCGCACAAATTGTATAACTTCATACGTATCCTTCTCCATCTGCCCAACGGACGGCTGGGTGGGGGAGGGATTTAGTTTCAATGTTTTTCCGGCGTCCCGCTGGTCCCATTGCACAATCGTAAATTTGCTTTTCAGGCTATTCGTAAAGGCATCCGCGCCCTTGATCATGGAGCTTCCCGGGCCGCCGGATAAAAACAGCAGGACGGGTTTGCTCGCGTCGTCTGTCTTGATTTCCACAAGCTGCTGTATGCCGCCAATGTCGGGCGTCAGGGTGGTGGTGACTTCAGTCGAGACGGGTTGCGCTTCTGGCATGGTTTGCGCTTGGCATCCATAGAAGGGAAACAGGGCTGTAAAGAGTACTGCCAAGGTCATTTTTTTTATCATGGTTTGAGGATCAGTTTCAGGTTGCTTGCAAGGGCGCCGCATTGCACGCGTGCATTGAGCGGCGCAGTTGAACAGCTATCTATCGCATGGCCTCCAGCGGGTACGTCGATATGCCTCCTTGTCAGAAAGTTGGTGTCGTAGAAATTGGCCTTGCCCGGCATGCAGCCGCAGCCCTTCCAGCGCCAGCGAGCACGACGGCACGCAGCGCCAGCCGATGACGGCGTGGGCGGCCGGCACCTGGCGCAAGTCGCCGCGCGTGGCGCTGTACAGCGCTGCGGCGAAGCCATCGTCATCGTCGCGCTGGACGCGAAAGCGATAGGGGACGGGCAAGCGGCAAGGCGTGCATCGGTGCTCCGGTAAGTTGTGCGGATGGCGGAGGTTGGTGGCGGTTGGTTGCAAATAAGCAGACGTGTTTGCCATGCTGCCAAGTTTTCCGCGTACTTGCAATCATTTCAAGCAAGCCGCAGGCATTCAGTCTTTATGCCGCTATGCCAGTGAGGTGTACTGTCAATAGCGGACACTCTTGTTTCAAGCCGCCTGTGGTTGTTTGCTGAATTTTTCAGCAAACAACGCGGGCGGAACATTGCCGAGGCGCGAGTGGCGCCGCTGGC
>NZ_JBNYXZ010000020.1:0-127274 GCF_051380935.1 Janthinobacterium algoris | reverse complement strand
CAACTGGTGGGATGGCAATAACTTCCAGTGGAGCAACCAACAAACGCCGTCCGGTATCGCTCTCAGCAGTTCTATGGGGGCCATTGCGGTTGATGGTGGTCGCCCTTATGTCTATGTGCTCGGCAGCGATGGAAACTTATGGTGCAACTGGTGGGATGGCAATAACTTCCAGTGGAGCAACCAACAAACGCCGTCCGGTATCGCTCTCAGCAGTTCTATGGGGGCCATTGCGGTTGATGGTGGTCGCCCTTATGTCTATGTGCTCGGTAGCGATGGAAACTTATGGTGCAACTGGTGGGATGGCAATAACTTCCAGTGGAGCAACCAAGGCCTTCCGTCAGGTGCTAATATCTATAGCCAAATGGGCGCGATAGCGGTCGATACTGACCGTCCTTACGTGTACGTTAAAGGCACGGATCAGCACCTCTGGAGCAACTGGTGGGACGGCAATCAGTTCAATTGGACGAGTCAGAACTAGGCAGTTCTGAGGCCAGGTCATTGGCGAATACTCTGCGTAACTATCTACAGTCAAATATCCACTAGGTCCATTTTTCGGTAATAAAAAGTCCGCTCATTTTCGCGGACTTTTTACTAAAGGAAAATCTGAAGAGAGACAACCCTAGAATCGCCTATTGGTCCATAACGCAGTCCGACGCGGCCGCTGTCCCCCTTCTGTGGTACTGACCAGGTTTCGTGGCCCTACCACTCCTTGTCGATCTGACGAGGCCACTGGCAGAACTTGCGCCGCCGAACTTATTAGCGCTTGCAGCTAGCGTGAGCTGGCGGCGATGGAACGCGAGCCGGCAACAGCGAATGCAAGCACATTTGCAGATAGTGTGAGCATGAGGGCCTTTTCGTTTGCAGTTATTGCGAGCCGAGAACCGCGTTGAATGCGAGCACGTTCGCTATGAAATGCGAGCCGCTACAAGTACCATCCCGACTGGGATGGAATAGCGACCCTCACCCTTGGGAGAGCAAACGACCGCGATCGCCATGATCGCCGCCAGCGCCGCACTGTCGAGTACAATTGGTAGTAGCCGGGAAGGGAGTTGGAGATGGCGTCGGGTTTTCCCGACGCCGCGAACGACGAGCGCATCAAATTAATCACTTACTTGCATTTTTGATAGCACTGCGCTTTGTTTTTATCAATATTAAGCGAGCAGGTCGGTGCTGCCATGACACCACACGCGGAATATTGACCCTTAAAGACTGTATCGCAGTCCCTCATGCACTGCTGCCGTTTCGCCTGCTCCTCACTTTGTTTTTTCACTCGCTCTCGATCTGCCTTATTGAAATCGGCGTCGGCCCCGGCGACTTGGGCATACGCTACGGAAGTGAAGGTGGTTAGGATGATGATGCCAATAAAACTTTTAATCAGTTCCATTTAATCTCCTAGATGCGGCACCTGCCGCGTCAATACTCTGTCCTTCCCGAACACGATTGTCAAGGAGATGCAGCGGTTAAGACGTTGGCATGCACTGCCGACTCGATACAGCGCAATGGTTGGTGTGGAAAGCATGCATGCTCCTAACATGGGCGCTCTGAGGGACGGCGGTATTATGTGACGCGAATCAAAGTAGTGTGAAAGATCGGAACCAGCCGAAACAGGGGGCCCCGTCGCCACGGGTATATTTACTTCGCGTAACGATATCCTTTCCTTAAGAACGTTTATGTTCAGCTGAGCATAACCGTTCCACTGCATCTCAAACCCTATACCGCCCAAGCGCTCGGCAAACCGCTGTAGAACGAAAAACAACGCAGCGGATGTGCCTGTCCTTCCGTGATAATCCGTATTATCACGGAAGGATTATTACTCTTTTTGCGCGTGAAACGGGTATGATGACCGGGTAAACCCCCATTTTTATGGGGCCGCCGACTGCTTACCGTGCCGAGCATCCTCCCTCGGCCCGGATTCCCCAGGAGCACACCGCCATGCCCATTGCACCCACTTCATCGCCTGAGTTGCCGCTTGCGTTCGGCGACCTGGCCAGTTGCGGCTGTCAACAGGCCATCGCGCGTGACCTGGTGGAGCAGCAGTGCGCCGCCATGGCGCGCCCGGCCGATACCGTTGATACAGCTGCCATCGACCACACGTCGAAGGAAGACGAATAAATGGCGCAAAACACCCATGTCGTGATCCCGCCGATCAGCTATAACCGCACCGATTACACGGCGCTGCGCGCTTTTGTTCAAAAAGTGCCCATTCAGCGCATCGCCGACCTGTACTACCAAGACGACAGCCCTCAGGTGCAACTTGGACTCGAACGATTCCTGATCCACATGCGCGACGAGCTGGTCGAACGCGCGATCGGCCATAATCCGGCGTTCGCGGACATCCTTCAAAACGCACGACGCGGTGGCACCATCTCGGTCAAGGCGCTCGCCATACTGGTACAGGCGGCGGACCTGCCGGAACCGGTCCCCATGCCGGATGACGCGATAGGGCGATGGTTCCGGCCGCGGCTGACGGCCGCGCTGCGCGGTGAGGGTGTGCACACTCTCGGCGAACTGATGGCGATGATGCAGGTGCGCGGGCCGGCCTGGTGGCGGGCGGTCCCGCGCGTAGGGTTCGGCCGCGCCGAAGTGCTGGCGCGCTGGCTGCAACGCCATGCCGACACGCTTGGCGCCATCGATACGGATACGCGCGCGCTGTTGACGCGCGAAGATCTTCCGGTGCTCGATGTCGCCGAGGGCGTGCTGTCACCGCTTGAGACATTTTCACTGCCCGCCCTTTACGACGGCAGCCGTGGCATCAATCGCGCCGAGCGGTTTTGCTTCATCAGCGCCACCAACGACCTGGAGGCGATCGAGTGCTACCTTGCGCGGTATGAGGGGCAGCCGCATACGCTGCGCGCGTACCGGCGTGAGTTGGAACGCCTCGTGCTGTGGAGCGCGCTGATCGTCTGCAAGCCGATTTCGTCGTTGTTGGTCGATGAATGCCAGGCCTATGTGCGGTTCCTGGCCATGCCGGCGGCGAGTTTCTGCGGTCCGCGCGCGCCGCGCACCAGCCGCCGCTGGCGGCCGTTCTCCGACCAGGCGATGTCGCCGGCCTCGCAAAAGCAGACGGTGCAAATCCTGCGCGCCGCGTTCGAGTATCTGGCGCGCGTGCGCTACCTGGGAGGCAATCCCTGGCTGGCGGTCAAGGATCCCGTGGTCGATATCGAGACCGATCCGATCCAGGTCGACAAGGCGTTGACGGCCGAGGCCTGGGAAGTATTGATCGCGGCGCTCGAACGACGCGCCCAGCAAGCCGACGGAGGACGGGACCGGATCGCCCTTGCGATGCTGCTGCTGATGGGCGATTCGGGTTTGCGTCGCGCGGAAGCTGTATCAGCCCGCCGCAACGCGCTCACACCCAGTCGTCATGTGCCAGGCATCTGGATGCTGAAGGTGCTGGGTAAAGGCAGGAAGAGGCGGGTGCTGCCCGTCAGTCCCCGCACTATTGACGCGGTGCGCGCGCACTGGGCTGATCTGGGGGCGGATTTTGACCAGGCCAGCGATGATCGCCCGCTGTTGTCTCCCTTGGTCATACCGGCCACGCCGGCGGCGCTGGCACGCCATGGTGATGGAACGGCGGGCCACCGTGGGTACACGGCAGGAGCGCTGTACGATGTTGTCACAGGGGCCTTGCGGCGCGTGCACGACGACCTGCAGGCCCTGGGTGCCGAAGCGGAACTGTCACCAGAGGACATGTTTGCCCTGATCGAGGCCACACCGCACGCCTTCCGGCACACGTTCGGCATGTTGGCGGTGGAGGGCGGTGTGGAACTGTACGTGGTGCAAGAAATCCTCGGCCACGCCAGCGCGGGTACCACGGCGGTGTATGTTAGGGCGCGCGAGAAGCGTCTGGCGGAGGCTGCAGGCATGCTTTATCGAAACGACCCTGTACCAATTAAATGAAAGGGGTGGTGGCACGCCGCTGTCGATGAATAATAAAGTCGGGTCTTGCCATGTAGCTCATCTGCCAGCCATTTCTCAGATCGCATCTGGGGCATCACAATCGATCGCAGGCTAAAGTCCAGCACTCAAGACCAACTCATCAAGGGCACTGAGATCTTCCCATTGCGATTCATCAAAACGAAGAGTTCCCCGGCGTCCTATATCAAACTGGACAGTACTCGCATGCGGAGTTCCGACTTGAATCGTAGCTCGTTCTAAACGCCCTGATACAAGTTTGGCCTCGAAATCGCTTATGGCGTCGCGCTCGGATGCGATCTGCACTTTGCATGTACTTTCGTTCGTAAGGGGAACATCGAAGTAGACTGCCTGGATAACTTTCACTCCTTTTGAGCCGAGATTACTTCGCGCCAATTTAATAAATTCACAAATATCTACGTTCAACTCGCCAACAGCGCAGTCCCCATTTAGAGCCCGGTTCAACGCACTCAAGAAATTTCGCAAAGAACGTGGGGGAGAGTGGATGCACAGCACGTGCCGTGAGCTATTCTTGAGTATCCTGAAGTCAAAACGAGTGTATCGGACATATGTGGTCGCCACATGTTCGCCAAACGGGTTCTGCGAGGTCTCAGTTATGGTTTCTTGTTGAACAAAACGAGCGACAATCTTTCGCCGGGCAACATCTATTAATTCGAAACCGAATAAGGAACTCTCGCTGAAGCTATGTTCGCTTAGAAGCTGCGCAAGGTTCGCTGTTGTGTAATCAGTGAAAATTTCGAGCCATTTAAGCCGTATCATTTTTCCCTCGTGCGTTTTCGAGAAGTTGACGTACCGCTGCACGCGCAGCAGACTCGATCAGTTTACCTACCTCGCGATCACCTTCAGTGCCGAACTGCTTTCGACTCTTGCTGTGTTCGCCATTTTCCTGATATTCATAGTAACCGCGGACGAGATAGGAAAAGTTCGTACAAAATCCAGGTTCGCCGAATTGCGCTTCGAACTCGACAATATCGGAGTCGAACGCTCCCTTTTCGCGGCACTGCCAAACTATTTTCGATACATAAAAACCCTGGGTAAAGAACCCGCGAAGTTGAGGCGACTCCAGCACATTACCTCCCTTCATACTCGCGCTCTTGATGTGAATCCCAAGATCTATTTCTTCGTCACCCGCAATTTCTGAACTGTCTTCTTCATTCGCTATGGCAGTGCCCGTGCGCCTCTTGTCCGGGTTAAACAAATATAAATCGGTCACATCGCTCCGTTGGTAGCCTGGAATGCCATCGATCAGTGCGCGGAAAAACTGAATCCTGTCCTTGCTTGATGGAACGCTTTTGAGATCGATGCGTTCAGTCTCGACATCCACCTTAAGGACGTTTGTAAGATAGTCAACCAGCCCATCAGAGACTTCATCGACTTTTTCGTTCTGAGGCCCCCGGAGGACGAGTGTTCCGCCTTCCTGCTCGATAGTTATGACAGCTTCCTTATTCTCGACTTGTCGGAACTCACTTTTGTTAAAGTGCAGTTGTTTATACCTGACGTTAATTTGCACTGTTCCATCGGGATTTACGGTCACAGTCGCGGCGTCGTTCTGATCGATAAGGGTGGCCACCACAGCATGTGCCGCTGCCTCAATGTCCTGCAGATTTGCCTCTCCTGTAATGCGCGTCGGGGCCATACGCTCACGGCGTTTGGGCGACTCGAAAATACGTGCGAGTGTTTCGAAATCATCGTAGTCATGAGACAGGCGTGCAAAATGCATTGCAAGCTGCCTACGAGGCGTCCCCGTAGCAATCACCATCCCGTGCCGGAGAAACAATTCCCTAAGATCGGACGCCGTCACAGAGCTTTGATTGATCGCATCGAAGAGCGCTTTGTCACTCGCACTGTAGATTGATCCCGATGCCATTATTGATCCCATCCCAATTTAGTCAATGAAAACGATTGCTTTTGAATGTCCAGAACTTCAAAACTAATGGCGTCCAGCTTTGATTGAATGTAATCATCGAACCCCCAATCATGTACAAACGCCTTTATTGCTCGCCTATAGTGACTTTTGATAGCAGGGTCAGGATTGTGATGTGCAACTCGAATACGAATTTGCTTTTCCCCGTCTAACAGCTGGCAGCTAGAGAGCACGTCGAAAAGATACATGAACTCGGAGTGCGTTTTCCCAGGACGGTTGTAGTAGACGACAGCCCCTTCTCCAAACGTTTGACTGCTTTCTCCGGAGGTCTCGTCGCGCGTAACCACAGCATCATGAGAAACGATGAAATACGGTCCGCTCAACGCTTCAATGGTTGCCGGCCGATGCTGCCGCTCCAGTCTAACTTTGTGAAGTTTTTGGTCTGGATAATAAAAGAAGTAATTTGCCCTGGGAAATGTTCCGTCCATATGCATCGCATTGACATCGTTGAGGATGGTCTGCATGTAGGCGATAGTCCGCGGCTGGATAATATGTATTAGCTGGCCGGGTTCAAGCGGAATTCCTCCGACGTCTGATGACGCGTCCTCCACACTTGGCGGTTTTCGTTTTGATGGAGCAAAATAGCGCTCGAATCCGTCGTCGAAATCTGCGTCGTGGTTGTAGACGAAGAGTAGTCCTCTAATTTCATCCGACTCCTCCACGTCGTACCTAACCTTCCATACACTACTTGCGCGTGCGCAATCGATTGTCTGGGCTAGCGACCGCAGGGCGGATCGGACATTCGGTCCAGTAATGGAGCTTTTAGCGTAGCTCTTGAGGTCGGTATTAAAGAGAATCCGGCGGTTTAGGTAGGGGTCACGGTAGAAAAAGACTACGTCCGTCGGATGCGTGTGCTTCTGTTTTTTGTTAGCCCGCGCGTGCTTATCCGTTTTCAAGCAGTCGAAGTTTCGATCCTTCAAGGGAAATCGCTCCCAGCGGAACCACTTCAGCAATTTATTTGAAACTTGCGCTGCTATTTCAGCTGTAGGTCCAGTTTCACCGCCCATTCAAAAGCCCTCTCACGTCCGCTAAATTGATCCATAGCATAGGGTAATAATTTCCAAATAGCAAAGCAAGTTTAATTATGAGCAAGTGAGCGGTTCGAACGATGTGACGAAGGCACGATTTTTTGCCATCCGTCTGATTTCGAATTCCCCGATTGGAAAATTAGCAGCCGCATTGGCTGCAGATATTGCCTGCAACAACATGCTTGGGTACGCCGGCCGCGCCTGCCTACTCAATCTTGTAGCGGTACGGAATGAGCTGTACTGTCAATAGCGGACACTCTTGACAGTACAGCTCAAACTTCCCTTCAACCTCCGAAAAGGCTTTTTCCCAGGATAGGCCAAATGTCCCAAGTGTAGATGGGATGGACTTGAAGTGCAGCGGCAGTAAGCAGCTGTCTGCCAATTTCAGACGCAACGAATTGCTCCGTCAAGTCCTTAAAAGCCTTGTACCAGTTCAGCAGGGCGGGCGCATTTGCCAGGGCAATTGCGAGCGCGGATGGTTTCGATTTGTGCGTCATAGACTTCTCCTAAAGGTTAAAAAATGGGCCCTACGCTTATTACAGCTACTGGTTTTAAATTTCTTCGCCGTCCGCCCTCGGCTTGATTACCTGGCCGGCGTCGCACACGACTACCTGTGCGGTTGCGCAGGCTGCGTGCCACTCAAAATTAGTGTCACGACTTGCTGTGCGTGCAGGCTTTCACCACATCTTGCCAATCCAACGGATTGCTTTCCTCTGGTGGGTTTTCCAGCGGAAATGCAAGTACTCATGGCAATGACGTGTTGATGCAATTCACTGCCACCTATGTCAAGCGTGGAACTGGCGGCAAGAACAGTCGTCTGTCTCGTCTAGCACCGAGATTTATGCCTTGCGGCTAAATCAGCGCACAGCTGTCAGAACGGAAGGGCAATGAGAGGGGCGTAAAACGAAGTGGATGTAAGCCAATGAAAGCGATGGATCACTGGCAGTTCATCCAATAGTGGGGGATTAAAGATACTGCGGTAATACGATGGGAATGCCCTGCGGCGGCTTGTGCTGTAATGGCAGACTCTAATGGCGCCATTCTCTGTCTATAGTGTGGGTTAGGCGTTGTGTTCTCTATACTATGAGACTTCTACCGGAGCGGGCTGCTACCTGTCCTATTACAGTACTAAAAGGTGCGAAGCGCCTTTTCCGCAATCTAGTCGTGATTACTAGACTAATCAGGACGAACCGCTGGTAGAGATCGAAGGAATCCATATGGATGGAGCAGGGACCAAGCGTGGCGGCAAGCCGGCTCCGCAGGCGTAAAACCGGTGCCGGCGCCCGAGGCCTTGGAGGAGAAAATCCCGTTTCGTGGCGCCTGCTAGTCCCTCTTGACGCATTCGTGAGAGGCGCCGACGGTATTGGACTATAATGGTTCTCATAAAGAAGTTGGAGGGATATAGATCATGACACTCAAAATTCGCACTAGCGCGCGCAGGTTCAGCTCCCCGACAGTATTGAGGGGCGATGCCCCGTTCCTCGGCGCCACCGTCCAGGAATGGGACAAGGCGATCACCGGCAACATGGACAAGACGCTTGCCCAAGTCAAGATGCGAGCAATGGGCAACGGCCCTAAACGCGATGCGTCCAAGGCCACCACGTTCGATCTGGCGAGCTTCGCTGGCAAACGCTTGTCCAACGCCAAATAATTTTCCTTCTCCTTACTTGAAAACGCGGCTTCGACCGCGTTTTTTATATGTCCAACGAAAAAAAAGATAATGTGCTCGATCTGCATGTGGTGGTGTTCGCCGGTCCGAATGGGTCCGGGAAGACTTCGCTGATCGACGAAATCAAGCAGACAGGTCTGGCGACCGTCAGGGGCGTCTATCCTCTTCCTGCCTACTTCATCAACCCTGACCAGGTGGCCAAGGATCTGCAGGGCGAATTCCTGGACCAGAACGCCAGGGATGAAGCCGCGCAGAGCGCCGCCATGCGCATCCGTGCCGAAGCGACCGAGAGCAGGCTGCCGTTTGCCTTTGAGACCGTCATGTCCCATCCTTCGCGTATCAACGAAATGCTGATGCTTAAGGAACAAGACTACCGTCTGTTCCTGACCTTCATCACCACCGACGACCCGGAAAAGAACGTCGCCCGGGTGACGCTGCGCTACGAAACTGGCACGACCACGGGGCACTATGTCGCGCCCGACAAGGTGCGCGAACGCTACCACCGTACGCTTGCTCTGCTTCCGCGCGCGGCCGAGATTGCCGATGCCGTCTACATCTACGACAACTCCGTCGATTTCGAGAAGCCCAAGCTGCAGGCCGTCATCGAGCGCGACGGGCAGTTCTCGGTCTTGCCTGACGCGAAGGATTGGGTAATCCAGCGCCTGGTCCATCCCCTGCAGCAGCGCGAACGCGAACTGGACCAGTTGATCGCCGATCTCGAAAACGTTGGGTACCAGGTTGGCGACGTGGACGAGCTGCATGGCACCTACAAGGGCGTGGTGCTTTCGACGACCACCTACTTCGTGGCCCAGCTGGACGACGCGACCAAGCAGGCCGTGATCCACGACCGGCTCATGCTCGACACGGGTTCCAAAGGGGCTGGCAACGAGCCTCCCACGTACGTGCAGCGGGAAAACCTGGCGGTCCACTATTCGCCAGCGAACGCGCCCCGGGTGGAGCGCCACGGCTTGGCACTTGAATAGGCGCTCGCTTGCGCGCTTGGGTGCCTACGATAGAGCCGGAATGACCGACTGCTTTGCAAAGCCAATTCACGATGTCATTGGTGATGTACTGGTCATGCCGCTACCGAAATTTCTGCAAAAAGTGTCGACTCCCCTTGGATGCGCTTGCGCGCGATCTCGGCGTAGGCCGGGTTCAGTTCGATGCCAATACAGTCACGCTGCAGGCGGTCGGCGACAAGACCGGTGGTGCCGGCGCCGAAAAACGGGTCCAGTACCATGCCGCCTGGCGGGCAGCCTGCGCGAATGCAGTTTTCGGGCAGCTCAGGCGGGAACGTTGCGAAGTGGGCTTCGGCGAACGAATGCGTCGCCATAGTCCAGACGCTGCGCTTGTTGCGCATATCAGGGCGGGCGGCAGGATCCTCGCGGAAGTCGGCGCCGCCGCTCATGCGCGCGGCCGTGCGCAGGCCCTGCTCGTCGCGCCCGTCGTCCTTGCTGCACGCCATGGCGCGGCCACGTTGACGCGCATCGGCATCGGTGCCATGACCAAACCCGACGCCGCGTGCTGTGCGCTTCTGCGGTTTCTGGCCCGGTACGTCGTAATCTTTTTTGCCGAAGCTGTTTCGCGGGTGGTCCGCGGCGCCGGCGGCCGGCTCCTTGATGGCCTCAGCATCGTAGAAGTACTTCTCGCTCTTGCTAAGCAGGAAGATGTACTCGTGGCTCTTGGAGCAACGGTCGCGCACGGATTCGGGCATCGGGTTCGGCTTGCTCCAGACGATGTCCTGGCGCACCCACCAGCCAGCGTCTTGCAACGCGATGGCCAGGCGGTGAGGCATCATGACAAGATCCTTTGGTTTCAGGCCCTGCTGCGGCATGCAGTTTGGCTGTGTGAGCGTTCCGGTGCCGCGGGTGCCGACGCTATACGCCTGCTTTCCTTCATGACCGCCACGCGCACCGCGCCATGCCTGGCCTTGCGCCCCGCCACCTGGGTGATTGCCGACGCGCCCAGCGGCGGTCGCATAGCTGTCGCCCATATTGATCCAGTAGGTGCCATCTGGACGCAGCACGCGACGCACCTCTTCGAATACGTCGACCATGACAGCGATAAATTCGGCTGGTGTCGCCTCTAGGCCGATTTGGCCGTCGACGCCATAGTCGCGCAGTCCCCAGTACGGTGGACTGGTGACACAGCAATGGACGGAATCGGCGGCCAGGGCGCGCAGCTGCTCTCGCACGTCACCGATAAGAATTTTGATCGTCATGGCGTGCGCTCCTCATAAATTGAAGTCGGTTAATTCCTGCGAGAAATATATGGGACATAGACCGGCCAAAACCAAGCATAGAAAATTCTGAGCCAGAAGCGATCCAGAAACTTCAGGCCGGCCAATTTGGAGGCCGTCGGCACTTTGACCAGGTGCTGGACCATGAATCCGACAGTGAGGTAGCCTATGCCAAGCCAGAGCACGAGAAACGAGCTATGGCTGATCCACAGCCACGCGCACAACAAACTAGCATTGAGTACTATGATCACCAACGTCCTGATCTGAGAGCCGAACTTCACGCCTTGCCGCTGCGCGCCCTTGGCCGGTGCTTGGAGGGCGCGCTCAATCATTTGTTCCGGCGTCAAATTCTTGCGTTCCTTAATAATGGGCCACCACCATTTCAAGAAAAAATGGGCATCTATGCCACAAATCACCAAAAGCAGGATCAAACTAGAGATATCCATTGGAATTCCTTTCAATATTTAAGGCGCTGGAACAGCGTTAACCACCGAGAATTTCCTGGATTCGGGCGCTGATTTTCTGGCGGTTAGTGCTGCTGGACGCGATTGGATCAGCAGGATCGACACAAAATTCGGCGGTGACGTCGCTACCGGTACCATTTTTTGAAAACTTCAATTCGAGCCACATCGCTCGCGACACACCAACTGCGGCATATGGGACAGTTTGGGCCAGATGGTAGAAAGCGCCATTTTGCTTTTCATGTTTGTACCCCTGATCGACCAAATAAGTCCTGTCGACTGTTTTGCGATAAATCGCAATTTGCTCTGGTGACTTAAAGCCGAAGCGGGTCATCGCTCGCCCGTAGAGCGTATCAACGTCGACGCGACTTTTTCGGTTGGGCAGCATCGTGCAGCCTTCTTCTTTGGAAGAGGTGGCGGTCGATATATAAGTTGGCGCAATAGTGCGATCACTTGATCCTGACGGCTTAGCTGAATGGCTACTGATTTTTACCAGACCATTAAGCGTCGGGTCAAAATTTGCGCAGCCCGAGTATGATGTCGCGATTACGCCAACGAACAGTACATTGATGATTCTCATGATGACTCCTCAAAAAGGGCCGGGACACTGGCCCTGGTTTCACAGGATCAGGCTTACGCTCGCCGCTCATCGAACTCGCCATAGTATGGTGGCGGTTCGTCCGAGGTGTTTGGCGAGCTTTTATTGCGAGATTCAGCAAATTGGACTGAATCGACCCGCGTAGGCGACAAAAACACCGCACTTGCTACGACTGAGAACGCGGTGATGGCATTGCCCGCAGCGTCATGCGCTTCAAACTGCGTGAGCCGTCCTTCCACCTTCACGCGCGCACCTTTGCGCAGCAACCGCGCGCAATTTTCAGCGGTGTGATCATATGTGGTTACCGGGAGCCATATTCCACCACTTTGCGCATAAGAACCGTCCTCGTTTTTCTCGTATTCATCAAAAAACACCCGCATTTCTGCCGCCATCATCGCTTTGCCTGTTCTTGCTGTGATGTTTTTAATGGACGGTGCGTCCGCTAAATTACCGACACCTTGAAATATGTTTGGCATTCCAACCTCCAAGTTCATTAAGCGCCATGTGTTTCCACAAGAGGCTCGGCGCGTCTGCCTATTGTGGGTTTGAATGGAAGAAGTACATCAGGCTAGGCTTATGCTTTACCGTTGAATTAGTTCCGTGAAATGTCGTAAAATCGAGCGATTGTGTTTCTCCTGGGCATTTAGAGAGGTGACCATCTCATTGACAGTCTGGTACCACTGAACGAGATCGGATGGAAGCGGCGACAAGAAATCCTCAAGTTCGTTCCATGCGATGTGGCTGGTATCGGTGGTTCCGGCGCGTCTCCACCGAAGCGATAACTGACCAGTGGATCCTCGAGTGTGGATGGCCAAATAGAAACGTTTCGCCTTAATTGATTTGGTGGCTACAGCGAGCCGCCGCATATCCTGATGGACCTGGTCAACAGCAGCTTGTGCTTTGAGCAGGCGGCGGCGGTCGCCCCTACCCTTAAAGGCTTTTCGGTCTACATGATGTTGACCGGCAAGACCAGAAGCAATATCGGCTGATGTTGACGATGGATCGGGGGCAACGAAATCCATGCCGCTAAGCGACATCGCTGGCAACGACGGTAGCCGTACGGGCCTGAAGGGAAAAACGGCAACTGGCGCATCCGTGGGTTCACGACCCGGTTTCTCTAGTTGAGAAGGAAAACTGTCGCAGTCCATATGACCTCCTGAAATCTCTCTGCAGTCCTATTTCGGCTCGTCAAAGCAGCTTGTCAATTGCCGCTGCCTCAACGTCATTCCCGGCTTGTTTTTCCATCTCCGAGCTGACATGCGCCAGTATGGATTTTTCGTGTGGCGCCAAATTCAATCGCCTGCGACTGTGACGTGGCTGGAGCTTGCCGTTGTACACATCAGGGTGAATAAGGCCCAGTAATTGAGTTACGTCCGATTGGCGTCTTGCTGCATCACCGGATGCATTTGGCACAAAATCGGCTCGGCATAAATCGCGAAGTTCTGGACGCATCAGGAATCGCTCGAAGCGGGCCGTTTCAATGAACGCCGCCCGTATTACGCGTGTTAATTCGCGGATGCTTTGCCGGCCTTGATCGTCGGTGAGTTGATCTTTTCGCACCAGTGTTTTTACAGTTCGAATGTAATAGTCAAAATGGACGACGAGATCGCTGATTGCATAGCCGTACGGGCTTTTGAATCCCAACAGAAGCACCTTTGGTTCGGCTGAACGCAAGATCGAATATTGAAGGCCCCGGACACGCTGCGCTTCCAGTTTTTGCTGCAGTCGATTGACTTCCCGTTCTAATCGACGGGTGATGTCCTGCATCAGTTCTTCGTGGCGTAATAGTGCCCAATCTGCATAGGGATTATCAGCGCCAGATAAGAGCCAAAGGCATTTAAGTGCGGCAGCGACACGTTTTCCGCCTACAATCTGCGCGTATTGCCCATTTGGATCTTTAGCACGTCCCATAAAGAGGCGAAACGCTTCCTTGGTGTGCAGTTGCATCGTGTCTTGGTCCTCATTAATTAGAGATCCAAGACTTCGCAAATGCACAGCTTCTTGTGTCGAGACAATTTTTTCTGCGCCAGCCCGGTTTTCGTACTCTTCCTGCATGACATTGAATTCCAAGAGACGTTCCTCATACATCATTAGTCGTTTAAATCGTGGGTCATTTTTGTCCGGCGTGTCGGATTCCAAGAGATCACGCAATGCTTCCCGTTCTTTGGGAATGGAATAGCCGTCCGTAAATGGTGAGCCCTCTTCGGTTTCGAATACCACCTCAGTTGTGGTAACAAACGGAGACGGAATAAAAGAGTAGATATCTGCTATTGAAATGAGTCTTGTCGAGGCGTCATTGCCGTTTGCTGTTGAGTCGTCCTGAATATTATCCGCCATGTTAGTCCCCTGTAAGTGGAATATGTTTTATGAAATATTTGAAGCCGTTCTCTTGGACAGGTTAACCAGTTTGTGTACGCAGTTACCTCCATCCCATTTGGTTTCTTGTCGCGCGAGTGGCTGATTATTCTTGGCGGTGCCTTGATTGGTATATGGTTCGAACTCATTAATTACCAGCCACAAAGTCGCCAGGGTATGAGATGGGAAAATATTATGAAGTGAAAAAAGTTGTTCCCGAATTGGCGAAGTCGGACTTGCCTTAACAATTTTGTCCCAACTTTCATGTATGTCCTCGCGTTCATAGGGATTTGGCATTGGAGGCCGTCCCAAGCGTTGCTCGGAAAGTAGAAGATGTTTTGCTGCCTTGGCTTCTTTGCTGCTCATCTTGAACATTTTGCAAATCATCGATACTGAAGCACCATGTCGTACAAAATATTCTTGCAAATGGCGAACCCGCCGTTCATCTGCCGCCTGAGCGAAGGCATGGGATAGTTGCTTCTCGTTTAAGGTAACCTCCATGGTTACGTTTTGAAAATGTGATACACGGAGGGCGTCCCGTGACGACAGGTTGCGTAGATTCTCAACCCATTCGGAGTCGATACCTTGGCTTAACAAGGAGGCGGTATTGTTGTCCGCCTGATCCAGCAGAGATTCGATAATCAATACCCGAATTGCGGCATCTTTAATATTGAGTCTGATCATTTTATTCCCCATGGATCTGATGAAGGGGAGCTATTGGCATAGCGGTTCGAGCCGATGGATGAGATCGGAATGAAGCTAAGGAATTGAATTTTCTCTTCTTTGCCGGAGCGGAGAAGGGGGGATAGATGGGACGCGTCTATAGGATGGAGAAGAAGTCCCGTGGAGAGGAAGTCGCTTCCGAAGGAAATTGCAATATTAAGTTGCAATCTGTGGTCATTAAGCGGCCCCAGCTTTAAAACTGGGGGGACGAAATAAATGATGGGTTTGCTTTGGATTGTCATGATAACTCCTCAAGTTCATCGAACATGAGGAGTTGGCCATGTAGAAACTACACTTTCATTCCCAAAATGGATGAGTCCGCATTTTGTGCTAACGCAATTTTGTATTCAGCCTTCCACCGACCAACCCCGCAAAGTTAATTTAGCACAAAACTCGGGATGTCAACATATTTTTTATCGGTTTGTCTTATGAGCTTACGCAAGGAAGTTATTGAACAGCGATAAAAATTTCATTTGAAAAATAATTGAACATAATAAAAATATATTCCGATAACTAATGAATCTAGAGGAAGACGCCGGCGGCGCCGGGCAGTACCTGCATCGTTGACAGTATCGCGCCGCGCCGCGCCGCGCCGCGCCGCGCCGGCGGCGCCGTGTGGCCCTGCGGCCTGTGGCCGGCGGGCAGGATAAACACATTCATCGATTTTGACAACTAAAAAAAGTTGTCAATGGCTTTCCATGGACTATATTGAATTCACCAAAAACGCTTCCTCAGGTGGTCATCATGAAAATGAAACCGCATGAAATTGATTCTCTGGTCGGTACTCCATGCCTCTGCGGCCAGGTTGGCGTATGGCAAATACACTGCTACCAGGGTAAATCCACACAGACCATCCGCATCGAATTGGCCGCAGCGTACAAGAAGGTTGCGGATGATATTCAGTCTGGAAAATTGACGATCAACGGCTCGGCCATCAGCACCGGAATCGCCTACTGCACAGGCTGTGGGTGTGATGATCGCCATGCGTGCGCGGCGGGTTGCTGGTGGCTGCGCGTTGACTATACAACGGGGATAGGGGTTTGCAGTGAGTGCAGGCACCATGTAGAGCGCTTTGATGATGGGGCCCGGCATTCCTTCCTCCCTGGCACTCGCGTATCGGATCCTGGTCCGACCCACACGCTCGATTTATCCGCACTCATTCCCCCGGAGTTGTCATCTGCTATGCGTGGCGGCACCCTCAACTGGGGCGTACATGGGTCGGCAGCTCAACATATCCGATATTTGGTACTCCGCCCGCTTTTTGTGCTGAAAAGTCCGAAACTGCGTAAGCGTCGATTGAAGGAAGGTCTATGCGCCGCTGGGCCTCTGGTCCAAGATGCTAGCGTGCTATTCGCGCCAGAACGGCTTGGTGATCGCGCTGCGCGATCTGGGGCGCATAGAGCGGACGCTGTTCATTCTGGACTGGCTGCAAAGCGTTGAACTGCGCCGACGCGTGCATGCGGGTTTGAACAAGGCCGAGGCGCGTAACGCCTTGGCCAGGGCGTTCTTCATCCACCGGCTCGGCGAGATCCGGGACCGGAGCTTCGAACAGCAGCGCTACCGTGCCAGCGGACTTAACCTGGTGACGGCCGCTATCGTGCTGTGCAGCCTGCACCTGCGCGCGTGATCATACCGCCAATCGCATGCCAAAACTCAGCGAATATTTCTTTTTTTAAAATAGTCTCAAAAATACAACTCGGCGATATCTGAGTTGCCTTTCCGTCTACTCTTGTAGGCACAAGTTCGTACCGCGCCTGTCAATCCTCTTCCCGCCATGTGCCCTCCGAATCTGCTGCCTCTAGAACACAAGTCTCCAATCCTTGCAATCTGTCCCGGCGCGCTGATGATCAGCGCGTGACTGAATATCAGGAGAAAGCGCGTGTCGATCTACATTGCAATCCCGGTTCCCGGCTTTCCCCAATTTTTCTTAACCGGTCAAGCGGACGGCACCCTTGGCGAAATTGTCACCCCTGCTAACGTCCTGAGCGAGGCTTATGTCGACATCGACCGTATCGTCGGCCCGTGCACGGCCGCACCGCAGGAGGCTGAACCGGCGGCCTGCAGCCTGAGCCTGGCCAGTCCGGTGCGCGTGCACGGCGCTTTGCTGGAAAACGGCGCGTTGCGCGACTCGCTGCAACTGGCCACGGCGCTGGCGCAAGTGGCCGACAGCGTTGTGCGTACGCGCTTTCTGGCACTGGTAGCCGAGGGCCAGCGCCGACTGCAGTCGGTTGATGTCGATTACCAGGCCAGCAACACCGCCTTCCTTGGCGTAACCACACCTTTTGGTGGCGCTGCCGCCTTTGCCAGCGCCAACGTGAAACTGGAACTGTGGAGCATCACCAGCACGCCCGGCGCCAGCGCTATCCTGGCGCTCAAGGTCCATGTCGCCATCGCGGCCCAGGCGCTGGTACAAATTGCCGGCACCATGCGCCCGTATGCGCTGGTTGTCGTCCTCGACGCCGCGCTTGGCGCCACCCTGCGCATCGATCTCGACGATTTTGCCTTGCGTTTGCCATCCTTTGAGCTGCCCTCGTTCGACCTGCGCGTCACTGCTTTTTTGCTCACGCTGAAAGCCAACGGACTGGCACTGGCCGAATCGACCTTCCGGCAGTTCGGACTCGACACACTCGTCAACCTCGAGCATACCAATCCCAGCCCCGCCGCGACCGAGCCACGGCTGTGCCTCAAAATGCGCAGCGGCCAGGCCAAAATCGACTGGGCTGTGGTCACCAACGATTTTGCCGACAGCGAGGACCTGGCCACCACGACCAAGATTGCCACTTTCAAGGTCACGACCACCCAGACTGCCGGGCCTCTTTCGATTGCTATCGACAATCTGCAGCTGGGCGACCTGCCCAACCGCGAAGTGCTGGGCGGCGTGGTCGTGGCCAGCATGGCGCCAATCCATGTCGCCCCCTCCGCGCCACGCCGCCTGGGCCCGTTCGAAGTGAGCTGGAAGGACATGACCATCACGCCGTCGCATCAAGGCAATGCGTTCGGCGGAGCCGCTACTCCGAGCGGCCCCACACTGCGTGCGGTCATCGCGTTCGATCAGCTGACGCTGCGCGTGCGCGACGATGCCGACGCCTTTCTGACCTTCGACGGCAAAATTGAAATCGATCCATCCGGTGCGCGGCTGCTGGAACTGGCGCTGGTGGCACCTTTTCCCATCGTGTTGCTGGCCAAGGCTGCCGACGCTATAGTGCGCGGCGGCGCCGCCGTGGTCAACCTGCTGGTCGACTTCGGCGCGCTGGTGGCCGAGCAGGCTGCCAAACTGCTCGATATCCTCGGCCGCATGGCACTGGCGGCCGGCCGGGCCGCCATCTTCGTCGCCGAACAGGCATGGGCCGCGCTCGGGGCGGTGGGCGACCTGCTGGCGAAAGGCTTGGCAGCCGTCGGGGAAATGCTAGGCGAACTGCTGCGTCAGATCGGCAAGCTGTTGAGCTCAGCCACACCGCCGCGCTTCGCGCTTGAACTGCGCATTGCCACCCAGCCTTTCGAACTGCGCCAGGTGCTGATCACCTCACGCGAGAACGGCGCACCTAGCCCTGCGCGCATCCATGAACTACTCGGCTTGCGTCTGGAGGTGCCGGGCGAGTGGCAGCCCGGCCTGCTGCTCGACTTCGTGAGCGCCCCCGGTGCCTATCTGATTCTCAGCCGCGAGGCGGCCCCCGGCCCCGGAAAAATGCGTGCCGCCACCTTGTCAACCGATCTGTGGCTCGACAGTGCTGATGCCGGAACCGGCCCCTCCAAGCGGCCGCTGCGCGATGTCGACGGCGCCCAGACGGCGCCCGCGGACCGGACTGAAAAAACCAAGCCCTTGCTGAGTCTTGGCCTGGATTTCAAGACCGTGGACGACGGCGCGAATGTGGTAGTGGTGCTGGCCGGGCTGTCGCGCGGCCAACCAGTATTTTTTCAGCGCATGGCCGGCAAATCAACTCTGATCGATGTGCCGGGCAAAATTGGTGTCAAGGTGCGCAGCATGGAAGGACCGATCACGCTGCTGCCGCTCGAGGATGGCTTCGACCTTGACGTGGGATTCGAACCGAAACGCATTTTGCCGCTGCTCGGCATGGGCGAGTCGGGCAACGAAGCGGCGCCTGCCGGCGGGCCGAGCTTCCTCGAAAAACTCCAGGGATCGCTTTCGAACGTCATCTGGGTCAAGGACAGCAAGACCAGCGCCCAGCTGGCCGAGCGCAGCGCCACTGTCCATCTGATCCTCGGGTTGAAGGCGGCCGGGCTGGAGACGAGCATCACGCTCAAAGCCATCCTATCGCTCGATACGTTGTCGATGAAATTTGAAGCCGGTAACAGCTTCCCGATCGCCTCGCGCCGCATCGAGGAAAGCGCACTGGGCCTGCTGTGGGTGATTGAACAGGCCGACCCGGACGAGCGCGCGCAAAACACCAGCATCGACATGTTCGCGCTGGGCTTTGCCGGCGGCCAGAGCGGCTTTGAACTGAATTCGCCCAAGGCCGGTGCCACGAGTCTGAAAGGCAAAGCGCGCATGCAACTGCGCTTTGGCGGCCTATCCTCGGATGGCCAGGGCATCGTGTTCGAGGTAGCGACATTCAAGATTGGTGCCGGCGGGCTCGATTTGGTGGCCAACGTGGCGTGCAATCCGGTGCGCCTGAACGGCATTGACGTCCCGTTCCAGTTCACCCAGGGTTCACTCGAAATCAAGGGCGGCCGTCTGGTCAGCGCCACGGTCGCCGGGCGCGGCGCGCTGCCGCCGGACCTGATCGGCGAAGCCGATTGCACGGTGGCACTGACGTTCGGCCAGGTCGAAGGCGAAGGTATTGTTCTGCAGTCGGGCAAGGTGGAACTGGACAAGAAAAACGACCCGATCATTTGCCACGCCGCGCGCTTCACGCTCACCATCAGCGATCTAGACATCGCGTTCGTCAAGGATGGCGGCTACCACTTCTACTATCTGGTCACGGGGTCGCTGCGCTTTTCGCCCAAGTCTGGCGAGTTTGAAAGCGGCTTGCTGCAGTACCTCGATGGCGTCGAGATGAACCTGGAGCGCACGCCGCTCTCGTCTGACCCGCGCGTTTTGATGAAACATATCACCTTTCAGAAAACCCTCAATCCGAAGAAAAGCTTCAACCTGTTCAACCTGTTCACATTCGAGCTGCGCGGCTTCGGCTACCACCCCGCCTCGCCCAAATTCGATGGCGCCCCGGCGGTGAATATTTCCGGCCAAATCAAGTTCGTCGAGATCGGCGACGTCATGCAACCGTCGATCGATTTCCACGGATTGTGGATTGCGCCGCCTGCCAAAGACCAGTCGCTGCCCCGCATCAAGGCTGACGGTCTTGGCATCGACCTCAATCTCAAAGGCGCGATCCGCGTACGCGGCGCAGTAATCGCCGTCGACGAGAACACTACCACAGTGGAAGGCAAGGAACTGGCGCCCGAGGGCTACAACGCCTACGGCTTCCTGGGCCGGGGCGAATTTGACATTCCCGGCTGGGGATCGATGGGCGCCAGCCTGGGGTTTCTTGAACTCGAAAGCAAGGAACGGCCCGGCGAGCGCCGCAAGTCGTTTTACTTCTACGCCGAGAAGCGCAAGATGGCGATCGAGATTCCCACCGTGATCTGGAATTTCTACCTGCGCGAATTCGGCTTCGGCCTGGGCTTCCGCTACACGCTGGAGGCCATAGCCGCGGCCGACCGCGCCACCTCGATTCCCAAGTTGATCAACACGCTGGACGAGGTAGCCAAGACCCAGGGCGACCTGCACAAATTCTCGGCCTGGAAGCCGGAGGCCGAGGGCGACCGCGTCACGCTCGCGCTCAAGGGCGTGATCCAGGTGTACCCGGCCAACAAGAGCTGGGACGAGGATCAGGAGAAAGCTGCACAAAATCCCTTTCTGTTCGACCTAGTGGCGGTCATCCGCTCCGATTTCACCTTGTTCATGGGCTTGCGCGGCTGGGTCGGCGTCAACTACATCGATTACCTCAACGACAAGGATGGCCTGCGCGCCAATCCCGGCTTGCGCGGCTACCTGTTCATTTCGGCGCCCCAGCAGCGCCTGCTGGCACGCATGATCGGCAACAGCAAGGGCTACATCGGCGATAGCATACCGGCGCTAGCTAAAGGCTCGCCGCTCCGCTCGGCCTTGCAGACGGTCGACTGGTCGGCCACGCTGTTCATCAAGCCGGGCCTGTTCCATTATGAACTGGGCTGGCCGAACCAGCTGGTGGTGCGGCTGATGGAGCAGGAAAACATGCGCGTGACTGTGCGCGGCGGGATGATTTTCCGGGCGGCTGACGATGGCCTGCTGTGGGCTTACAATATCGAAGCCGACGCTTACTTCCATTTCAGCGGCGCCTTGCAGATTGGCCCGGTGGGCATCTGCGCCGAAGCGACGCTCACCGCCAGCCTGGTGGCGCGCGTGCTGTGCTACCTGTCGTGGCGTTTCAAGGGCTCGCTCGTGTACGGCCTGATCTCGCTCGACGCCAGGCTGGAGGTAGCGTTCCGCGCCTGGATGGAAATCGACCTTGGCCTGACCAGCTTCACACTGCGTATCGGCTTTACCGTCACGCTGCAATTTTCGGCGGCGATCGAAATCGCCATTTCGACGGAGGGCGTGGGCGCCAGGGTGCAGGCGCGCGTGGCCGTGTCGGTGTTCGGCTGCACCTTGTCGGTGGCCCTGGGCTTCGTGGTCGGCCAGGGCCAGCTTGATGATGCCCGCGCACGCGTACAGCGCTTCATGGCCATGTCGATCACGGCCGAGGAACCGGATGCCGCGCCGGCCTGGCTGGCCCGCTCTGGCGATGAACGCATGACCGACGACGCACGCCACGCCGATGCTGTGGCCAGCGCGCCGGCGCCGGCCAGCCTGAAAATGGATCCGACGCCATCCGCGCCTGGCCGGCCGGTCAAGCCTCCTTCGCAGGCGCGCTCGCATCTGGGTCATGTACCGCGCCGCACTGATTTCTGGTGCGTCATGCGCAGGGCCGCCATGCACCAAGGCGCGCCGGCGCCCGAAGGCTGGGGTTATGCCGCGCTCATTCCACAGCAGGCCCGTCTGCTCGATCCGGCCATCAAAAAGCCAGCCAAGTCCGATTTCAGCTCGGCGTTCTATGCGGCTCCGTCCAAGTTCCTGAAGGACTCGCCACAGCGCGATGAAAGCCATCCCCCTCATATCCTGGTGCTGCCGGATGCGCCCGGTGCGGCGCTGGTGGCCGCGCTGGCGCAGCTGCAGCATTTCGATTCGGCTCAGGGCAAATTCGTTGCCCTCAATTTTGATGCAGGAAAGCTGCCCGTCAAGGCGAGCTGGAACAAGCCGGTCAAGACCGAGGACGGCTCGACGCTGCTCACGCTGGCCCAGATGTTCGACGAGTGCTACCTGTCCGATACGCTCTGGCACGACGGCGTTGTCGATGTCACGCCGTATCGCCAGTCGGGCCCGTGGCAAGAGCCGGAGGCGCGCATCCACTTGCGGCCCGGCGCCCCAGGCGGCGGCAATGAAGACCAAAAAAACGCCGAGCGTGACAAATTCCAACGGGGACAGCTCAGTGCCGCCGAGGGCAAACCGGTCGACGATGCGGTGCACCAGGCCCGTTCCACCGTGCTGGGCATGTTCGCCGACCAGTTCGTTTCGCTGGCCGACAGTGGCGCCGCCGATGCCCGCTTCGCCCATGTGACCGACATCGGCCTGGTGTTCTATGGGCCGGTGGCGGCGCTGGAACAGCTGGGCAATCTGAAAATTCACCGCAACGATCTGGCCGCGCCGGAAAAAGAGCCGGGCCAGATCACGACCCTCAACCCGCTCTCAACCTGGTTCGACCTGGTCGACCCCACCCTGGCTGCCGATCGCAGCGCGCGCAAGGCCGATGGCATCAAGCTTGACTGGGTGCTCCAGGTGCCTTTCGTGGCTGCCGACCCGACCGCCAACCCCGAGCATTTCCTCCAGCACTACGAGGTCGTGCGCACTGTCGAGGGGCAGGAGTTCACCCCGCGTCCGATGCTGGTCAAGGCCTGCGCCACGCTGGGCCCGTGGAACGAGGCCGAGCGCACCGTCAGCCAGCTGGCACCGGAATGGCAATTGTCGGACGACCTGGCCGACCTGGCGCCGGAAGTGCGGCGCGCGCTGTTACCGGCCAATGGCGAGGCCGATGCGCTGGCCGGCGCGCTCTCCTGGGCAGCCCAGTTCGGCAGCTCGGAAACCGTCTCGCTCAGCTATACCGTCACGCCGGTCGACATCGCCGGCTCGCGCGGGCTACCCAAGTCCTTTCTGGTGGACGTGCCCAAGCCGGTACCGCGCCTGCGTCCGGCCGAGGCGGAGCTGCGTTTTGTCGTCAAGCGCCTGGGCGCGCAGGGCGGCACCGCACCCCACCACGGCGCTGACATGCCGCTTGAGGCACTCGGGGTGGTGATGGGATTGAAGGATGCCTCCATGGCCAAAGCGCCCGGGCATGACGTGGAACGGTACTATGTGCTTTACGCCGATCCGGAAAACATCAGCCCGTCCGGCCACTATGGCACCGATGGCCTGACCGAGCGCCGCCTCGGCATGGCCGCGTCGGCGCAGGCCGGCGCCGACGCGCGCGCCTGGCGCATCGACCCGGCCAGCTTTGTGCTCGTCACTGATGACAATGGCAAGGTGCCGCCGGATACCTTCATCGATGCCCTCGAGCCCGACCACGACACCCTGGCCACTTACCCGCACTGGGCCCTGCTGGCAGGCAGCACAGGCATGGAACGGGTCGACACGGCACTGGCCGGCAAGCCCGCCCCGTTGCCGCACGAACAGGGCGCCATGGACTTCCTGGCCAGCCTGTGGCGTCGCAATGGGAACGGCGCGCGCATTGCCACCCGTTTCACGCTCGTGACCGTGCAAGTGCACACCACGACCCAAGTCGTCAGCAGGTCGCAGCCGGTACCAGTCAGCATCGAGGTACGTGTCGAGCCGACCGACGCGCTGCGTTACGATATCGGCTTGATGCGGCCGGAAGCGTTCGAATGGCCGGTTCATCTCGAGATGCCGCCGCACAGACCCGGCCAGGTGCGCGCCAGCACCGGCTTTGCGCGCTTTCGGGCGCCGTCCGCCGATGCCCGCCTGGACGACCTGCTCAAGCAGACCAACACGCCCCTTGCACTGGTGCGCGACCCGGAACGGCGCGTGATGACCACCGTCAGCTTCGACGCCGCGCCGCTATTTGACGACACCAGCGCCGGCGCCATCGATGCACTGCATGCGCGCTGCGTGGCCGGGTTCGATTTGCACGAACTCGACCTGGACGACCTGGCACCGCTGGACACTGCGGCATTGCCGGTATTCGAATCGAACCCGCTCACGTGGCAACGTGCGCGCCGGGTGGCCCGCATCGAACGGGTATCGACGCACACGGCGCGCCTGCTGCCGGATGCGAACAAGGATTGGCCAGGGTGGCAAGCCCACTATCCGAGCGAGACCTGGCGCCTTCAACAACGCGCAGATGGACGCGCGGGACAATCGGCGCCGCACCGTGCTGCCTGGTATTCAGCGGCCGAGTCAACTATCGCTTTTGCGCGCCGGGTTCCACGCCTGCGCCTGTTTTCAACCGCCTCGGAAGCGGCAGTGGCCGACCTGCTGGCACATGGCGAGCCGTGGCGGCTGCAGGCCAGCATGGTCTGGAGCGGCGCCACCGAAAGCGCCGCCCTGGTGGCGAAGCTTACCGGACGCCACACCCTGGAACTGCATCAGCTCGGTTTTGGCGCCGATGGTGTACCCGCCCATTTGCTGCTTAAGCCCGAAGCGCCGGGCGCCGTGATGAAACTGCAATCGGCGGCGGGCAAGCAATTGAGCCCGGCACAAGTGCGCGCGGCTTTGCTGGCACTGGTGTGCCGGCTCGAGAACAGCCTAGCGGATGATCTCGCTACCGCACTTGCCGACGGCACCAATCTGCTGTGCTCGGTGTCGGTCAGTGCGCTGGACAAGACTGGTGCCAAGGTGCTGTCAACGGTTATCCAGCCGGTCACGTTGTCCGCCGCCCTGCATCCGGTGCTCGAGGAAGTGATCGGCGAGCTTGAATACAGCAGCGACCATGCCAGCCTGTATCGGCGCTACGTAGTGTCGGTCCAGCCGGTGCAGCCGGTTGAAGCGACTACCATGCCGGGCTTTCTGGCCAATACCGCGCCCGATACCGATCCGTACGGTTGGGGCGCCTTGCAACAGCTCGGGCTGGCCAGCACGATCCGTCTGTACGATCGCGATCTCGATCAATTTCTCAGCCCGCACGAGCTGCTGCTGCGTGTGCGCCACGTATTCGAGTCGACCGTGGCCAGATATCGGACCATCTACGCCGCCGGCCCGTCCGCGATCGGCCAGCCTTTCGTGGAGGTGCTGCTGCGTCCCGGCCAGGACCGGGTGGCCGGTCCCTTCGACGCGGTGCTTGCCAGTGCAGGTAAAGAGCTCGAGGCCGAAGGTTTGGAGCTCGACGACGCCGGCCTGTCGCTGGCCCAGCTCTCGCTGCGGCCAGTCCAGGTTCCGGTCTATGATTATCACCGTCTCGACATGACCTGGGAACCGGGCAACTGGCCACAACAGCTCATCCAACTGACGCCCGGCGAACTGCTGCCAGGACAAACTGCGGTGCGCAGCCTGATCGGCTACGAAATCGAATTCGAAGCGCGCGGCCAGACTTGCGAGCTGCTGTCCATGCTCGATGGCCAGGTGACCGAACTGGCTGTCGGCCTGGCCGAGCGCCTCCCCGTGCAGGACTGGAAGAAGGGCGCCGTGCGCGAACTGCTCCCCGCACCGGGCTTGCAGTTTTTCCTGCGCGTGCGCAGCGGCTCCACACTGGACCAACCGGCCATCAGACTCAAAGCGCGAGTGCGCACGGCCACGAGCACAGTCATCACCGCGGCGCTTGCCGCCACTGCCACCACGCCCGCGGTCGCGGAAAAAACCGAACTGGTGATTACCGAAAAGTTGTACAGCGTGACCGAGTTGTTCGCGCTGGTCGACCAACGCGCGACCGAGGCGCTGCATTATCCGTCCGACGGGCTGGTTTCCAGCAAAATCGGCGAACCGGCGTTCCAACCGATTCTCTCGCCAGCAGCGCTGGACAAGGGTGCATCGCCGTACGAACGCTTTGCTGCCATTAATAGTGAGCAGTGGGCACAAGATTTGATGGTGTCCGATGCAAAAGGTGGGGCCTTCCGCTCGTTGCGTATGAATTTGCGCTTCGCCGCGCCGGCGCTGGCCTGGCCGAAAGAACCTGGCTTGGCCGCCGGCACGCTAGACCAGTTCAAGGATATCGCCGCCGTGTACGTTCCCTGGACCATGCGATACCTGGCCCACGGCGCCGCTCTGGATCGCCTGCAGGAAGGCGTGCATTTCGCCTTGGCCGCGCCGATCAAGGCCAATCCGCTTAACCTAGCTGCCGATGCGCATGGACAGATTGTGCTGTCGTTCCTGCATGCCGACCGCTGGGCTCACGCGCGCGTCTATGCAGTGCGGCCAAGTCCGCGCTATCAGAACCTGGCGCTTGGCGCCGGCTACTTTGAAGAGCAGGCCCACAGCGAGCAACTGCTCACCGAAGGCTTGATTGCACGGCCCGCCGGCCAGAGCGCGGTGCTGCGGCGCGCCCTCGGGTACGCGCTGGCAGCCTCGCCCCGTACCGAGCGTATCGAGCCGCCGGTGTTCCTTGGTTCGCGCCTGGTTCGTTCCCCTCAGACGGACAGCGGCCAGTGGGAACTGGTGCTGGCGCGTCACGGCGAGGAGGGCCTGGCGTTCTCCAACCGTTCCCTGTTCGCGCGCCTGGGTACCGAGGGCACGGCCTTGAGCTTCGTGCGCGAATACCGCGATCCCGACTGGCCGGCGCGCCTAAATGCCGCCATTCTGGACCAGAGCCCGCCCAAGGTCGAGCTCTATCCGGAACGGCTGGCCGCGCTGCCAGCGCCACAGCCGGACGCCAGAGCGGGCATCGACGGCGCCGACCTGCAGTATCTGGCCGGGGCTTATCCATCCTTGTGGAAAGGCGCCGATGTCTGGCGCGTCAGCCAGCTGGCGGCCCATTACCGGGTCACCGCGTTGGCGGTGGCGCGTGCCGGACTGGTGGTCTCACGTGTGGTGACAAGCGTCCAGGACGCGACGCCGCGACGGCCGCTCAACATGCTGATGCGCGAGGCCACTGCGGCCGAACTGGCGGCCGGACCATTGCTGGGCAAACCCACGCTGCGTATCAAGCGCGGTGCGGGCCCACTCGCCCAGATCCGTATCGAAGCACTGCGCATGGTATCGCATGCCGACCTGAGCGAAGCATCCAGTCATGAATGGTTCAAGAGCGGCAGCGAAGATGTGGCCTGGTGGCCCGATCCGAACGTGCGCTACACATTACTGCGGCGCGGCACGCTCGACGCAGGCGCCAGCTATGAGGACGAGGAGGCCGAACTTAACCTCGTAGCCAAACCGCTCGGCACCCCGGCCACCGACCTGCCCGAGCCGATTGTGCTGCGCTGCCGGGGCACTCGGTTCGTGGCGGCCGGGACCAGTGGCGATATCCGGGTGAAGTATGCCGACACGGGGCGCGAGCGGGCATTCACGCTCGCTTTCGGCCTCCAACGGCGTACCGATGCAGCGGGAGCTGAACAGCAGCGCCTGCGCCTGGCACCGGCGAGTGATGACCTGACCAGCGCGTTCAATGCCGCAGCTACCGCGTTTGCCCGCATCGACAACCATGTCGTGCTCGCGGTGGGGCCGTTTGACGGCGCGCCCGCCGAACGCGATGCGGCCCAGGCGTGGCTGCGCGGCATGGCCATGCAGGTCGGCGTGTTCGCAGCCGTCCTGCAAGCCTCGGTCGAACCGGCGCTGCTGCCGGCCGCCGTGAAACTGGCCGAGATCGGCGCTGCTATGCAGGCCGAAGCTGACGGCATGCCTGCGGCGGCAGACTACCAACCTCTGCTGGCACGGATCGAACGACTGCGCACGATCACCGTGGACCTGGCGGCAGCCGCCCTGGCGCCGCTGACGGCCGGTGTGACATTTCCATTGACGGTGGAGGCGGAAGCACAAATTCTGACCTTGCACGACTTGCCGACCTCGGAGGAAGCTAAGGCGGCGGCGGGCACCGGGCATGCGGCCGCCGACAAGGGCGGGCAGTTGTGGGCCGCTTGCCGCGCACGGCTGCTGGGCGCGGCCGACTCGCTGGCAGTACGCGCCGTGGACGGGCGCAATGCCATCGAAAAAAACGGCGATAACTGGAGCGCACCGGGCGAAACGGACTGCGTGGTGACACTGCCTGAATGGGCTGGCTGGTAACGACGAGGAGATGAAACATGAGCATCATTGACGAACTGGCTGACCAGCCGGACAAGCTGCGCAAGGTTGCCTTGTTCGGAACCTTGGCTGGCACGGGCGAAGGAGCCTGGCCAATGTGGGTACTGAGCGCCGCCGCACCCGCGTTCAAGCGCCAGAACGCTTACAACGACAAGCAAAAACCATCCGGCACCACCGCCGACCATGCGCACCCGCTGCGCGTACTCAGCGCCGACCAGGTGGACGCCAGGCAGGGCATGCGCCCGCGCTTGATGAGCCTGCACTTGGTGATGGGTGCGCGTAACCCGGTGTATCGCGAGCGCGGCGAAAATTTGGATAACCCCGACGAAGACCCGGACCGCGACGCCCTGCTGCTGGGGTGGAGCCACGACCGAACGGTCACTGCCAAGCCCGAACACGGTCGTATGATGCGCAGCGTGACCGAAGCACCAGATGCCTCCAAGGGCGATGCGCCGTTCGTGCATGTCACGGCCGAATTGCTGCCCGACGGCCTGCCCTCATCGAACAAGCTGCTGAACCCGGCCGGCTGGACGAACGAGAACAGTGGTGCCGATGTGATTGGCGTGGCGCCTATGCGACTGGTGGCCGGGCGGGTCGGCCTGTATGTCAATCCCAATACGGACGGCATGAAATGGCTGGGCAAGCTGGGCATCGAGGGCTGGAGCGCCGCGAATGCCGACGCGAGTACGTGGCCGCGCATCTGGCTGGTCCCCGATGGCATTGAATTTGACGCCCAGCTGCAGTTCCCAGGCCGTCCTGCCCACGCCGCGCCGCTGATTGGACGGGTCTTGCTGCACCCCGATCAAGACAGCGCCGGCCGGGCAGGGTTTCGCCTGACCCTAGTGGAGGCGGCCGATCCGGCGCTGTGGTGGCGTGCCTGGCGCGAGATAGTGCCTGCGGCCGGCAACGACAGCGAGCGCCTGACCGGTCTGCGCTTTAGCGCGCGCACCAGCGGCGTGCTGCCAGCATTTTCGTGGCCTGTCGCGCTGGATGGCGGCGCCCCGGGGCCGGTGGCCAAACGCACAGTTGAGGTGGCGCCCTGCGAGCTGGCCATCGCGCTTGCCAGCCCGGTATCCATGGGCGCCGTCGATAGTGTCGCCACGCTGCGGCTGGAACGGGTCAAGCTGTTCGAAAAGAACATCACCGACCAGAACGGCGCAACGCGCACCCTGGTAACATTCGGGATTGAGGTCACGGTGCCTGCCGGTGCTGCAGGGCCGGACCTGGTTTGCCACTGCAAGGTAGACAGCTTCGAAGTACGCCTGCCTCCCCCGGCCAATGGCAGTGGCGCTGCCACGCTCAGCCTCGACGTCGAGCTGGCCCGGCTGGCCGGTCAGTTGCGCGCCGCGTATGGCATCGCGGCGCCGCCGCCGGTGCCGGTCGCGCGTGCGGCGGGGTTGTCGTACGGTAGCGAGTTTGCACGTCCTCTGCTGCCGGCATTCGTGGCACTCGACAATGGCTGGCTCCAGCTGCCGATTCCCAATCTGGGCCCGCTCGACACCAGCAGCGACCAAGTGCTGTCACCTGCGCAGGTGGCCGGTTCGCCGAGCGTGCTCAATGGCTTTTTGCGCCTGCGCCATGGGGGGCTGGGATCCGAAGTCCAGTCAGGCTACCACCCGGAGCGTACTCCGGCCCGGGGCCGCGGCGCGCCATGGGCGTTGACCGTCGAGCAGGCCGCCGGCGTGAGCGGTGCAATTCATGTGCTGCCGCGCGGTGCCGGCAGCACCGGCCAGCTCGATGCGGCAGTACTGACCCTGATCGCCACCGTGCTATCGGCGCGTGGCTTGCTGTGGTTCTCGGCCGACCGGCCCGATGCCCAGGAAGCCCTGCCGCGCCTCGGGGCAGGACCGGCCTCGTTCGTCGATGCGCTGATGCAGACCGCGAGCGGCGTGGACGCTGCGCGCTCGCCACTGATGGCCAGCTTCGGCAGTTTCGCCATCGTCATCCCGCGCGACCAGAAGACAAAGACCGCGGTGCTGGTGTGGGACAACATGACGCTCCGCTTTCGCACCGGCAGCGCGCGCTGGCAGCATGAAGTGCTCAGGCCGCGCGAAGCGCGCGAGGCGCTCGAGCGCGCCGGCGACTGCATCATGGATGGCTTCCCACGCGCCAACGAGAGCACGGCATACCGCCAGCAGATGGACTACGTCCAATCGCGCAGCGGTCTTTTCAGCGCCCAGCTGGGCAACGCGGCGACCCAGCTTCCGCGCATGTGCGCCTCGCTCGACGCGCTGGCCGCAGTGCCGGCGCTGAAAAAGGCACTTGCCCTGGCAGTCAAGGGACTCAAGAGCGCCGACGAAGGCACCCGCTCCGCCCTGAATCAATTTGTCCACATTAAGAACGCCCTCGGTCTTGCCAGCGATGCCCTGCCCCAGGACCTGCCTCAGAGCCGGCCGTGGCCGGCAGTGGCATGGCTGCGCCATCCGATCATCCCGGCCGTGGCGACCATGCCCATGACGCGCGCAGCGAGCGGCTCATCGCGGCCACTGGAAAGCCGTGACTTGCTGCCCTACGCTCTGCTCAAGCGGGTTGCCGTCAAGGAAAACGACAGAGAACTCGTGACCCTGGCGCAACTGCGCCCGGTGGCCGATTCGCCGCTGCTGATGCTCGATGGTGGCCGCACCGCCGTGTTCGACCTGCGCGCGCTGCGCCAGTGGCCGCACGCCGGCGTGACCGGCGACGCGCGCCCGCAGCGCGGGATCGGCATGGCGGCAGTGGGTATTCCCGGGGTCGAGCTGCGCCCGCTGCGCGACCCGCCCCCAAGCGGCATGGCGCAGCGCTTCGAAGGCGCAGTGCACCTCGATCTACCGCTGCTTGACGAGGCGTTCGCCACCGCGTCCCTGCCGCCGCCAGAGGGCGCGGCAGCGGAGCCGGAGCGCAGCGCCGACAGCGTGCCAACCGCGCTCGACTGGCCGTTGCTGATCAAGTTCTGGCAGGCGCAGGAACACAAGCAGCAAAACTCCCGGGTGGTCGACAGCTACCTGAGCGGTTTCGTAGCGCTCGATCTCCCCTCCACTGTCGAGGTCAATACGCTGGTGCGAGGCCTTTCCTGGAGCACGTCCTTAAAAATCGACACCACGGCCGATGCCGCCGGCGCCGCACTTCCGTACGGTACCTTGAGCATCGGTAGCCAAGACCCGGCCAGTGGCAACACGGCGCTGACCGGCTACTCGGGCTCGTTCACGCATGACCTGGCGGCGAAGACGCTGACGCCATCGGCAGCGGGGGCAGGCACGGTCGATGTGCTCGGCTTCAGTCCGGCCACCTTCGCTGTGGATGGCATCGAGTTCGACAACTGCATGAGCGGCGCGAGCCCAGCCATCCGCAAAGCGCAAGAGCGGATGATGGTCAGGCCGGTCACCTTTGCCGACCCGGATCATCCGGGCGCGAGACATGAATTGCGCTCGCTGATGGGGCCCGAGCAGGTGACGCTGGGCGCCTACAAATTCGAATTCTGGTTCAAGGATGTGCTGTTCAACGGCGACGTGGCGCAGCTGCCCACGCCAAAGGCGCCGCTGCCGGTCGATGCGTTGGCGTTCGATACGCTCGATCGCGATGCGCTGCTGGCCGCCAGCAGCTTCGAATGGCGTTTCGCGCCGGCCGATGCGGTGATGGCCGGGATCGCATTGGCGCTGGGCCGCAACGAACTGCCGATTGGCGGACTACGCCTGGAGCCGCTGCGGCTGCTCTCGCTGAGCATGGATGGCGACCGCGTCGCCGCAGCCACCCTGCAGTGCCGCCTGATGCTCGATCCGCGCAACGATCCTGCCAATCTGGTGGTGCTACATCTCGAGAAAGACGGGCCGGCACTGGCCGCGCACCTGACCCTGGCCGACTCGACCACCGCCCTTGAATTCGGTTTCGACATTGCCGATCCAGTCTCGACCCTGCGTGGCCAAAGCGTGCGGCGCCGGGTCCGCGCGACCGCCGCGCCCACAGCCAAGGGGGTGAAGTTCGGGCTGCTCGGACGCAGCCTGGAAGTGCAGGTGGCCGATACCATGGTAGCGCTGGGCGTGCCCGATATCGATCTGGGGGACGGTAAGGACGGCTGGTTCGAGGTGCAGGTAAGTAAGCGCTGGAACGGCAGGATCGTCGGCCAGCCCGGTGTCAGCCGCTTGCGCATCGAGCATGCCAACCTGTCCGCAGGCTACCGCATCGTCGTTGATGACGACATCAGCGTTTTACGCGAGGTGCCAGCAAGACTGTCGTGGAATCACTTCGTCGAGATATTCCCCGAAGGCGAGCACGCCAATCCGCTGCTCCCGGCCATCGCATGGGACCTGAGCGCGAGTCCTTCCCTGACACTGATGGACCAGCGCGCCCATGAAGCCACGCTCATGGTGGAGGAAGCCAACGGCGCCATCGCCCTTAGCGCCGTTGGCGCCAAATTCACAGCCGCAGGCAAAACGGTGGCCATGGCCGACGGCGCGCTATTGGCGCGCCTGGGGGCCCAGCGATCGGCGGACGGAACTATTGCGCTGGCGGCCGGCCATGGGGAAGCGCTGATCATCCAGAAGATGGACTATACCAGCGCGGCCGGTGACAAATTGCTCGGCCCGGGTCTGCGCATCCAAGGTGGACGGGTGGCGTTGCGCGCCAGCGGCGACGGCCAGGGACACTGGCGTGGCGACGTCAGCGTCAGCGCCCAGATCGCGGCCAGCAGCGATATCGCTTGGCCAAGCGTGAAAGCGAAAGTCGGCCTGGAGGTGTCACTGCCACGTAAGGACAAAAAGCCGAACAATGGCCGGGTGATGATCACGGCCGGGAGCGCCGGCGCGGCGCGCGACGAAGTTCGCTGGGTGCTTGACGGGCACCGCTTGTCGCTGAACCTGGCCACATCGCTGTGCAAGCGCGGCTCGCAGGCGCTGTGGGTCACGCCGGTGGTGACGCATCACACGCTGACCCGTGACGGCAAGGTCTTGCGCTGGAGCGGGATCGAGTCGCTGGCGGTGGGTCGTCCGGCGGCGCTGGTGCCGGCGCTGCCCGCCGACTTGCTGAAGGATGCCAAGACGCTGGCGACGCGCTATGCGCATGCGATTGTCGAAAGCGAGTATGAACCGCGTCCGGAAGCGGGGATGGTGCGTGCCGGCTTCGGCGCGGTCGCGACGGTACTGCAAGGCGCACTGGGAAAAGCGTTTCGCAGCCTGTACCAGAGAACCGACGAGAACGACCGGATCATGCTGGCGGGCGGTTTCCTGGGACTACTAAAGCTTGACGCCAACGCCCACGCCACTCCACTTCTGCGCCTGCCCGTGCTGGCCGGCTTGGGCCTGACGCTCCATCAAAGCGACCTGGAAAAGAGCCAGATCGACCTGGCATGGAGTGACGGAACGGCCACGCGCGCAGTAGCGCTCACCCGCGCCACTGCGCCATCGCCATCGAGCGCATCGTTTGAAGCGCTGGCGGCGGCCCTGATGGCCGGTTCGCTGGCGCGCTCGCCCGAAGGCGCTGAAGCCGAGGCCATTACGGCCGCGCTGCTGGTCGAGCAAAGTTTCGGCACCACTTTCAAAGGACCTGATGCCACGCTGGCCGGCACGCCTTTCTTCCTGGCCGCCGCCGTGTCGGTCAGCGCCATCCTCGACCGCGCGGCCCAGGCGGGCGCGCTGGCGCAACCCGATTCCCTGTCGCTAGTCTCGGGCGTACTCGAACGCTCCCAAGGCAAATTAGCGCTGGCCGCATCGGTGGCCATGCGCGCGGCCCAGCCGATGGACAGCAAGCCGCGCGCCAGCGCCACTCTGTATATCCTCGGCCAGGAGGTGAGCGAGATCGCCTGGCCGCACGCCACCACGTCCGAAAGTGCCGCTCAGCTGGCACCTCACCTGCGCGCCATGGCGCCCGGCCACGACCCTGATCCCGCCGGCTTCCTGCTGGCACTGTACGATCAGGCCGGCGCCGTGACCTATGTCGGCGGGACCATCGCCTCGCTGGCACTGGACACCCGCATCGCGCCAAGGTCTGCCACGGCGGCCTTTACCGACGGCCGGCGCGGCCTGCCGGCCATGCCGGGGACCCAGGACCAGCTGCGCTGGCTGGCCAGCCCGCGCGAGGGCGCCAGCGCGCCGATTCGCGACGCCACGCTGGTCGACGGCGTCTGGCAGGGCTCGGGCCTTGCCGCGCTGGCGAGCCAGATGACGCTGCCGGCCAACGCCAGAGACTGGGACATAGCGGCAATCGCGATGAAGACCGCGCCGCTGGTATGGCTGTCGTCGGCGCAGGTTCCCGTCTACCTGTCGCTGAATATTTCCGGGCTGCGCGGCACGCCGGTGTCATGGCTGCAGCCGGCGCCGCCGCTGGTGCGCCTGCCGATCGACCAGGATGTGGTCGATGCCATCCGCGCAAGCCAGCAGGAGCAGAAGGATGCAAAACCCGCCAAACTGTATGTGCAGCCATTCTTGCCCGGTCATGTGGCCCATGCGTCGGTTGGCGAACGGGCCGGGATCCTGACGCTGCGCCGCACCCGGCTGCTGGCCCGGCTCGACGCCGAAGCTGCCAACAAGATCAGCGCTTTCGACGCCAGCCACCAGCGCTTCGGTGCGCCGGGCCAGGCCGGCTCGTCATGGGCACGCAAACTGCGCACGCCGCGCCCGGGTCCCTTGCCCGTGAATCGTGGTGATGGCGCGCGCGACCGCCGTATCCAGGCGTCGGGAGTGCGTCCGCTGGACTGCGGCAGCGCACTGCTCGGTTCGGCCGACATCGTGCAGGGTGGTCCCGGCGAGTTTGCCGGCTCCGGGCGCTTCGAGGCATGGGCGATTCAGGTCGTAGCCTGCCCGGAAAGCGTCAGCGTAGTGTCGGAGCGCTGGGACGGTGTAGTGCAGCTGATCTGCCGGGTCGAAGTGCGCCTGGTGGGCAGCGCCGGCGCCACAAAGCCGGGTATGGCACCGGTCCGATTTCTGGCGGCGGCGCTGTTCGGCGACGGCAAGCAGCTCGGCGCACAGCTGAACATTGACGAGCAGGTGGTGCGCTATCGCTGGCTCAAGCAGAGCAAGGTACTCAGCGACTGGCGCTCGGATGCGGTGACCCTGCCAGGGCAGACAGTTGTGGCGTGGCACGCCTGCGCGGCCGAGGTGACCCTGATTCTGGACCCGCGCGCATCGCCGTTCGAAACTGCCAATCCGGTTCCTTTCGCCCCGATCGTCGCCGCGCTTGCAGCCAGCTCGGGCGTGCCGCGCATGGAACTGCAATGGACCGTGCTGCCGCGCTCGCTCAACAGCCAGCCCGACCAGGTCAAGGACGAAATGGCCCTGGCGCAGCCCGACCCGAAGCACCCGGCGCTGGTCGAAGGCAGTGTCGAGCGTAGCTCGCTGACCTTGCGCATGCCGCTGTATCCGGTGATGCAAGCGCAGGGCGCACTGGCACTGACTCCCGCCACGCTGATATTTAGCGATCCGGCCTATGACCGCGACTTGGCCGGGCCGCCAGCCAGTGCACGGGTGGTGCTGGAGGCGAATGCACCGAACGATCTCGACAAGCGGGGAGACCTGCGTCTGACCTTCTACGCCGACCGCGGGCGGGTCAATCGGACCGGTGTAGTGACCATGATGCTGGACATCGCCTACGAACGCCGCATGGACGAGCTGGCCCAGGCAGCGGCAGAGCGCGCAGGCGCCGTGCCAGGCGGTGACCTGGTCCCCAGCGGCGGCTTGCCGACGGCGACCTTGACGATCAATCTGGTCGGCGCAAGCGGCAAGGCGCGCGTGCTTCGGTTCGGCTCTGGAGGCGACACGCCTTTGTCGATCAAGCTCGCCAGCGTGGTCGAAATGCCGCTGGCGCAGCTGGTGGAGCAGGACGGTGTGCCGGCCAGGCTGGCGCCGGGAGACATGCTGCAGATCGACGCAGCCTTGACTCAGTCGGCATCGGTCTGGCTGTGGGACACCGGCGCCCAGAAGGCGGTCCCCATCGCGATCAAGTCCGACACCCGGGCGCACTGCCTACTGGCGCTGACCTTGGCCGATGAAGCGGTGGTCGAGCCGCCGCCCGCGCTCTATCTGGCGCTACAGCGTGGCGTCAACAGCGCCGGGCAGTTGCGCATGTCGGTCCCGCTGCACGCCCAGTCGCCCTTGCCGCGCCGGGTCGACCTGACCGATCCGGCGCGCGGCTTTCGCAGCGGTCTGCTGCAGCGGCACGCCGATTTCATCTGGTACCTCAGCAGTACCGCTGCAATGCTTGGAGCGCATTCGATTGTGCCGATCAAGAGCGACCGCAACGGCCAGGGCTACTGGCCGGTGACGGCAAGCGAATTGCTCACGCCAGAAAATTACTATCGCAAACCGGCGCCGCTACGGCCAAGGGCACGCAAGGTGAAATCCGTCATACCCGTCACTTAAGGAGACAACATGTTGAGGCATTGGAGTTTGAGGGAAGTACTCGGGTCGCTGATGCTGGTCCTGGCCACGGCAGCGGCGCCAGAGACTGCAGCCGAAGTGGTCCGGCAGGTCAGCGTGAAGCCCGAGACATCGGTCGAATTGGATCGGGGCAAATGCATCGTGCAGCTGATCAAAAGCCAGGGGGGCGTGGTCTCAACCGACCCGGATGGCACGATGTACCTGCATTACACGGCGCCGGCAGGACAATTCGGTCAGGTCACCATCCTGGCACAGGTAGGCGCAGCGCTCGAGGCGGGTGCCTGCAAACCGGCGATCGAGCGGCGCTATGTGGTGAACATCGATAGCAAGCCGATAATACCGCAGTCGGCGCTGGGCGAGGCTTTCCGGATACTGGTGGCCGCCTTCGTTCTGGCGGTGCTGCTAGAGAGCGCGTTCGAACTGCTGTTCAACTGGCGCCTGTTCCAGGAATACTTTGTCGGCAAAGCCTGGCGTACGCCGATCATGTTTGCCGTGACACTTCTGGTAGTGCGCCAGTTCGGCTTCGATCCGTTGGCGCAGGTGTTCAACGCATACCAGGGCGGTGGGGCGCATGGCAAAGACGACTGGCTGACTGCGATCATCTCGGCGATGATCCTGGCTGGCGGCAGTGTCGGCGTTAACCGCATCATGACCTCGCTCGGCATCCGCTCGCCATTTCCCAAAGCCGAACAGGAGCTGGCGCGCCTGAATGACAGGGAAGCCTACCTGTCGGTGACGGTGCGTGCCAAGGCCGGTAGTGAACGCTACGCGGTCAATATGTCGGATATGCCAGCCGCCTCGGACACGCCGCAGGTACTCGGCATCATCGGCGCCAATCGCGAAGGCAGGCTGCGCAATTTGTTCTTTCCGACCAGCTTGCGCGTTCCGCGCAGTGGCGGCACCCGCGTCTCAGTCGATAAATCGTACCGCATCTCGGTGACCGATCTGCGCACTGGCGACGTGTACGACATCTTTGGCAAGCCAAGCTCGGCGACGGCGGCGCCTCCTCTGCGCTTTGCCCCGCGCGCTTTTGTCGACATCGTCATCATTCTGGACTGAGGAGACCCATATGAACATCCGCAAACGCAAGAAATCGCACGCCGCCGCTTCCTCTGCACGGGTGCGCGGCCATTCTGGCACGCTGTCTGCGCTGGAACAACAGGTCAATCAGCTACAGGAAGCCGTGGACAAGCTGACATGGCGCGCGTTTTACCATGAGCTTGCAACTCCCGTTGTCGAACCTGCAGCTTTGCTCATTGTGGGCGAACGCTATGTCAAGGCAAGCAGCGACGGCTGGGTCAACGTGATGATGAACGGGATCCAGACGGCGGTCGCCTCGGGTACCAGAATTGCGTTCAGCAATAGCGCCGGTGGGCGCGATTTCGGCGCTATCCGGGAGGGCGTGCTCCAAGGACGGCGCTTTGACGTGCCGGCCGGCTATCTGATGAACACCTACGCGCGCTTTGACAACTTGATCATTCGCGTTAGCAAGCGCGCGGGCGCCCCGCTGCTGATCGGTGGCGTCTCGTATGACCTTGAGCTGAAGCTAACATACGCCGAAGGTGGCAGCGCCAGGTCTGCCGGTCCGTTCGCCGCCAAGACGGATCCCGGCAATCCTTTGCCCAACGGCGACCACGCCATCGAAATACCGGACTTCCCGCACGCCCCCGGTTCAGGATACGGTCCACGCGGAACGGTCTGGTTTCGGATCGGGCACAGCGGGGACCGTTACCTGCATCCGGGAAGGGTCTCTGCGGGATGCATCACCTGCGCGCCCGAACACTGGGAAGGGATTTACCAGGTCGCGCATTCTGCGCGCACCAACGACGACTTGAGCGTCGGGCTATTGAAGATGGTATGAAACCACGATCATATGAACTACCCCGGACATTGAACAACCAGGAGAAACTTGATGACTGCTAAGCAAGGCGCACGCCTTGAAAAATACACGCGCATGATCAGCAAGAGCCATGGAAGGATTGACGGTCTGCTTGCAAGCAAGCTGCTTTCTTCGACGGAAGCGCCGTCCTCCGGGCTTGAATCGTTCATTGGCGGTGCGAGTCCGCACCTTGAGGGCGCGCGGAAAGCGTTCGAAACCACGAGCATGGACAGAGGCATGTCGCCGTTGGGGTTTGAAGACACCGAGGCGATCATCGCAGAAGCGATCCGCCCCATGCACAAGGGCCTAGTGGGCGATGTTGTGCTCCTGCGTGGTTTTACCGACCCCGTTCGGCCACCGCCACATAATCGCTTGTTCATCCACTTGACGCGTCGCGGGTGCAGCAGTTGCGGTATTCAGGCTCGCTTTGCCGATTATGGATGCCGTGGTACGTCCGCGAATCCGGTTGACAGCGACGTCGGCCCGTCCTATTGTTGATATTGAATTTGCTCGCACCTGAGCAACTGCGGTGGGTCAAACTCTTGCAACCCACACGTCCTGGCCAGCCATGCCGGGATCAGAGTCTCTGTAGCGCTTCTACCACCCCGATCGGGAAGACCTCTTCTCGATCCCCTGGGGCTCGGATGGTCTTCCTTTCGCTTTTTTTTAACGGAGATCATCATGATGACCAATAACAGCCGCAATAATTACACCCAACTACACTGCCGGCGCACGGCTACCCCTGTTACTGCAGTGTTGGTTACCGATGCATACGAACGGATGGAATGTCTTCCCAACGTGGCGGGGAGACGCTGGGTGTGGTTGGAATACACCGTGTACAGCATGCTCGATCGCATGAGTGACGACTACCAGGGTGCCTACTGGGAGTACTACAAGTTGTCGAATGGCGGTTTCTACATGTCACCGCTAACCGACGATAGCTTTCACATGTGCTGCGAAAACATCTTCGAAGGGGACGTGAGCGCCAAGACGGCGGGGCTCATTGCGTGCGCCATGGCATACAGCCATCTGTCGTTCTTCGAAGATGGCGATTGCTTCGCGGAAGCTTATATGTTGTTGTTCGAATACCTTGCCCAGCAATCGGATGCCGCGATAATTTTCGCGGCTCTGGACTAACCGGTACCAAGTCGGCGGATGTGTTCCCGGCCGTCGCCTGGTTCTGCTGTGATACGCAACTGCGGTGGGTCAAACTCTTGCAACCCACACGTCCTGGCCAGCCACGCCGGGATCAGAGTCTCTGTAGCGCTTCTACCACCCCGATCGGGAAGACTTCTTCTCGATCCCCTGGGGCTCGGATGGTCTTCCTTTCGCTTTTTTTTTAACGGAGATCATCATGATGGCCAATAACAGCCGCAACAATTCTTCGAAAACGCCTGGACCCGTTCACAGCGGTACCAGTCCGTCGAAAACTGCTACCCCGGTACACAACCGTACGAGTCCGTCCAAAACTGCTGACCCAGTGCGTCGACCGACCGGGACGTGCAGGGAGTATCGCTGCTGGTGCAGGGAGTGTCGCTGCTGTTGTGGGCGGCGCGCAACCTTTGCTGGGATGGTAAATGCTGTGTGTTTGGTGATAGCCCTGTACTGCCTGAATGTACTAGACTTTGGAGGAATCATCATGTCACAAGGAAGTGTGCCTGCAGTTACTGACACCAACCCTGTAATCGCGACCATCAACAGTGCTTTCAAGCGCCTTCACCAAATTGGAGAACAAAAGGCCGTCTCGGATATCGTTTATAGTTTTTTGCAACATAGTGGTTTGGAAGTGTCGGAAGGTGGCGCCGAGACGTTGTGCGGAACCAAATTGGGTCAGATCATCCGGGTTCGATTTGGAAAAGTTGATCCAGCCTATGCCGATGTTATGCGTGAACTGGCAGCGATGGATAAGCACGCCAAGGAACACAACGCGCACCCGCAATTAAATAGCAAACTGCTCCGGGTTGATTTGGAGGCTGCCCGGGAAGCATTGAGTCGTGGTGCTTTGGAAGGTAAAAGAACCGTCGGCCAAGGTACGCTGCAGGCGAAAGCTCATCGTTAGCGTGTGCAGCGCATGCAGGCAAAAGTTGGATATCGTGGAAGCTGGCTTTGATTCTTAAGAATCAAATGCCAGCTTCTTCAATTTTTTTGCCGGACTCGACCCATTCTTTTACCCATTTCGGCTGGCGGCCGCGGCCACTCCACTGCAGCGTCGGATCGGTCGGATGGCGGTATTTGACAGCAACTGTTTGCTTCACCTTCGCAGGAGCACCATTTCCGACAAGGTCTTTGAGCGATACGCCTACTCGCTGTGCAATTTCCAGAATTTGCGCGCGAGCATCGTTGATGTCTTTCTGTTCCTTTAACTTCAATTGCTTCTTGATCTGATCTTGCAGTTCGCGAAGTTCGGAAACAGAGAAATTTTCAAGATTCATATGTCATTTTCCTGACGTTAATTAAATCAATAAGTTACCACATGTCCAATTGGCCATGCTTCATTTTTGCATCTGCGCACATGGATAGCACCGCTCCAAGCGCGTGCAGCCACGATTGTTTGCCAGCATGGATGAGTGACAGGGGGCTGAACAAGGCATAATTACCAAAGTCCGCAAAGCTGCAGGTGTGCAGCTGTGCCAGGCTCACACTCTAGAGGTAATCAATGCCACGACCAAAACGGAGAATGAGTGCGATCGAGTTTGACGCGATCCAGGTATTACTGCCTGGTATCAGTAAAAAGCGCTGTGCTGTCGCCAGGGCGGCATTGGTCGATGGCGAGACGTTGGCCGTCGTTGGTGACAGATTCAACTGCTCGCGCCAAGCGGTCAACACGCTGGTCAATATTTTTTGTGACGGACTGGCGCGCTTTCAGGAGGCTCAGCGGGCGATGAATGCCGATGAGCTGGTGCCGCCAGGATGGGAAAGGGCCACGCTTATGGCTCCTAGTCAGCTGATCAACAAGTTCCGTGCAGAGATCAATGAACTGGAAAACACCAACTGACCAGCTCTAGCTACGCGGTGCTGCGTGACTGGCCTGCTTCACCACCCACTCAAGTTTTACTGCTCTTCATCGTAAGGCAATGCGTAGCCACATGCGGGGCAACGAATACTACTATGCTGATTGATGGCGCCGGACTCCGCACTTTCCCACATGCGGTACCGCGCACGTTCATAGGCACAGGCTGGACATTTTTCTTCAAAATGTTCGTCCTGCAACTCCATGCCACCAGGTTCAATTCCATTGCCGAATACAATTGTTGCCATGATGATCTCCTAGGCACGCGGCCTATCTGCGCCAGACGCCAGAAGCGGTGCCAATAAAACGTGCAGAAAAGTTACGTATGGCCCACTTCCGATAAGCAGTCTATTAGCGTTTCCATCAGTTTATATATACTTGTCAAGAATACACTTGGCTTTATTTATAGAAGCTCCTAAAATGAACGGGAACATAGAGCGCATGCGGTGTCCGGCTACCTTTTCAAATTGACGCTGCACATTTTCATATGTCCATTTAGTGTACGCAATCACATCAGACGGGTCGTCAATACTTATGGTCATCCGTCGGCCAAAATGCGCTTCGCAAAATGCACTAAAGATGGTATTAGACACAACGTTTCGGAACCAATCATTGTCGGCTCGCTCAGTGACATGAATTGCTTGTTTTGTTTCGTAGCATAGCGAGTAGCATCCACTGTCGTGCCAGCTGCTATTTACCTCTTCGGACCTGCTGATCAGTTTTTTCACGGCGTACCTCAGTCTTCGCTGCTAACCGCCAGTGCGCCAAAACCTAGGCGACGCCGGGATAAGTTCGGTATAGTCCCAGGTCCGTGGCAACTGCCCGCGACTACAGGGCTGGCAGGCTGGAGTCATGGTTTGGGTATAGACGTACACTAGATCGATTTCAACTAAGACGCGGTGCGCGGTTGTCAAAATAGAGCGCATGGTTGCTGTCACGAATGATTGCTTGTTGCGCTAATAAATGGGTTCGGGGGCGGCACGGGCATTACCCAGAGTCTCGGGTCTTTCAACACGACTGCCGACAACTTGCTCGCCACCTGCCCCCCTTTTTTCGAGACGAACAAAGTCCAGACATTTTTCCCTCCAGGCGCAGTGGCATGCCACTGCGCCCGCAGGAGTTCCCGCTGAACACGCATTGCAAAATCGCCGTCTTCGTCGGATGGGGCACTTTGGGCCTCGGTTGCTGTTGCATACAACCGAAAAATTAGCGGGGATACCAGTGCCATCCCATATTCAATGAAATGAACCGGCGCGCCGGCCTCGTTGTGCTTCATCGACCCGTCGGCCAGATTGCGCTGCACCCACTTCATGAAGTCGACGGCCAGTACCGATGGTTCCTTGGCTCCTTTTTGCGCAAGAACAGGCAATTTTTCGATAGGCAGTGGCACTGGAAAGACAAGGGATGACGTCGCGTGCGGCATGCTCTCTTGTCGCACGGGCTGTTTCGATTCGTTATCCTCGGCGTCGTTCTGATGGGCAGGAACTGTTTCTGGTTCACTCTCTGCTTCCTGCTTGCGCCGGTCCTTGTCGCGGCGTGCGTTACGCGCTTCCGCTTCGGCCGTGTCCCGTTCGTCCAAAAGATCTTCGGCATCTGCTGTCGCCGAATTCTTCATGGCCCTACTATCCTTGGAGACAAACTTGGGCGCTGGCACCTTCTTCGTGTCAATCGGCTCGGTCGGGGAGTCAACAGATACGGAAGCTGACGCACCGTTTTCTACCGGGTGCTGGAATTGTTGATCTCGGTTTGACTTTCCTTGCGATCCGGCGGGCAAGGCCTCAATCATGCCTGACATCGCTTCTGGAATTTGGGATCGATCGCTCCATACTTTAGCGACAGGAAAGCATAGAACGCTGAGTTCATGCTTATAGGCGACGACGCCCGCCTGGTCCGTCCCAGTCACGACCACGCGCCAGATCGCCTGTCCTGTCACTGGATTGATACGGATGCAGCCATATTCCTGCCATGCGTCGAAAAGCCTGTCATTCTTGGCATCGCCCGGAAAGCCGGCTTCTTCATCCTCCTCCTGACGCAAGATGAACTCACGCACGCTGTCGGCCAACCGTTTCGCCACCAGCCACAAGCAGTTGTCGTACACCCAACCCGCCGCGCCGTCCCGATTGAGGGGCAGGTGGCCGCCTTCCAGGAACATCAAGGTCATGGCTCCCATGAGTCGCTCGATCAACGGCACCGCCCTGGCAGAGCTGAACCTCGCGCGCGAGCCGGTGGCAAGATTGCGGCGTGTGGATTCCTGATCGGCTTTTTGGACAATCTCGTGCAGGGCACCACTGCGTTCGCCGCCCAAGTATTGGTTCAACTCTTGAAGGCCCGCAGGCACGTGCGCCATCGAAGCAAGCGTGGGGCCAGGCACCAGTCGCTGGAGCAGCATGGCACCAAGTTTGGCGTGCGAGTCGTAGTTGCGCTCACTCTTCTTCTTGAAACCGACGCAATATTCGGTGGCTGCACAGTCGTTCAACGAGCCGGCGGTCGCCGACCAGAGCGTTGGTTCGCTGGTCCTACCGCGCTTCCATTGAATCTTCAGATCCGCCATTGGTTTACCGACGTCGTGCAATAGGGCCGCGAGAAACACGGCATAGGTCCAGAAATCTCGCTGAGCGGCGATGACTTCGGCGCCGGCGCCGAGAGGTAGCAGGTAGCCGGTGCGGATGGTCAGCGCGTACAAGACAGTTTCGAGCGTATGGGCCAGCAAACCGCCTGGATTGGCGTGGTGGTGTGACTCGGATGCTGGAAGCAATTGGACGAACTCTGCAAAGTTCAATAATGCGGGTTGAAGATCGTGCGCGAAAATGTCTGGTGCAATACGGGTGGCGCGGACGATTTTATTTATCACCTCGTCGCCTTCGATACAGCGGATGAGATCCCTCGCTGGAAGCACGTTGTACCATCCAGTTTCGGATCCCCGGTAGGCGATGCGCTCGCGGATCACGGGCGGAGTGCTTTGAGGAGCGTTACCGCTAGCGGGGATGTCCAGTGGACGTTGGTCACTGGTAACGACTTTGTCTAGGCCTGGTGTACCGGCATCGAGATGATGGGATGCGTCACGCAGTAGTTGCGCCAATCGTTTCAGCAAAGTCTGTTTGCTGGTCCAGCGAATCTCGATAATTCCGAGCGCTGCGGCAGCACAGATCACCGTGGCGATCACGAAGGAAATTAACCATACTGACACAACACCCCCGAGTTGGGACACCGTCACACGAAGCCATTTACCTTGACGTAATTTGCCAAAAGATGCCTTCTCACCTCGTCCAGACTGGGATTGACCACCGAGGTTTTCCAGGCTTTCCAATCGTCACCAGGCCCTTGCAGCGCTTTGAATTCTCTGAATGTCATCTGGAGCGGGTTCCAGGTCAATATGGGAATCGCCGAACCGGATGTGAACCAGGCTGCTCCATACAACAGTATTTGCAGGCTACACAAATCATCTGCGAATTTCCCTCCCAGAGGCGGACTGCCGTTCAGGCTGTATCGCTGCAACAAAAATCGGACCGCTGGTAATGGATCATCATTCGGAGCGAACACTTCGATTTCTGCGTAGGTATCAAGCAAGATCAGCAATGGATGCATCCACGTGGCTATGCCAATCTCCCCCAACAATTCAGCGATCTTCAAAATTTGAATTGATCGACCATCCGAGACAATTGCAGGGGTACTGCGCGATCCTTGTGCGACGAGTAATCGAGAGGTGGGAGGCTCGAATTGCATGTTTCACCAGTATGACGATATAGGGACACAGCGTTCACTTCATCGTGAAAACAGACCTCGAATGGTTCCCTTTTTTACTTGTGACGCAAACCAAAGCATGGTAACGCGTGCATGCCCGGGGAGCGCCTTCGATTTTTCCTTCCCCGCCTTGCTTTGCTCCCGCCCACGGGAGCAAAGCCTACCCGTATGTCGGGTACCGGTAAATCCCTTTGCCGCACGCTGCGGGGTTATAGCAGCGTGCGGCACCCTTTTAGATCAGGCCCTTAACCAGTCAAACCCTTGCCCGTAATCCGTCCGATGTTCCATTTGACGCCTTTCCCCGCTTTGCTATTACAGCATAGCACTACGTTGACAACCAATGGGCACCTCGAATAACTAAGGATTCGAGGATGAGGGCTGAAAAAATAGCGACGTAGAGAGCGATCACGTCGCCAACCTGGCCAACTTCTTGGCCTTCATCAGGTGGCAAAGGCGCTGCAGATTGTATGTGACAACTTTCCAATTCAAGTGCAGCGTAGCGCGCGGTAGACCGACCGAGCGCAGCACCTTGGCGCCCATATGTGCCAGGCTGGCGAAGATGTGTTCCACACGCACCCGGGATTTGGCGATGCGTTTGTTCCGGCGTTCCTGCGCTTCTGAGATCGGCTTGTCTTTGCTGCCCTTGCGTTGGATATGCGTACGCGAGCCTTGCCTTTTGAGGCGCATCTCACGTATGCCGCCGACATAACCCTTGCTGGCATATAGGTCACGACTGGTGTTGGCCGGATCGATCACCTCTCCAACGTGCAGCGTGAACGAAGGTACTGCAATATCTTAGTTTGTCATGATGGGATTTGGGTATTTTTGCACGAATCTCGGCCGACTCTCGATTCTTATATTTTTACTAGTGGTAATGTGTGAGTTAAATAATAGTTACCAAAGAGGAAAAGTTCTCAATAAATAAATAAAATTGCCATGCGGAAATATTTATTTTATAATCTACTTGAGTAAATAATTACGTAAGGCAACATATGCACCTGCGCTTGACGCCATGGTGCGGTGTATTTTTGTTTAGCGGCACCTTGTGCGCCGCCGTGTCCGCGCAGACCCGTCCCGAAATCGCGCCGCCCCTTCCCAATACGCCTGGCATCAGCCAGCGCGATGATGCCAGCCAAGAATTAATCCGCCAGCAAGAACGTGAGCGCCTCCTGCGGCAGCAGCAGGAGCGCAATCCCGACGTGCGCCTGCTCGAGGCGCCGGCAGCCGTCTCCGCCAATCGCCTTCCTGAAGGCGAATCGCCGTGCTTTACCATTAGTCATCTCGAACTGCGGGGAGAGGACGCCGCGCAGTTCCAGTGGGCGCTGGCCGCCGCCGGGCGCGACGACCTGGGCGCGCCTGATTCTCCGCTGGGCCGCTGCCTGGGCACGCAGGCCATCAATGTACTGATGGGGCGGCTGCAAAACGCCATCATCGCGCGCGGCTATGTCACCACGCGCGTGCTGGCCGAACCGCAGGATTTGAGCCGTGGCACGCTGGCCTTGAGCCTGGTACCGGGGCGTATCCGCCAGATCGGCTTTGCACCCGGCACCAATCCCCGCGCCACCTGGTGGAATGCCGTGCCGGCGCGCCCGGGCGACTTGCTCAATGTGCGCGATACGGAACAGGCGCTGGAAAACTTCAAGCGCGTGCCGACGGCGGAAGCCGATATCCAGATCATGCCGGCCGAGGGCGGCAACGCGAAGCCGGGCGAGAGCGACCTGCAGATCCAGTGGAAGCAGGGCTTGCCGTTTCGCCTGGCGCTGGGCCTCGACGATGGCGGTTCGCGCTCGACCGGCAAGCTGCAGGGCAGCGTGACCCTGTCGTATGACCACTGGCTGACCTTGAACGACCTGTTTTACCTGAGTCTGAACCAGAACGTCGACGGCGACCGTAATGGCCCGCGCGGCACGGGCGGCATGGTGGCCCACTATTCGATTCCCTACGCCTACTGGCTGCTGGCCTTTACGGTCAGCGACAGCCATTACCACCAGTCCGTGGCCGGCATCAATCAGGACTACAACTACAGCGGCGCCAGCCAGAATCGCGAAGTAAAACTGTCACGCCTGGTGTACCGCGATGCGTCGCGCAAGACGACGGTTTCCCTGCGCGGCTGGCAGCGCGCCGCACAAAACTTCATCGATGACACGGAAGTGGAAGTGCAGCGCCGCCGCATGGCAGGTTGGGAAATCGGTATCGGCCACCGTGAATTCGTGGGCAAGGCCACCTTTGACCTCAACCTGCAATACCGGCGCGGTACGGGCGCGATGGATGCGCTGGCCGCGCCCGAGGAAGCGTTTGGCGAAGGCACTTCGCGCATGCGTCTGCTGCTGGCCGACGCGGCCCTGTCGGCGCCGTTCACGCTGGCTGGCCAGCCGCTGCGTTATTCGGCGAGCTGGCGCATGCAGCACGACCGCACGCCGCTGGTGCCGCAGGACCGCTTCGCCATCGGCGGGCGCTACACGGTGCGTGGCTATGACGGCGAAAGCAGCCTGTCGGCCGAGCGGGGCTGGCTGCTACGCAACGAAGTTGGCGTGCCGCTGGGCAGCAGTGGCCAGGAAGCGTATGCGGGTCTCGACCATGGCGAAGTGGCGGGACCGTCCGCCGAATGGCTGATCGCGCGCAACTTGACAGGCGCCTTCGTCGGCTTGCGTGGTCAGTGGCTGGGCGTGCAGTACGACGCCTTTGTCGGCTGGCCCGTGCGCAAGCCCGACCTGTTCCGCACGGCCGGCCATACGGCCGGCTTCAGCCTGAACGCCAGCTATTAAAAAATAACAAGGTGAGACGCCGCCATCCGCCAGCCGTTCTCTTCTCCCTTTCGCATTAATTGATTGTCAGTAGGACATGTCATGAACAAGAACCTGTACCGCATCATCTTTAATAAACGCCGTGGCCAACTGATGGTCGTCGCCGAAAACGCTTCTTCGCAAGGCAAGGCGGCCAAGGGCGAGGGCAGCTTGACGAATGGCGTGTTTGAAGGCGATGGCGGTGGCGGGCTAAGTTTAAGTGTGAATGGCAAGTTGCGGCCGCTGGCCTTGGCGATATTTGGCGCGCTGGGCATGGTGAGCTTTGTGTCCGGTCCGGCCATGGGGCAGATCGTGGCCGACCCGAACGCACCGGGCCGCCAGCGTCCGACCGTGGTGCAAAGCGCCAACGGCGTGACGCAGGTGAATATCCAGACACCGAGCGCGGCGGGCGTGTCGCGCAATACCTACAGCGAGTTCGACGTGACGGCGAATGGCGCCATCCTGAACAATAGCCGTGGCAATGTGCAGACGCAGACGGGCGGCTGGGTACAGGGCAACCCGTGGCTGGCGGGCGGCAGCGCGCGCGTGATCCTCAACGAAGTCAATTCGGCCAACCCCAGCCAGCTGCGCGGCTATGTGGAAGTCGCGGGCCAGCGCGCGGAAGTCGTGATCGCCAACCCGGCCGGCGTGGCCATCGATGGCGGCGGTTTCATCAATGCCAGCCGTGTCGTGCTGACGACGGGCACGCCGATCCTCAACGGCGGCAGCCTAGACGGCTACATGGTGCAGCGCGGCGTGGTCAGCATCAACGGACGCGGCCTGGACACGTCGCTGAGCGACTACACGGCGATCCTGGCGCGCGCCGCGCACATCAATGGCGGCATCTGGGCGCAGGAGCTGAAAGTCGTCACGGGACCTAACCAGATCGATGCGACGCATGGCGTGGCGGGCGCCGCGTCTGGCGCGGGCCCGGCCCCAGCCTACGCGCTGGACGTGGCGCAACTGGGCGGCATGTACGCGGGCAAGATCACCCTGGTCGGCACCGAAGCGGGCCTGGGCGTGCGCAATGCGGGCGTGATGGCGGCCACGGCGGGCAATCTGGTGCTGCAATCGAATGGCTGGCTGAGCAACAACGGCAATATCCAGTCGGCAGGCAGCGGCAGCCAGACGAGCATTACCGTCGCGGGCGACGTGGCCAACAGCGGCACCGTGTATGCGGGCGGCGACAGCCAGGTGCAGGCGCAGGGCAATATTGCGAACAGTGGCGTGATCGCGGCCCAAGGCAATGTCAAGGTGCAAGCCACAGGCGCGGCAGCGCGCATCGATGCCACGGCTGGCTCGGTACTGGCGGCTGGCTTGAATCTGGACAATACCTTGGCCACGAGCGGCAAGCTGAGCGTTTCTGCCGGCGATACCATTGCCGTGCATGGTACTGCCGTGGCGGGAGGCGACAGTACTCTGGCGGCGCGCCAGCTGGATATTACTGGAGCGCAAATGTCAGGCGCAAATATCAGCCTGGGCGCCAGCTTCGGCGACCTCGACGCCAGCCGCGCGCAGGTCACTGCCCGCGAACGCCTGCAGCTGGACGCGGCGCGCACCGTGCGCAGCGATGGAGGACAACTGACAGGCCAGCAACTGGGCGTGCAGGCGCATGACCTGTCGAACGTGGGCGGCCAGATCATGCAACTGGGCAACAGTGATCTCGCCATCAGCTTGCCGGGTGCGCTGGACAACACGCGTGGCGTCATTGCCACGAATAGCCACGCCTTGCGCCTGCATGCTGCCAGCCTGAGTAATCAGGATGGGCAGATCCAGCATGCGGGCACGGGCGCGCTGGAGATTGGCGCAGCGCACATCAACTTGCAGCGCGGCAGCATCGTCAGTAACGGCGCCATGGCGCTGACGGGAGAGCACATCGACCACCGCGATGCCCGCACGGTGGCGGGGCAGTTAAGCGTCAACGCCGGTACCTTGGACAACCGGGGCGGCAGCCTGGCGCAGAGCGGCCAGGGCGCGACCGGCGTGCAGGTGCGCGGCGGGCTGGACAACCGCGGTGGTGCGCTGGAAAGCAATGGCGCTTTGAGCGTGCAGGCGAGTCATGTACAAAATCAGAAGGGCCGTATCGTGTCGGGCACGGACCTGGCACTGTCCACAGGCGTGCTGGACAACACGGAAGCGACCCTGGCGGCGGGCGGCAAGCTGCGCCTCGATAGTGGCGACGTCAACAATACGCGCGGCCAGATCCAAGCAGTGGGCGGCGACGCCAGCCTGTCCGTGGCAAAGCTGAACAATACGGCCGGTAGCGTGTTTGCCGGTGGCAACCTTGCCACCCGGGCCAGTGAAGTGCTCAATAGCGGCAACCTGTATGCTGCCGGTAACCAGACGCTGCAGGTGAGCGGCGCCGTCAGCAACAGCGGCGTTATCGCCGCACAAGGTGATAACCGCGTCAATGCCAGCCGCATCGATAGCGCTACTGGCAGCTTGCTGGGCGCCGGCATCCGTGCCGACGGCGGCCTGGCCGGCAGCGGCCAGCTGCAGCTAACGGCCACGCAAGCGATCACCGCCCATGGCCAGAATCTGGGCGCCGGCAAGACCAGCATGCACGCCGCCGTCATCGACCTGAGCGGCAGCCAGACGGGCGGTGCGGCGATCTCCCTGAATGCCAGCGCCGGCAATGTCGTCACCGATGGCGCGCTGGTGACGACCAGCGGCTTGCTGTCCGTGACGGCGGTCGGCAGCGGCCAGGTCCTGTCGAACGTGCGCGGCACCCTGAGCGCGGGGCAGCTGGACCTGACAACAGGATCGCTCGACAACCGCGGCGGTACCCTGATTCAGACGGGCAATGGCGACACGGCATTGCAAGGCAGTACCCTGGACAACACGGGCGGGCGTATCGCCGTCAACAGCGCCAACCTGGCGCTGCATGCCGACAAGGTGATTAACCGCGACGGCAGCATCGACCACGCGGGCACGGGCAGCTTGCACATTGAAGCAACGCGCTTCGATGACGAGCGGGGCAAGATCACAGGCAATGGCCTGGTCGATATCCAGGCGGAAACGGTCGATCACCGTCATGCCGTTACTTCCGGGCAGCAGGTAGCCTTGCAGGCCAGCCAGTTGGACAATAGCGACGGTACCCTGCAGCAGACGGGAGCGGGGCAGATGCGTGTGGATGTGGCGCAGACGCTGGACAATACGCGTGGCAACATCGCCGGCAATGGCGGCCTGCAAGTACAGGCGGGCGTGCTGGACAACAGCAAGGGCCGCATCACCTCCGCTGCCTCGGCGGACATTACCAGCAAGGGCGCGCTGAAGAATACGGATGGCGTGATCGCCGCCACGCAAGATCTGCAGGCGGCAGGTATTGGAATCGACAACACCCGAGGCGTATTGCAGGCGGACAATTTACGTCTCGATGCGACGACCTTGCTGAACCAGCATGGTACGGTGACTGCGGGTACGGATCTGACGGCGAAAGTCAGCAGTGAGCTGAACAATACCGGCCTGCTGTATGCAGGCCGTAACCAGCAATTGACGGTGGGTGGAGTGCTCAACAACACGGGGTCGATTGCCTCCGTCAACAACACCCATATTACCGCCGGCAAAGTCACCAGCAGCGGCTTGCTGGGCGCCGGTGTGCAAGCAGACGGCAGCCTGGGCACGGCGGGCGACCTGACCATCAATGCCGATGGCGTCTTGCAGGCGAGCGGGCAGAACCTGGCGGCTGGCAGCGCCATGCTGACGGGCGATTCCATTGATCTGTCTGGCAGCCAGACAGGCGCGGCAAACATCGGCATCACTGCGCGCGGTGGTGACGTGCTGGCCAACAAGGCGGTCATCTCGGCCAGTAATCTGCTGGCCATTACCGCCAACGCGAATAACGCCCAGTCGTTGGTGAATACCCAGGGCCAGCTGGTAGCAGGGCAGTTGCAGTTGAATGTGGCCAACCTGAACAACGCCAGCGGTGAGATCGTGCAGACGGGCGCGGGCAACACCGTCATCACCACAGGCAAGCTGGACAACACGGCTGGCCGCATTGCCGTCAATAGCAATAATCTTGCCTTGAATGCGACGGTCTTAACAAATATCAATGGCAAGCTGGAGCATGCAGGTGCGGGCGTTCTGTCCATCAACGCAGGCCAGTTCAACAACCAGCACGGCAAGATCACGAGCAATGGCAAGCTTGACATCACGGCAGCCGCCTTCGACCACCGTAATGCAACGACGGTGGCCAATCAGCTGACCATCAACGCCGGCAGCATGGACAACCGTGCCGGCAACTTGGCGCAGACGGGTACCGGACTGATGACGGTGGCGGCAACCGGCCAGATCGACAACACGGGCGGCAAGATTGAGGGTAACGGCGATGCGCTGGTGAAAGCCACAACCTTGCTGAACAAAACGGGCCGTATCGTGGCTGCGCAGGATGCCGAACTGCAGGTTGGCAGCCTGGACAATACCGAAGGGATCGTGGCCGCAGGGCGCAACCTAGCATTGAATGGTGGCGACATCGACAATACCAAAGGACAATTGCAGGCTGTCGCTGGCAATGCGACCTTGAAGGGTGGCAAGTTGAATAACACGGCAGGCAGTGTGTTTGCCGGAGCCAACCTGAACACCACGCTCGACACTTTGAGTAACACCGGCAGCCTGTATGCTGCCGGAAATCAATCCCTTACCGCAAAAGGCGCCGTCACGAACACGGGCGTGATCGCGGCGCAGGGCAACGCCAGCCTCACGGCCAATAGCCTCGACAGCAGCGAAAACAGTCTGATTGGTGCGGGCATCAAGGCCGATGGCAGCTTGGGCACGGCTGGCGACTTGACGGTGAGCACAACGCAAACGCTGGTCGCGCATGGCCAGGTTCTGGCTGCAGGCAGCGCCAATTTGACCGGCGCCGCGCTTGATATCGGCGGCAGCCAGACCAGCGCCGCGAACATTGGCCTGACGGCAACACAGGGCGACGTCAGTACGACCAAGGCGGTCATCACGACGGCGGGCACCTTGAACGTCACGACCAGCGCCACTCTGCACAACACGGAAGGCACTGTGCAGGCGGGCCAGCTCGACCTGCACGTGGGCAATCTGGATAATGCCAAGGGAACGGTGTTGCAGACGGGCACGGGCGGCACCGTCATCAAGACCAACAATCTGGATAACACGGCAGGGCGCATCGCCGTCAACAGCAGCAATCTGACTCTCGATGCGAGCACGCTGACAAACCGCGATGGCAAGATTGAGCATGCAGGTTCTGGCATCCTGGCAGTGCAAGCGGGCGTGCTGGACAACAGCAAGGGGCGTATCACGTCGGCTGCCTCGGCGGAGATTGTCAGCAAGGGTGCGCTGAATAATACCGACGGCGTGATTGCCGCGACTGCCGACTTGCATGTTGGTGGTGTGAATATCGACAACATGCGCGGCGTGTTGCAGGCGGACAATTTACGTCTGGATGCCGCTGCCTTGCTGAACCAGCAGGGCACGGTCAGCGCCAGCACGGACCTGACGGCAAATGTAAGCGGTGACCTGAACAATGCCGGCCTGCTGTATGCAGGCCGCAACCAGCAATTGACGGTCGGCGGCGTGCTCAACAACACGGGTTCCATTGCCTCCGTCAACAACACCCATATTGCCGGCGGCAAAGTCACCAGCAGCGGCCTACTGGGCGCGGGGATCAAAGCCGATGGCAGCCTGGGCACGGCAGGCGATCTGACCATCAACGCCGATGGTGTCTTGCAGGCGAGCGGGCAGAATCTGGCAGCGGGCAATGCCGTGCTGACGGGCGCCAATGTGGACCTGTCGGGCAGCCAGACAGGCGCGGCAAACATAGCTATCACCGTACGCAGCGGCGACGTGCTGACGAATAAAGCCGTCATCTCGGCCAGCAACGTGCTGGCCATCACGGCCAATGCAAATAACGCCCAGTCACTGATTAACAATCAGGGCCAGCTGGTGGGCGGTCAGTTGCAGCTGAACGTGGCCAATCTGGATAACGCCAGCGGCGAGATCGTGCAGACGGGCACGGCCGATACCGTCATCACCACGGGAAAGCTGGACAACACGGCCGGGCGCATCGCCGTCAACAGCGCTAACCTGGCCCTGAACGCGACGGTGTTGACGAACATCAATGGCAAGCTGGAACATGCGGGCGCCGGCCTCTTGGCCATCAACGCGGGCCAGTTCCTGAATCAATCCGGCAAGATCACGGGCAATGGCAAGCTCGATTTTACCGCTGTGACGTTGGATCACCGCAATGCAACGACCATCGCGAACCAGCTGACGGTCAACGTCGGCACGCTGGACAACCGTGCTGGCAGCCTGGCACAGACGGGCACGGGTTTGATGAAGGTAACGGCCACGGGCCAGCTGGACAACACGGGCGGCAAGATTGAAGGCAATGGCGATGCGCTGATCAAAGCAGCTACCTTGCTGAACAACACAGGCCGCATCGTGGCGGCGCAGGATGCCGCGTTGAACGTGGGCACCCTTGACAATACGGAAGGCACCGTGGCTGCCGGCCGTCATTTGGCATTGACCGGCGGCGACATCGACAATACCAAGGGCCAGCTGCAAGCCGTGGCGGGCGATGCGACCTTGAACGTTGGCAAGTTGAACAACACCGCGGGCAGCGTGTTTGCCGGCGCCAACCTGAACGCCACCATGGCGAGCCTGAGCAATACCGGCAGCCTGTATGCAGCTGGTAATCAGGTCCTGAATGCCAGCGGCGCCATCGTCACTACGGGTGTCATTGCGGCACAAGGCAACAACAGCATCACGGCGAAAACCATCGACAGCAGCGCGAGCAGCTTGATGGGCGCGGGCGTCCAGTCCGATGGCAAGCTGGGCACGTCGGGCGACCTGACGATCAGCACGTCACAAACGCTGGCTGCGCATGGCCAGAACTTGGCGGCGGGCAAGGCGAACCTAACGGGTGTCAGCGTCGATATCAGCGGCAGCCAGACCAGCGGCGCCGACATCGGCTTGACGGCAACAACGGGCGATGTCAGCACGAATAAAGCGGCGGTCACGACGCCAGGCACATTGAACGTCACGAGCAACGCGACCTTGCACAACACGGAAGGCACTTTGCAGGCAGGCCAACTGGATCTGCATGTGGGCAATTTGGACAACGCCAAGGGTACGGTGTTGCAGACGGGCACGGGCGACACGAGCATCGTTACAGGCAATCTGGATAACACAGCGGGCCGCATTGCCGTCAACAGCACGAATGTGACCCTCGATGCCGCCACCGTCACCAACAAGGACGGCAAGATTGAACATGCGGGCACGGGAAGCCTGACTATCAAGGCGCCAACACTCGATGGTAGTGGCGGCACGATTATCGGTAATGGTCTTGTTGATATCGCTGCTGGGGAGTTCAATCACGGTAAGGCAATTACATCGGCAAACCAGCTGCTTGTGCACGCCGAGGCGATGAATAACCAGGGCGGAAAGTTGCAGACGACCGGCAAGGCCGAAGTGCACGTGAAACAAGGCCTGGAAAACGGTGGCGGCATCATTGCGGCAAATGGTCTGTTGCAAGTCTCTGCGGCCACACTCGATAATGCCAAGGGCAGCATCAATGCTGCCACCGATGCCAGTATCTTGGTACTCGGTGCGCTCAACAATACGGGGGGCGTGATTGCTGGCGGGGAAACCTCGCAGGTGACAGCGCAAGCCATCGACAATACGCATGGCGTGCTGCAGGCGGGGAAAGGGAAATTGGGGATCGATGCCAGCAGCCTCCTTAATGCTGGCGGTGAAATCAGCGCCGGGACTGATCTGACGACGACGATACACGGCGACATGAATAATGCCGGCCTGTTATATGCCGGTGGCGAACAGTCGCTGAAGGTGGCGGGTGCGCTCGTCAATACGGGCTCCATTGCGGCGCTGGGCAATACTACTGTGGCAGTGGGCAGCATGACGGGCAACGGTTTGCTTGGCGCGGGATTGAAGACGGACGGATCGTTGGCGCAAACGGGGGACTTGAGTGTCCGCGCTGGCGGTGTCCTGCAGCTTGGCGGGAAAAATCTCGCTGCCGGCAACATCGTATTGGGCGGCGCGGCGCTTGACCTTTCGGGCAGCCAGACCAGCGGTGTCAATATCGCGTTGGCCGCCGGTAGCGGTGACATCAACACCGCGCGCGCGACGGTCAGTACGCCGGGACTGCTCAGCATCATGGCCAGTGCGCAGAACGGTCAAACCTTGCTCAACCAGCAAGGCAGCTTGAGCGCCGGACAGCTCGACTTCCGCTTGGCCAATGTGAACAATGCCGGCGGCAGCATTATTCAGACGGGTAGTGGCGACAGCGCCATTGTGCTGACAGGGACTGACGGTAGCCTGGACAATACAGGCGGACGCATTGCCACCAACAGCCAGAACTTGCAATTAAAAGCAGGGAAGCTGACGAATACGGATGGCAAGATCGAGCACGCCGGTAGCGGCACACTGTCGATCACTGCGGCGAATTTGTATGTGCAACGGAGCCAGATTACGGGCAATGGCGCACTGGACGTGCGGGCTGATTATGTGGATCACCGCAACGGCAGTGCCATTGCACAGCAAGTAAATTTTGCGACCGCGACGTTGGACAACCGCCACGGCGAACTGGTGCAATTGGGCACCGGCAAGGCATCGATCACGGCGAGCATCAGCCTGGACAATGGGAATGGCAAGATTGAAAGCAACGGCAGCACTGCGCTGGACACGGCGCGGTTGTTGAACCAGTCCGGGCGCATCGTGTCCGGCGGCTCGCTGGAAGTGGGGGCAAGCGGGGGATTGGATAACAGTGATGGTACCGTTGCTGGCAGCAAGGGGCTGTTGTTGATGGCAGGCGATGTGAATAATACGCGCGGCAGCTTGCAGGCGATTACTGGCGATGCCAGCTTGCATGTGAAGGACTTCAGCAATAGCGGAGGCAATGTTTTTGCTGCCGCAAATCTGTTGACCCAAGCGGTAAATGTTACCAGCACAGGCAGCCTGTATGCGGGCGCTACTCAAGTACTGACCGCCACCGGCAAGCTCAGCAATGGTGGCGTGATCGCTGCGTTGGGCGATACCAGTATTTCCGCAGCCAGCCTTGACAGCAGCAAGGGCGGCTTGATTGCGGCAGGCATGCAAGCGGATGGGAAATTGGCCACGACGGGCAATCTTACCATCACGACAGTGCAGGAGTTGCGCGCTGTAGGCCAGAATCTAGCTGCAGGACATATCGTTTTCAAGGGTAATGCGGTCGATCTGGGCGGTAGCCTCAGCAGCGGCGCCAATATCGCCCTGACAGCTACCGGCGGCGATATCAGCACCAGTGGCGCAGTCGTCAATACCGCTGGCATCTTGAGTGTTGACGCACTGTCGAATAGTGGGCAAAGCTGGAATAACAATAAGGGCGAGATTGTTGCCGGGCAGTTGCAGGTACAAACCGCCAACTTGAGCAACAACAAGGGCAGTATCGTGCAGAGCGGTAGCGGCGACACGGCCATTGTGATGCGCGTACCGGATGGTATTCTTGATAATGCCGATGGCCGCATTGCCGTCAACAGTGCCAACTTGACGCTGGGGGCGGGCACTCTGACCAATATAGGCGGAAAAATTGAGCATGCGGGCAATGGTTTGTTGGCCATCGGTGTTGCCGCATTGAATGGTCAACGGGGCCAGATCACCGCCAACGGGAAACTGGATATTACCGCAACGAGCATCGATCATAGCAATGCCAGTACGCAGGCGGGGCAACTGACGATCAAGACAGCCAACCTGAATAACAGTCAAGGCGAGCTGATTCAGCTGGGGCAGGGTGCGAGTAGCATCGCTGTCTCGCAGACACTGAATAATCAAGGTGGCAAGATCGCCAGCAACGGCAATGCTGCGGTGGGCGCACAAACGCTGAATAACCAGGGCGGCATCGTACAAGCTGCAGGAGAGGCAACGCTGCAACTGACGGCCAGCACGCGCCTGGACAACACTGGCGGCGGCACCATTGCCGCAGGCGGCGGCGCCACGCTGCAGGTCGGACGTTTGCTGAACCATGGTGGCTCGGTGACGAGCGGCGCTACCATGTTGCTGACTGCGACTCAGGACATCGACAATGCTGCCGGCCTGTTGGCGGCCAACGGCAATGTGGATATCACTGCGGTCAGCCTGGACAATACTGGCGGCAAACTGGCCAGCGTCACGGGTAATCTGATTGCCAATACTGGTTCCTTAATGAACGCCAGTGGCCAGATACAGGCGGGAAACGATATCACCCTGCGTACCGCAGGTCTCAACAATGCTCTGGCGTCTGGCCATACTGCTGCAGGCAGCATCAGCGGCCGTAATATCAGCATCGATACCGGTGGCCAAGCTTTGGATAATTATCTTGGCACCATCGCCGCATCGCAAATATTGAATGTGCAGGTTGGCGCGCTGAACAATGAGGGCGGCCTGCTACAAGGCGGCGGCGCGTTGGTACTCAATACGCATGGCCAGGCCTTGAACAATAGCAATGCAGCTGCCTATGCAGTACGCCATCCCGGTATGGCTGGCGGTATCAGCAGCGGCGGCAGTACCAGCTTGGTGACAGGTAGCTGGAACAACACTGGTGGCTACTTTGGTTCTGCCGGACAAGTAGGGGGCAGTACCGGCGCTGTAGACAATCGCGATGGAAAAATTGTATCGAGCGGCGGACTCGATCTCGTCATTGGCGGATTCCGGAATCAGGGAGGCCAGGTACAAGTTGTGGGCAACCTGAACTTGCAAGCGGGTGCAGGCACGATCGACAACACATCGGGTTTGATACGCAGCGGCGCAACAGTAACATTGGGTGCTGGCACGATTGACAATCAAATGACACAGGGTGCGGGACAGGGCATAGAGGGCAAAGATGTCAATCTCTCGGCGACGAACCTGAATAATAGCCAAGGCGGCTTGCGTGCGGATAACAACCTCAGTATCCATAGCAGCGGTAGTGTGAACAATGTGTCAGGCCTTCTCAGCGCAAACAATATGGTCAGTGTGCGCGATGATGGCAGCAACCGTAACCTGACAATTACAAATGGCGGCGGCACCATAATTGGCGGACAGATGGCCGCAATCAGGGCAGCTGGCTTGAGCGGTGCGGGCAATCTGATGTCGAAAGGCGACCTGAATCTTGATTTGACGGGCAGTTTTACGGTCGATGCCGGTGGCCAAGTCATTGCCAATCGAAATGCCACGTTGACAGTTGCCGGCAATCTTCTCAATGCAGGGAAAGCGCAGGCAGGAAACACGCTGGCGATCAATGCCAGCAGTCTCGACAACACTGCAAGCGGCGATATCAACGCCAGTGTCAGTACTAAAGTGAATGTGGCAGGTACCCTGAACAACCGTGGCGTAATCGATGGCAGTAATACGCAGGTGGATGCCGGAACGCTTATTAATATCGGTAGCGGTCGTATTTATGGTGATACGCTTAGCATCGCGGCAAGCACGCTGAAAAATGATGTCGAGGGCGGTGTTGCGGCAACGATAGCTGCGCGCGGCAACCTGGATATCGGCGCGGGTACCATCAATAACCGCGAACATGCGCTGATCTTCAGCGCGGGTGACATGGCAATCGGCGGCACCCTGGATGGCACTCGCCGTGCGACCGGGAGCGCCGCAAGCCTCACCAACGCAAGTGCGACCATTCAGGCACTGGGAAATCTCGTCTTGTCTTCCAAAGCAGTCAATTTGTTAAACAATAATTTCCACCTTGATTTTGATATTGATAGCGGCATAGAAGAAACCATTCTTGATTTTGATATTAATGATGGAAAACGTTATAAATTCGGTGATCCGGATGTGGTTCCTAGGGTGATAGGGGTTGATGGGCCTATTCGTATGCTCACAAATCATGTGTTCATACATGGAAAAGATTACACTAAATATATCGCTCGCACCTACAAGCGGTTCACCACGAAAGGAACCATTGTACGTTCAGATCCCGCTGCAATTTTGTCGGGAGGAGATCTGACTGTCAATGCGGATAGTGTATTGAATGAGAACAGCCGATTTATTGCCGGAAGAAATTTAAATATTCACGGGGTTGTCGATAACAAATTTACAGGAAATCAAACGCGCGTCCTTGATTCTGGAATGGCAGAGTATCATAATGGTGAGTTACAACACCCGAATAAGCCATCAAATATTCCGAGGGAGCAGATTTATGAATCAAAGTATTACATAAGAAATGCTGATCAGGAAAGTATATCTATTTCTTCTCCTAATAATAGTGTTGCGGCAAAAGCTTCTGTTACTTCTAGTAATGCAACCGCTAGTATCAATGCAACAAGTGCCAATGTCACGCTGACTTTGGTGGGATCGGCTGTGAATGCCGTAGCTGGCGTGAGTAGCAGTCAGGGGGCGCACCTGAGTGAGGTGGGCGGCGGTAGCGCTGTGGGAGGAAGTGATGCCATAGGCGACGCTGGAAAAAACACGAACTATGCCGGCGCAATGGGAAGAGTGGCCAATGAAGTTGGCACTACTGGCGAAAGGATGAATGCCCCTGCGATCACACCAAGCGACGTGGCTGTCAGCGGCAATGTTACCGGTACTGATCAGATCACGGGGGGCGGCACGCCTCATGCTGTTGATCGAACGTTGACAGGGCAACATGGCCAGATAAATGGTGTGTCGGCGAAGGCCGTAGACGCTGTTGCAGGTGTCGCACCAGTGTCCGATGTCGCGGACGCAAACAAGCTGATATCGGCTGTTCAGAGTGGACCGTCAACAGTCTCTGGCGAAGGTACTCCGGGCGGCGGCAATCAGGCAGGCATTGCCGTCAAAGGCAACAGTATTGCTGCTGTGGTTGCCAAGACGCTGTTGAAGATTGATGGTGCTGGCGGAGCAGCCCAGGCTGACATCAAGGGTGGCGAGACCGCCAGCATTGGTGCGGCAGTGGGAGCAGCAGCGAAGGCGGCCCCCGGCGCCAAGATTGGCCAGGCACGATCCGCGCTGATACGGCAGGTGGCGCTGGCGAATCCACGTGGCAAGGCCGAAGTGGTCAGGACGGGCGCCAAGCCCGTGCAGTTGCCGAACGCCAGCCTGTTCAAGATCAGTCCGTCGGCTTCGGCGCATTATCTTGTCGAGACCGATCCCCGCTTCGCCAACTTCCGTACCTGGACGGGATCGGATTACATGACCGGCAAGGTCCAACTTGATCCGGCAGTCACGCAAAAGCGATTGGGTGATGGTTTCTACGAGCAACAGCTTGTCAGGGAACAGCTCGCGGATCTGACCGGCCACCGTTTTACTGGCGACTATTCGAACGATGAAGAACAGTATCGCGGCCTGATGGATGCGGGAGTCAGCTATGCTCAGCAATGGGGCTTGCGTCCTGGCGTAGCATTGACCGCGGAACAAATGGCGGCACTCACGAATGATATTGTCTGGCTTGTCGAGCGCGACGTCACCTTGGCGGATGGAAGCACACAAAAAGCCCTAGTTCCGCAAGTGTATGTGCGTTTGCGGGCCGATGACATCGACGGTTCAGGTGCGCTCTTGGCCGGCAAGGAAGTCAATATCGAGACCAAAGGCGACCTGACCAATAGTGGCACGATTGCAGGACGCGATGTGGTCCTGCTGAATGCTGAGAACGTAAGTAATTTGGGTGGCCGGATTGATGGCGATGCCGTCGCGATTGCAGCGCGCAACGATTTGAACAATATCAGTGGAACGATCTCCGCAAACAGCACCTTACAGGCTAGCGCCGGACGCGATATCAACATTACGACAAGTGCCTCCGAAGTTGGTCGAGGCTTCGATCGCGTGGCAGGGTTGTATGTGAGCGGAAACCCTTCAGGTGACGGCAATTTGCTGTTGTCTGCAGGCCGGGACGTCAATATTGCGGGGGCTATTGTCAGCAATACTGCTTCTGATGGCTACACCATGGTCTCCGCTGGCAAGGACCTGAATGTGACCACGGTGGTTGCCACGCCGGGTGCCGGTATTGGAGCTGAGCATATCCAGGATAAGACCAGCGAATTGCAGAGTGGCAAGCTCATGCTGCTTGCCGGTAATGACATCAATAATCGTGGCAGCAGCATGATTGCTGAAACACAGTTGGTTGCCAAAGCCGGGAGAGATATTAATTTCTTATCCACAACTGTGGACAGCGCAAATACCAAGTTGGTCGGCAACAAGCTTGTAAGCGAGACTACGACTGGAATTGACAATGTCGCGGGGATGTATGTTACCGGTACGGGTGAGGGCAATACATTGATTGCCCAGGCTGGCCGTGATTTGACCATGACCGGCAGTATGGCGGCCAACGCCGGTGTGAAAGGACAGACAAATTTAATTGCCGGCAATAATCTAGTCTTGAATACCGTTGCGGTTGCTTCCACTCATGATGAGTTTGTGGGTTCGGGTAATTATCGCAACCAAAGCAACAGCGGCGAAGTCGGCAGCCAGATCACGGGCACAGGCAACGTCAATCTACAGGCGGGCCATGACCTGCTGGCGCGCGCGGCCGATGTGCAGGCGGGCGGGGCGCTGGGCTTGGTGGCGGGCAATGACATCAGCCTGGTCAATGGTTTCCAGAACGAAGTGACCGATGTCGCCAGTAAATCGACGAAGAAGGGCTTCTGGAACAAGACCACGACGACCAAGCATGACGTGGTCGATACCACCACGGCAATCGGCACCTCGCTTGGCGGCAGCAGCGTGACGGTGCAGGCGGGGCACGATCTGCAAGTCACCGGTTCGAGTATCTTGAGCGACGATGCGACGAAATTACTCGCGGGTAACAACATCACGATCGACGCGGCCACCAATACCGTGTACGAACTGCATCATTCCAGCACCAAGAAAAGCGGTTTCATGAGTAGCGGCGGCATCGGCTTCAGTTACGGTACCAAGACCACGACGGTGGACCAGGAGCGCGATGCCACCTTGCAAAGCGGCGAAGCGCGCAGCTCGATCGGTGCCACGGGTGGTGCGCTGACGATGGTCGCCGGCAATAACGTGACGATAGGCGGCAGCGATATTCTCGCGGCCACCGATCTTGACATCATCGGCAAGAGCGTCACCATCAAGCCGGGGCAGGACAATGAGAAGGGCAAGTTCGAAGTCAAGACCACGCAGGATGGCTTGACCCTGGCCTTGGGTGGCAGCGTGATCAGCGCCATCCAGACGCTGCAAACCATGAGCTCTGCGGCCAGCACGGCCAAGGATGGCCGCGTCACGGCCATGGCGGCCGCCACGACGGCCATGGCCGCCAGCGACGCTGCCAAGGAGATGATGAAGGAAGGCGGGCCAAGCATCAGCATCAGTCTGACGGCGGGCCATTCGGAAAGCATACAGACGCAAACGACGGCGAGCACCACGCATAGTGGCAGCGTATTAATAGGTAACAATATCAACATCACGGCCATGGGCGGTGGCAAGGATAGCAACATCAATATCCTGGGCAGCGACCTGAACGCGAAGAACGATATCCGCCTGCATGCCGATAACAATGTCAACCTGCTGGCGGCACAGGATACGGAAAGCCAGCACAGCAAGAGTTCGAGTATCAGCGCTTCCGTCGGCGTGAAGGCCATCGTGAGCACACAGGGCACCTCGTTCGGATTCACGGCCAGCGTCAGCGGCAGCAAGGGGCATGAGGACGGCGACGGCACGACGCAACTCAATACGCATGTGAATGCGGGCGACAAGCTGGTGATCAGTAGCGGTGGCGATACCAACATCAAGGGCGCTGTGGCCAGCGCCAACCAGGTGATTGCCGATATCAAAGGCAACCTGAACCTGGAAAGCTTGCAAGACCTGGCGAAATTCGACAGCAAGAGCCAGAGCATTTCCGCCAGTGGTACGGTGGGTATTGGCGCCAGTGTCAGCGGCAGCTATAGCCAGAGCAACATGCACAACGACTACGCCAGCGTGCAGGAGCAGAGCGGCATCAAGGCGGGCGATGGCGGCTTCCAGATCAAGGTCGGCGGCAATACGGACTTGAAGGGCGCCGTCATCAGTGCCACGCAGGCGGGCAAGCTTGGCAGTAGTCTGACCACAGCGACCCTGACGCACAGCGACATTGCCAACCATGCGATATCGAAGGGCAGCAGTGTGGGTGTGTCGGGCGGCTTTTCGGTAGCGGGCAAGGAGACCGAAGAGAATAAGAATTTGACCAATGTTGGCGGTAAAGGCGGCACCACCGCAGGCCTGCCTGCCATTGTCGCGCTCAGCGAGAACGCTAGCAGTACTACGCGTAGCGGCATCAGTGGCGGCACTCTGGGCATCACCGATGATGCGGCTCAGCGCGCAGCGACGGGCAAGGGCGCGGATGAATCTGTTGCGGGTGTGAACCGCGATGTGACGACTGGGGTAGATTCCAGTGGGAAGATTGGCAACAACTTTGACAAGGCTGCGCTGCAGGCGACCATGGATGTGACGGCGGCGTTTGCGGCCGCTGCTGCAGAGAAGCTGGGGACCTATGCTTCCGACAAGCTGAAAGAGGCGAAAGTATTGGCAGCTGAAGCACATAATCTCCGTGAAACCGATCCTGAAAGAAGTGCAGAGTTAACGCGTCAAAGTGTTGAGTTAACAGAGAATTGGAAAGAGGGTGGGCTAGCGCGGGTCGCGTTGCACACGGCGATTGGCGGGCTTGCCGGTGGTGCCAATGGTGCTTTGGGCGCAGGCGCGGCGGCGTTATCGACGGATAGTATTGCCAAGCACCTGAAGCAACTTGATATGCCTGAAACGCTGCGTGACGCGTTGACGTTGGCGGCGGGCGCTGCGGTGGGCGCCGCCGCTGGTGGGGCGACGGGAGCGGCCACTGCGGCGAATGAGGTGGCGAATAATTATCTGAAGCACAAGGAAATTCTTGCTAAAGAGGAATTGGCGATAGCATGTCAAAGCGGTGATAACGCATCTTGTAAAGAAGGTAATATTTTGAGTGTCCGGAGTGATATACGCGACGCGCAACTTCTTGCATGTAAGGGCGTTGCAAGTGACGCCTGCGAGACGCTGTTCAGTGAAGCCAGGCAAGCATTTTCAGAAATTAGTAGAGAAGGCCCGTATTCTCCAACTTTAAGTTATCAAAAAGAGAGTGATTTGACTTTTGATATCGCACATGGTTGGGATGGAGTGCGGACTGATGGGGCGGGACAACAGTACCAAGGGACGAATGATAGTGTCATACGTCCAATAGGTACTCTTGAGGGGCTCTTGACGTTTAATCAAGTTGGAGTATTCACAAAAGGAGTTGGTGAAGGTATTTACTCAATAGTCCGTCTGCCATGGGACGTTTCTGTGGGCATGGGAAATCTCTACCAAGATGCATTTGGATATGGCGCTCAGTCAGTTTTTGGCTCACCTGGAGACATGACAGGACAAGCGAGGCCTTATTCAGCTAAGAATGGCATCGTCCAGTCGTTCGTCAATAATGGTGCCGTGGAGACAATTGGTGGCTTTATACATGATACTACTATGGCGGTGTCAGGGGCTTCTTTACTAAATTCAATGTATCGTAAAGACTGGGGTTCTGTGGGTGCAGCTTTGCCAAGCACCCTCATGATATTTGCTGGTGGAACTACTACTCAGACAGTTGCTAGTACGAACGTTACCAGAGCATTGAATACCGAGGTTATTTCTACAGCGCAATCTAGCCGACTGGCAGACCTGCTTCCAGAGACCTCTTTATCACGCAAGCAAATAGATATCCATACTCAACTTTCAGAACCAGGAACTTTTGCAACTATCCCTAAGAGCCTAGTCTCCATGAAAGATTTGCGTGCGATTGGTGAGGTTACAGGTGATGAATACAATATGTTTACCAAAGGAGGGGAACGTTTGGTTATTCGGGGAGAAGGAAGTAATATTCGAGTTTCTCCTGAAATGTATGAGGATCTATTGGATGGGAAATACGGGAAATTTTCTGGGCACACTCATCCTCCTGGGTATTCGATTGAACCAGGTCCCGCTGATCGTCCATTTTTACGGATGATGCAGCAAGAACGAAGTGCGATATGGGGAAGCGATGGTTTTCGTATATTTGGACCTGTTGGCCCTGCGGACGATGCGAGGATTTTGTCAGAAATCAATCGTGCGAATATGATTAAGTTGTATGGGGGGTAACTATTTTATGGTTGAAAAAATGAAATTTGAAGACGCAGTAATTTTGACGAGAGATGCTTTTTTGGAGATACATCCAGATGGTGAGGTACCTACTTGGTTTAAAGAAGGCGCTTCCGTTTCTGGATTTAAAAATAACTTAAAAAAGTGGATAGTTCGCTATTCGCTTGTTCCTTTTTCGCCTCTTAAGGAAAACCAAAAATGGGAGAAAATTCGAGGGGAGAAAGTAGTTGTTGAACTAGATCCCATTACCGGGAAGAAATCGATTGTTATTAGTAGAGAGGGGGCGGAGCCAATAATTTTTTTTGAGGCGATGATTGATTTTGATACGAAAAAAGTTTCTATAATTATAGATAATGATTTTTCAAAATTTGATGGTAGTAAATTTGAAATTTAAAGCGGGCGCCATCTCAAATAATTGAACTTTGTAGTAACTAGGTGTCTAGAGTCGTGTGATTATGTACCCCACCGTAGCTGGCCGCTATTCAAAGCCAGACACGTTTTGCGTACACTGTTGGACAACCTCAATCAGCAGCCTTCTCATGACTCAAGCCCTGCATAGCCGCGCCCGGACAACTCACCTGATCCGCGAAGAAATCAAGAACTCTACGTTGTCCCAGGCCGAGTTGGCCAGGTTGTACAACGTCAGTCGCCAGACCATTCGCAAGTGGCAGGACAGGGACAGCGTCGATGATGTTTCGCATCGTCCCAAAACGATGTACACCACGCTGACGCCCGCCCAGGAACTCATCGTCGTGGAGTTGCGCCGCACGCTGCTGTTGCCCACCGATGACCTGCTGAGCATTACCCGCGAATTCATCAATCCGGCCGTATCACGTGCTGGCCTGGGACGCTGCTTGCGCCGACATAGCGTGTCCGATCCGCGTGACTTGGTACCGGAACTGCCTGCCGGAACGGTCACCAAGAAAACCTTCAAGGATTACGAGCCCGGCTTTTTACATATAGATATCAAGTACTTGCCACAGATGCCCGACGAGCAACAGCGGCGTTATCTGTTCGTCGCCATTGACCGCGCCACACGGTGGGTCTACATGGCAATCTACGCCGACCAAAGTGACTGTAGCAGCGTCGATTTCCTGAACAAAGTGAAGCAGGCCTGCCCCGTCAAGATCGTCAAACTGCTCACCGATAACGGCAGCCAGTTCACGGATCGTTTCACCAGCCAGAGCCGAAAGAAGGAACCCAGTGGCCACCATGTCTTTGATCGCCTCTGCAAGCAGTTTGGCATTGAGCATCGGCTGATTCCGCCACGCCATCCACAAACGAACGGCATGGTTGAACGCTTCAACGGGCGCATCAGCGAGATCGTCGGCCAGACGCGATTCGGGTCTGCGGCAGAACTCGCATCGACGCTGCAAAGCTATTTAAAACTCTACAACCACAACATTCCGCAGCGCGCCTTAAATCATCAAACTCCCATCCAGGCGCTCAAAGAATGGCAGGCAAAGAAGCCGGATTTATTTGTTAAGCGTGTTTATAACCAGACGGGTCTTGACAACTAGGCACGCCGTCGGGACCGCGGCATGATGCGCGTCCAATTTGCTGCTGTTTTCAGTGCGTGCGATCAGTCGGTTGGCTGCAGCGCCAAGCTTCACAGGGCAGCCGGCGCCCCATTAGGACCCTTGGTTCCGTGTTTCAGAATGCCGGTAGATCTCGTTTTTTCAAATACACGAGTCGCTGCAAGTTGTAGCTGGCAGTTTTGAGGTTCAACGCGAAGGTGGCGCGCACTATCCGCATGCAGCGCACCAGTTTTCCTCCCATGTGGCGCATGGCGCCGAAGACGTGCTTGACGCGGGCGCGTGGTGTGGCGATACGCATGTTGTGCTGCTTTTGCGTTTGCGAGATCGGCTTGGTGGCGCTACCTTTGCGCTGGATGTGGACGCGCCCGCCCGCCCCTGTCAGAGTCGCGTCTTGCTCGGTACTAGGGTAACCGCGGTCGGCATATAGGTCGGGACTGGTATTACTCGGATCAAGCAGGTCCTCAAACACCGTGGTGTCAGCGACGGCACCATGGGTGATGATGACTTTGCGCACGAGTTTATGCCGCTTGTCGATATTCGCGTACAACTTGTAGCTGAAATGGCCCTTGCCGAGCTTCTTGGTCCATTTTGGGTCGACGTCTTTTTGCGCACGCTTGAGGGCCGTATAACCATTCGGCATATTCCTTCGTTGACCGTGTCAGCCTCCTCGCACTTGTTGCTCTGAACCGGCGTCTGCAATAGTGACGCGTCAATGATCTGGCCGCAGCGCGCCAGATGACCGCGTAAAAAAGGTTTCGCTGGCGCCAGCCTGGATCAGGCGTTCCTTGAACGTTCAGATCGTGGTCCAGTCGGGAATCTGGCTGCTGCTGCACAGTGCCACACAGCGCTGGAAACTCAGGCGGTCAGGCAGTTGGAACTCCATTTGCTCATCGCTCAAATCGAACAACTGCTGAATCAGCAGCACTGGCACCAGCAACTCGGTGGGAAATGGTGCGCGGCCACTGCGTTCACGGCTGGGGCGTGGCAATGCACGGTCGACCGCTGCGGCCAGCACCGCGAAAGCGACATGTTGTTCCCTCCCCGCAGCGCGTCGCCAAGCTTGTTCAGCTTCGCTTCGCATTCCTGGTCGACAATTAGGCTAGTTTTGATCATAGTAATAAAGTCAGAATCAGCTCGCTTACATCATGCCAGAGCTTGGGTGGTTTTTCGGGGTGCCCTAACACATAGAGGTGTGGCATCCGATGGCGCCATGGCAGTCCAAGATATTCGGTCTTGCCTCGCGTGGAAATACAAACCTGGCGCCCTCCGGCGTCAGGCTATATCAGCGGTGCGTCTATCACATTCAGCGCACCGTGCCAACTATTTAACGGCACAACCTGGGACCGATTTGTCGGGGACGGTACTGGCGATATTTCCTATGCTGCGACGATCAGATACCCGGTCAGCACAGGGGAACTCTGTAGGACTGGGCGTTTGATGCATGGGCAGCACCCTATGTTTGATGCGCGCGAACAAACTGCTGTTTCTCTCAGGAGACGTATATGCATCAGCGGCTGGGCTTTCTCAATCCCGTTCTTATCGCGCTGTTTCTTACGGCAGGGAACGTTCTGGCCGATACGTCGACGATATCAGCCACCGCCAATGCTGAAAGCCTGCTGCCTGGCAAGATTGCAGGGCGGTCCGGTGAAGGTGAAGCATTGGTGAATCGATACACGGCGATATCGCTGCAGCCTGGTGCAGCCGACATTGACCCGACGCGGATCGTTGCTCAAGTTAATTTCCCCAGGATGAATACCAAGACTGTCGGTGAGGCGATCCGTTATCTCCTCATCCGCGCCGGATATGACTTAGTCGAAGAAAGCCAGCTGGATCCACAGGTTGTTGCACTGCTCGCCAAGCGGCTGCCGGACTCACAACGGACGCTGGGACCTTACCGCGTGGACACAATGCTAAAAATCCTGATAGGCCCCGCTTTTGATTTAAGCACCGATCACGCCAGCAGGCGTATTTCTTTTCATCCGGCGGTGCCAACCGATGCCGCTGTCAGAGCACCAGGAACATCCGAGCAGCGCAACAAATCAGATGCGGCAGTAGCGTCCGGTGGCGCTGCCGACTAGTCCATTTATTGCCACATATAGACGACTCTGGAAGAGGACATACCATGATCCAGCCAAACACAACTTCTACTACTGCGGGACCAACGGTCCCTGTGGGCAGTCCTGCCGCTCCGGAAGCACCTGCGAAAGTTCGGTCAAGGAAGCTGCTGTTGTGGGCTGCTGCGGCGTGCTGCGCCATAGTGGCAGTGCAACTCGCGATGAACGGACGCGCACCACAAGTGCCGCCAAAGCTTCCCGATCCTGTCGCCAGTGCTCAAGTGGTGCCAGTACCCATGAAGGTTGCGAATCCCAGCGCGCCGGCAAGTGCCGCAACCGCGACAACCATGGCGCCCGCTGCGCACGCTGTGCAAACTGTGACAAATTCGACCTCGGCCGAGACCGTTGTGTCACGACAAGTTCCCGAAAGCGATGGTGCGCAAAACCAGCAGGCCAATCCGGTCGAGCATGTTGGATCGAGGGAGATTCTCGAAGCCTTGCAACACAATGCCGACGCGCTCGCCAGCCTTGAGCAAGGCATCGTCGATTTGAAGGAGCAAGTAGCAAAGTTGACCCACGTACCAAAGCGGCCGGTCAAAACCAGTGAGGCCGCAGCGCCAACGCGTACCATGCCGACCCGTTCAAACGCTGATCCCGACGCGCCCCAATTGCTGTCCATCGACCTGTGGGGCGACAAACCCTCCGTGGTGGTGGGCCGCAAGCGCGGCGACGGTACGGAAGTGACATTTTTGAACGAGGGTGAAAAGCAAGGACGGGTAACTGTCAAGCGAGCCGATGTAGGAAGCCAACGCGCAATTCTGGCGACAGAACGTGGCGATGTCGTGTTGAACAGAGAAGAATGAGCTTCGGCGAGACAGCTATGAAACCCGTTATTTTCTTGTTCCTGTTGATGGGCGCAAATGTGAGTGCCCAAACATCGTCGAACACGACCATCACTGCGCGCTCACAACAGTCGACAGCCATAGCCCAAATGGAGGCGCAAGCGACTGCAACACAGGCCTCGGACCAGATCGCACGGCAAGTTTGGGGGCTCACCGCTGACGAGCTTGAGCGTGCAAAACTGCTGCTCAAGGGACCACGTGCTAGCTTCTCCGTGCCGAACCTATCACCGGTCGAAGCGCTGGGGATCCACGCCCGCAGCGACGCCGAACGGCGCAAATATGCAGAAATGTTCGCCAAGGCTATGCATGAGGACACCGAACGTGTACTGGCCTGGGCAACGGCCTACCAAATCGCGATTCAACGCCTGTATCCGAATGAGAAGGTTATCGACTTTTCGGGCTTGCAAGCCGCCGACATGTCCACGGGTACGACTGATGCCGCAAATCTACCGCGTCATGGCACACGGCCAATCCGGCGTGGCGGCGGGGGGGCACAATGATCACCCGGCGAAACTTCTTGGCGTTGGGTTTCGCTCCTATCTTGTGCAGCGCGTACGCCAGCAACGCCATCGCCGAAGGACGATGGCCACGTCCTGCTCCGATACCGCTTGGATACCAGCACGTGGCCAAGATAAAGCGTGTTCCTGCTGCTGTGCTGTATGCCGTTGCGCTGCAGGAGTCACAAATGCGTTTCGGAAAAAACGCCCTGCCTTATCCGTGGACACTCAACATTCAGGGCGTGCCGAAGCGATTCGACAGCTACCGTGCCGCTGTCGCTGCCCTGGTCGAGTGCTTACGGATGGGGATCTTGCTCGTCGATATTGGCCTGCTCCAAATATGCTGGCGGTACCATCACATCAAGCTTCGTAACCCGGCCCGTGCGCTGGACCCCTATCTCAATATGGAAGTGGGGGCAGAACTGCTCCAGAATCATTTCAAAAAGACCGGAAACTGGTTTCGCGCCGTAGCTAACTACCATAACGCCGATCCAGCCATTGGAGATCCTTATGCCACTTCGGTATTCCGGCATCTTGGTCGAATCCCATCTAACTGGGGGGAGCTATGATGGCTCGGCTCCCCTGCAAGGCAATGCTCGCCGTCGTCTCTGCCTGTTTCGGAACTGCGATTGCCGGTCCACAGGTACTAGCTGATACTGGGCGCACAGTGAGTTCCATCCAGTACCTGATACACGTCCTTGACAGTTCGGGAAGTGACACTGAGACACCTCTCGTCTCTTTTCCCGTGCGTGCCAACGGAATGTCACCCGGAAAGCTCGAGGACATTCATCACGCCATCGACATGCCAGAATGGCTCACGCGGCCCATCTTTATCGTGGGGAATGATCCGGTCTCGTCACAATGGCTCACCGAAAACCATGCTGCGCTGTTGAGTTATGGTGCTGCTGGAATTGTGATATCTGTGGAAGATGTTTCCGCATTCAAATCATTGCGCCGCGCCAGTTCGCTTCCGATGGTGCCGCATCCAGCGCCACATCTGACGCGACTATTGCAGGCAAACGGCATTAACCGCTACCCGCTGCTGCTCCTAGAGCATGGCGAAGTGTTGCAGGACCTGGGTGGGCAGGTTCCAGCTGGCCGGGACATCGGGAGCGGACGATGAGCAACCAATCGTACGTGCTGGAGCCTTTGCTCCGCCCCAAGGTCGAGTATCAAAGCGCGGCTGTGGCGGCAGCGTGCGGCATCTTGGCATTGTGCGCGCCTTGGGCCTTGATGCTGCCAGCAAGGCTGGGCTATGCAACCGGCGCTATCGCGCTCGGCTTTGCTGCAGTGAGATTTCAGCAGGCGCGAAGTGTCGGTAAGTATCAGTACGGGTTGAAGCACTACAAGATCACACACACGCGGTTGCACCGTATCGCGCGTAGCAAAGATATGTTGTACCTGGGCGAAGGGTTTCTGTGGACCCAGAAGCACACCCAGCGCAAACTCGACGCGAACCGCCCGGAAGCAGAGCCATTCGTCAACCTGTCTCGCAAGCGCCTGTTGCTCGATCAAGCCGTGCGACGATACGAGCGCTGGGTGTTCTCTGCCAGCGACAGTCGTAGCTCCCCATCAATGCTCCAGAAGCTTGCGACGCTCACGAGGAGCGATGTGCCATGGAATCCTGTACGCCCGCTGATCGATCTCGGCGGCTCAAGCGTGTTGCATGGCGTGGAGCCGAACGAGAAACCGGTAATACTGCGTCAGTCGGCGCGAACGGGCCACTTGCTGGTCAAGGGGACGACGCGCGTCGGCAAGACGCGCCTGCTCGAATTGCTGGCTACTCAGGACATCCATGACCATTATGTTGTCATAATCATCGATCCCAAAGGGGATGCCGAATTGATGATGCGTGTATACGCTGAGGCATCAAGGGCTGGAAGGCTCGATCATCTGTACCTGTTCCACCTCGGCTATCCGGATTTTTCGGCACGCTACAATGGGATTGGCAACTTTGCGAGGATCACCGAGATCGCCACCCGGACGACCAACGGACTGCCATCCAGTGGAAACTCGGCCGCGTTCAAAGAATTCTCTTGGCGGTTCACCAACTTGGTGGCGCAAGCGCAAGTGGCACTGGGCCAGGTTCCCACCTACAACGGCATCCTGCGCAACATCACTGACATCGAGCCGCTCTTCATTGCGTACGCCAAACTGTCGTTAGACCGCGCAGAAAAGGCAGGTCGCATCAGTGGTTGGGAAAATGTAGTCGCCAATTGTGCAACCGAAATAGCGAGGAAGAAAATTCCTGTTCCGCGCTCGCTCCAGGACCGCCAGCCGATCCTCGCGGCGACGATTATCGTGGCCAGAAAGTTCCAACAGAAGAACGAAGATCCGATACTCGATGGGCTTTCCACAGCAGTCAGTTACGAGAAATCGTTCTTTGAAAAGATCATTGCCTCGCTCGGCCCGTTTCTGGAGAAACTCACGACGGGCGCTATCGGTAAGTTGATCAGCCCCGACTATTTCAACATGGAAGATCCGCGGCCGATCTTCGACTGGATGCAGGTGATCCGGCAGGGCGGCATCGTCTATGCTGGCCTCGACGCGCTATCCGATCCTGTCATCGCGGGCGCCGTTGGCAATTCGATGCTCGCGGATCTCGTCTCGATTGGCGGCAAGATCTACAAGCATGGCATCGATCCGGACAGAGCTGACGGCAAGATCCTGCTTCCGCACATTTGCGGCCATTTCGATGAGGTCGAAGCAATCCTTGGCGACGAGTTCATTCCGATGGTGAATCGAATGGGCGGCGCCGGCATGCGTGTGACCGCCTACACACAGACCGTTTCGGACCTGCAGGCAAAGTTGAAAGACGCCGCCAAGGCAAAGCAGCTGCTGGGGAACTTCAACCACGTCATTACCTTGCGCACCAAAGACCTCGACAGCGCCAAATTCATCGCCGACCAGGTACCGAAAGTGGAAGTAGCCACCCTCACGCTGGTATCCGGCGTTACCGACAAGGCAGCAGAGGGTGACGGCATCGATTTCATCTCGAACAACCAGGACCGGGTGGCGACCAAGGAGGTGCCGCTAATCGATGTCGCCGACATCATGCAGCTGCCCACCGGCCAGGCATTTGCGCTTCTCGAAGGTAACCGCCTCTACAAGCTGCGGATTCCATTGGCCGATCCGACTGACGATACGTATATTCCCGCTTCGCTGAGAGCCGTCTGTGAAGATATGCGAAGCCGCTATCGCACTTCAGAACAATGGTGGAAGGAAAATGACTGGTTTGTCGACGCGGACGTGACGCTTCCGATCGCGACTCCCATTTACGTGCCCACGGAACTCGATGCTCAGATGGGACCCGGGCAGGAAAATCCTGAGCCTAACGCAGAGCAGCCTGCGCTGGCATCGCTGCGCGATGTCGGCGCTTCCGAGTCTACCGGCATGGCTGCGCCTTGCGATACACAAAGTAACGGTGAAGGAGATCAGGCATGACAGCCCGCGCAGCAAACGCCAAGACCGCTAGCGGGCCTGTTGGGCCGGTAAGCAGAGGGCCGGTCGGCATTGTCATTGAGATCGTCTTCGGCGGCGCGCTGGCAACGATTTTTGCTTGGGTGATAGGGGTCATGATTGCCTACGGTGGCATGCAGACCTCGTGGCTATGGGCTGACAAGGGGATCGATCACGCTCGGGGGCTCGTCGAGGAAAATCTTCGGTTCATCGCCGAGTATCCTCGGTCGGTCCTGATCGAAGATACCTTGGCGTTCGAACACAAGGTCATCGAAATCGTGTCCCGCCCCTTCATCGCGCTGGGGACGTTGAAATATTACGAAGACAGTTTGAGGCCGTTACCACGCTCAGCCGACAGTCTAGGCAAGACCTCGGTGTTGCTCAAACGGGAACTCGCCAAGGTTTTCATGGTGGCGATGTACATCGCTATGGACACGGCGATGCGGCTGTTCGTTGTGGTATTCGCGTTGCCCTCGTTCTTGCTCGCCTGCTTGCTGGGAATCGTCGATGGCCTGGTGCGCCGCGACCTGCGTCGATGGGGCGGCGGCCGCGAGTCGAGCTTTGTCTACCACAGGGCGAAAAAGGCCACTGTTTGGTCGATATCAGGCGGCTTCGGGATTTACTTGGCGTGGCCTTTCGGAGGATTCAACCCGGCGTACATGGTGCTGATCTTCACTGTGCTGGTAGCAGCTTCCCTATCCATGTATGTCAGCACATTCAAAAAATATTTGTGAGCGGGAGACGTGATGAAATTTCTATCCATGTTGCTGATAAAGGGTTCCCGGCCGGCCGCGTTGCTAATCATGTCGATCGCAATGACCGCCGCCGCCACCACGTATGCCGACGACGATGCCGAGCGGGAGAATCTGGCGCGGATCAGCTATGAACTGAGCCAGCTGCAAAGGATGATCAGCGATGCAGCCGTATCGGCAGAAAACAAAGGCGGAGCACGCTTCCGATATGACTTGCTCTCGCGTGATGTGGGGCTGGTTCAGGCCGGCGTCAACGATCACCTGCAACGGCCGCGCCAGCCACAGCGTGTGCAACCACTGGCGGGCGATTACAGAAACTAGAGCGTTGAAAATTGAGAGGACACCATCATGAACGCAGCCATGCACACTGCTTTCGACGCTGCATCAGGCGGTACAGCGGGTGCCGTGGCCATGTTCATTATTCTTGCAGTCGCCGCTTCCATCGTCGTCTGGGGGGCAAACGCCGTCCGCATGCTGCTCATCGAGGTCATGCATTACCCCAAGCTGTTTGGCCGCAATTGCTGGCTCGTGATGCGGGCCCTGATGATCGTGATGGTGTTTATCTATCTTCTGACGTAAAAGTTGTGGGCCGACATGGGACGGCTCGATCAAGCGTATCCAATTGGTGCTAAACGCGGTGGCGCCGATGTTTTTGATGACCGCGATATTGTTGATGTCAATCTGGGCCAGTGGCAAAAGGCGATTCGACGCTTGGCGCTTAGTTGGTCCTTAATAAGGAGGTTCTATGTCGTACTTGAAAAAAATGGAGACGGTATCAACCGGTGCTCTTTCACTCATCACGGAAAATCGGCGTTGCATCGCAGCAATGTTGGTGCTCGCTGCGGCGTTCGTGGCAGCGCCGGCAATGGCAGAGCTGCCGGCAGCCGTACAGCCCACAGGCGGTGCTGCGGCCGGGGATTACATGACGCTCTTGCGGCAATACTGGAAGCAGGGCATTGCCGTCATTGTGCTGATGGTGGGTTCCTGGGCGTTTCTCGAAGTCGGCGGCGGCGCCATCGCCAAATTTGGCGAATGGCGCATCGGCAAGGTCGAGTTGAGCGATCTGAAATGGTTCTTCTTAATCGGCGTCGTGATGTTGGTCACAGTGATTTACCTGCTGACAACGGCCAACGGCATCCTCTGACCTGGTTAAACCACGCGACCCTGGGCCTGATCATGGACGATATTTCCGACGGCGTGCAAGCGGACAAAACCCGTGGCCATGCGCCATTGACTGACAGAGCGAATCGGGAGCCTGCCATTCTTCGCGGTTTGACGTCCTCCGAGGCGCAGCTGGCCATTTTTATTGTGATGCCGATTTATACGGTGATCGGCCTGGTGGTCGTATTCGCAACGAAGATTTGGGCGCTGGGGGTGCTCATCGCATCGCTGGCGCCCATGCTCACTGTGTGGGTAGTGGCCGGCTGGCTGGCCAAGGTGAAGCGTAACAAACCTGACTACTATTATCAGCACCGCTTCAAGTTGTGGCTCGCGAAGAACGGCCTGCAAAAGAGTCGCTTCATCGACCATGACGGCTTCTGGGAGACTGGACGGGACGTGCCTGTCCCACGCCGGTCGGGCCAATTAAAGCATCTCGTTAAGAAGGCAGGAGGCTAGTCATGGCACGCTACACGGACGCCCTGGCGCAGGCGAACTGGTTCAACAAGTGCCTCCTCGGAGTGGTTGCCGCATCGACCACGGTGGCGGTGATCGCCATGTTTGGCTGGCGCAGCGCCGAGCGGGATGTCACAGTGCATATCCCGCCAGATCTGACGACGGGAGCAGTGATCAAAGTGGGCCGGAAGGAGGTGCCGTCCCCGAACGTGTATCTGTTCGCGTTCTATATATGGCAGCAACTTAATCGGTGGAGCTTAAACGGGCAACAGGATTATGGCAACCAAATCTACAAACTGCAGGCGTTTTTCACGCCAGCGTGCCAGCAGCAGCTGATCAACGATATGACAACGCGTGCGGGTCAAGGGGAACTTGACCAGCGCACGCGCTCCGTCATGGAAATTCCCGGACTGGGATACCGCGATGGGCGGGTGCTGGTTCATGCGGACGGGTCGTGGAACGTACTGCTTGACACTCAGATCATCGAGTCGTCGCGCGGCGTGCCGGTAAAGGACGCGTACGTGCGCTACCCGCTTCATGTGGTGCGCTATGACGTCGATCGCGAGATTAATCCGTTTCAGCTGGCGATCGATTGCTATTCGGCGCAAAAAAAGCCGGAGCGGCTTGATCCTGAGGCTGTGGCTGTGGCTATGAAGGGTAATCGCGCTGTGGTGCAGAACAGCGACGAGTATGCGAATCGCAGCTTCGCGGGAGGGGGCGTTCCGCAAACGCAGGGACCGACGACCATCCAGCCTCCACCTTCAGCCATTCCCAGCGGGCAGCGAAAGCTGACTCCCCAAGACCTGGCGCCGGCGACCTTGCCGCGCGTGCCCCGTTAATCGAAGGAGAGAATGGCATGAACGGCCGACTTTATTCAATGATGGTGTTGCTGGAGGCATCCCTGATATCCGCAGCCCATTTGGTACATGCCCAGCCCGCAACTGGCCGTCTTCCTACGCTGGAGTTGGGAGAAGTGGGCACGCAACCTGTCGAACCTATCGCAGCAGTAAATGTCACTTCTAACCCGGCGGTGAGGTCCAGCGGCAGCGACATGGCGCCAGAATCACGCGATGGTATGGCGGCACCGGCACCGGCACCGGCGAAGTCGGCCGGGCCGAACTCGAATCCCCCTCCACGCAAAGCAAAGGAGGCTCGACAACGTGCAGCGACGGACGGCAGCGTCAACACAAAGCCGGAACGCATCGAATTCAAGCGTCATCCGCTGAGAATTGTACTGGGGACGGCTGAAAGGTTGGTCACGTTCCCTAATCCGGTGGCGATCTCGCTGCCATCCGGCGCGGAAACAGACGTTGATATGCAAATTATCGGGCGGACTGCGTACTTTACGATGTTGGCGCAACGGAGTGCACCTATCAGGGTGCTGGTGGATGATCTTGTTACCGGACAAACAATTCCCATGGATCTGCTGGGAATGGGAACAGTCGACGGGCTAAGCTCAGAAGTCGAGGTCCATTATGAGGATCAGCTTCCGGCAAACCAGCAGCAGGTGGACCGCGCGGATGAGCAATCGCCTGCGCTCGATATGGTTCAGCTAACGCGGTACGCTGCGCAGACCGTCTACGCACCGCGGCGCCTGAAACCCTCTTCCGACGGCGTGCGCAGCATACCAACCGATAACAAGAGTATCGAAGGACTGTTTCGGGGTGTACGTACAAGAAGCCGCCCGATCGGGCAATGGCGTTCCGGGGATCTATATGTCACGGCCGTTCAGGTAGTCAATCTGGAGGGGCGTTCCGTCTCGTTGGACCTTGAGCAGATCAGGGGGCGCTGGATCGCTGCGGCCTTGCAGCATCATCGCGTCCTGGCATCAGGATCCGATTATGACAACACCACGCTGTACCTGGTCTGTGGCCAGCCGTTCCATTCATGCAGATGAGGTGATACTGTGCCAGCGATAACCCAGAACAAGCTCACACCGATCTTCAGCATATGCGCGCTGCTGATCGTGGGATACGTGCTGTTTGCCCGGTACGGGGGCGGCCAATCAGCGCCCGTCAAGGTGGCAGATCCGCTACTGGTGGTGCCAGTGGCGCCTGGTGACGAGGCGCCTGCCCGTTCGGGTGGGCTATTTGGCGTGGAGGCGCTGTCAGCGGCACCTCGCCGTGCGGATGCGGATAGTCCAAGCGAGACCTTGAAGACAGTCACGGCAAGCAACAACGATCTACGTGACAAGGTGCAAAAGGTCATTGATGCCAACGATCTGCTGAAGCAGGAAAATGCAAAGCTGCAGAACAGCCAAGCGACTATCGTTGCCCAGGTGACCGCCCAAGTGACCGAACGGGTCCTGGCTGAACAGCGACTGCATGCGAATGTGTCGCCGGAATCTGGGGATACCGAGCAAACAGGACAATCGAAGCCAGGAAAACAATCGCCCACTGCACTCGGTGGCATTGTGGAAGCGGCCACTGGCGGCTATTCGACGATGGTGAACTCGCTGGGTTCATCCAATCCCAAGGGTATCCCGAGTGGCTTGGGCTATGACGACTCCAAGACGGCTGATGCAATTGCAGCGTCCAACGGTAGAACCATTGCTACATACACCAGGCATCTGCCGGTGGGCTATAAAGAAGCGAAGGCAGGCGACGGCACCGTTGCCATCGTGAACTCGGTGGGGCGCCCGGTGCGCCAGGGTGAGCCAACACAGGAAACCGTGCGCGGTATCTCCAGCAGTCAGGAGAAGCACACGCCGCGTCCCTTTTACACCATTCCCGAAAATGCGACCATGACCAAGGCCACGCTGATGACCGCGCTGGTGGGACGTGTGCCTATCGATGGCAAGGTCCATGACCCCATGCAATTCAAACTCCTGATAGGCAGGGATAATTTGGCCGCCAATGGTCAACGCGTGCCGGATGCGGTAGCTGGCATCGTGATGTCCGGTATCGCGATCGGTGACATGTCGTTGAGCTGCTCAGAAGGACTGATCCAGTCCCTCACGTTTGTGTTCGACGACGGCACCATTAAAACCGTGTCGATGAAAAGAGATGGCGCGACTCCGACTCTTGGCGGGGCGGGCGGCGGTCAGGCTACTCAGTCGGTAACGCAATCGAACAAGTTAGCCTGGATATCAGATGAATACGGTAACCCTTGTGTCAACGGAAAATTTGTCACGAATGCCCCATCCTATCTTGCCGACATGGTAGGGATGAAGACACTGAGCATCGCCGCCCAGGCGACTGCAATGGCACAGACCACGACGGCGGAAAACCCATTTGGATCAACCACAGCTGTGACGGGAAACAAAGGCTCTTATGTACTGGGCCAGGCAGCGGGTTCCGGTATCAATGAAGTGAGCAACTGGATCATGCGGAGACTGAACAATTCGTTCGACGCGGTGGTTACGCCCGCTGGTGGTCGCTTGGTCGTGCACTTCGAACAGGAGATAGCGATCGATAAGGCCCCGGATGGGCGCAAGCTTGATTTCGGTAACAGCCAGGCCCCTGCCGCCGCCCTTCAATTGTTGGACTGACCCGTAGGTTCCACTATGAAGCTGACTTCCATTTTGGCCCTGCCCGCGATCGCTTGCCTTGTATCACTGCAGGGTTGTTCGATGTCTGGTCCGCGTGAGAGCCCACTCCCGAGAAGTGGGCCGAAAATGATCGACATCTACGAGCGACACGTCGAGGAGAACAGTGGTCACGCCGCATCTGCTCAATCGGACTTGCCACGCCGTCCGTATGACGAACCCGCGCGCTCAACTGCTTCCAGCGATGGTCCGGTCGGCGCAATGAACAGCCGCTTTGTCCGGCTACCGAACCCGGATATTGAGATGTACGTGTACCCGCATCTCGCGAAGGGAAAGTACCCGATTCCGGGGTATGCAACGGTTTTTCCGATGTTCGAATCGGTCCAGTACGCCCTGCCGGGGGAAGTTGCGCCCAGTGTGCGGGCGGTGTCGCGCCCGCCCGGTGGCACCGTTCCTTCGGAGCAGATTCCAGACTCTTACTGAGGTTGACCGTTTTTGGGGGGTATATGTTTGCATGGCGAGAATCGAAGGCGACCCGTGGGGTGGAAGTCCGCGCGGATGGGCGGAACGGGAGTGCGCGCGACGGCGCTGGGGAACAGCCCCTGACAACCGCAAAGCGCAGGCATATGGCAAGCCGATCGCCCTCGTTTACAGAGCTGTTGCCGTGGCGCGACTACGAACCATCGACGCAGGTGTTTGTACTGAACGACGGCGTGAGCGTGGGCGCGCTTTTCGAACTGACCCCGATACCGACTGAGGCCCAGGCGGAGGAGATGCTCAAGGAGTATTGCCGCAAGGTACAAGCTGCATTGCAAACCCTCCCGGAATCCGGGACGCCAGACTGGATCGTCCAGTTTTTCGTCAACGACGACCGCAATATTGAGCAACTCAAGGACGATCTGGAAGCCTACATTGATGAGGTTCATGCCGCGAACCCTGATCGTGGGAAGGCCATCAAAAGCTCCAAGCTGACACAGGCCGTGCTGCATGAATATGCCCTGCACATTGCCAACGTTTCCCAAGATGGCGGCTTGTTCGAGGACACGCAGGTGTCCGGTCACACCTGGCGCGGCCAGATTAGGCGGGTCAGATGTTGCCTGTACCGGACCTACCCGAGTGGCTATGTCGTCGCCCCTGGCGTCGAGTCGCCGTCCGACCTGCTCAACCGAGCAGCCGACAGTCTCGTGGCCAACCTCGAGGAGGCCGGTGCGCGGATGCGTCGATGCGGGGGAATCGAACTGTATCAGTGGCTGCTCCCGTTCTTCAACCGCAGCGGAAGATATGGCACTACTGCCGAACTATTGAGGGCTTTTCCCTATCCCGGAGACGCGCCATCCCAAACTGACGGTGAGGCGCCGGTTTTTGGGCGCGACTTCGCAACCTTCCTCAATCTCAGCTTGCCGGAATCGGACCCGGCTTGGGGAGGCTTTAAGTTCGACGGCGTGTTGATGAAAGCACTCACGCTGCAGCAGATCACCTCCAACCCCGAGGTGGGTCACCTTACGGCCGAAAGGAAGCACGCAAAGCATCTGTTCGCCCGATTTGACCGGATGCCCGAGAATGCCATGTTGTCGATGACGATCGTGATCACCCCGCAGGACGTGGTTCGCGACCAAGTGGAACGGATCCGTGATCGCTCTAAGGCCAAGAGTCCCGATGCTGAAAAGACCTCGGATGAATGCAAACAAATTTTGCGGCACATGCATACGGGTGACTGGCTACTGCCCACCTTTACGGTGCTGTACCTCTCCGGCACCAGCGAGAAAGCGCTACGCAAGGATATTGCAGCAGTCAACGCCAGGATGGGCACCTCGGGTTTGCGCTTCATCGAACCGGCACATGACCTGACTTCACTCGACGCCTTTGTTCGGGGGCTGCCTATGTGCTTCGACCCGCAATTCGATGCGAAGAACATGAAGCGTACACGGTACCTCTTTGCATCGCAGATCGCGGCCATGTTGCCGGTGTATGGAAGGCAAAGGGGCACCGGCCATCCCGGTTTTCCTTTCTGGAATCGCGGCGGCGAACCTCTTTGGATAGACCCGCTGAATCCACGAGACCGGAAAAAAAACGCTCATATGCTCACCTTGGGCCCGACCGGCGCAGGCAAATCGGCCACCTTGAATTTTTTGGCACTCTTCCAAATGGCTATCCACCGACCACGGCTGACTATCGCGGATGCGGGAAAATCTTTCCAGCTGCTCAAGGACTACTTTGAATCGATGGGTTTGACCACGCATTATGTTGAGCTCACGCCCAATAATGATGTCTCGCTTCCGCCGTTTGCCATGGGCGCCAAGCTGGTCAGGGATCCGGAAATCATTGCGGCTTACACCGCTGCGCAGACCTCGGCCGCCGTCGCCAAGAAGCTCGAAGAACAAATCGAGCAAAGCTTGATGGAGGTTGCGCTGGACCAGGGGGCGGATGCTGCCGGACCCGACGCCATGGACCAAGACGACGAGAAGCGCGATTTCCTCGGGGAGATGACCATTACCGCGATCATGATGATCACCGGCGGCGAGCAGCGGGAAATTGAACGCATGACGCGTGCAGACCGGTACGTCGTCAGCCGCGCGATCATCACCGCATCGATGGACGCGCAGAAAGGTGGTAAACCGCACCCCCTCACACAAGACGTGGCCAAGGCCCTCATGGACATGAATCAGGATGAGGCGCTGCCTCACGAGCGGCGCGAGCGCGCGTACCACATGGGTGAGTCAATGATGGTCTACACGATGGACCTGAGAGGCAAGCTCTTCAACCGCTATGGGCAACAGTGGCCAGATGCTGACATGACGTTGGTTGAACTGGGCACGCTGGTCAAGGACGGGTACGAAGACGCATTGGCCGTCGCCTACACGGGCCTGCTCGACCATGTACACGCCAACGGCGAGGCCCATCAGCATGAGGGTCGTCCTCATATTTTCCTGACAGACGAAGGCCACTTAATCACTACTAATCCGCTGCTAGGGCCAAAAATTGCCAAGGGCACGAAGATGTGGCGAAAGTTGGATCTTTGGTTTTGGCTCGCGACGCAAGATATGAAGGATTTTCCGGAATCGATGAGCCGGGTGTTGAACATGTGCGAATTCTGGTTACTGTTGACCATGGAAGCGGAAGAAGTGAAGCAAGTATCGCGGTTTAAGTCGCTCACTGACGAGGAACGGTTGTTGATGTTATCGGCGCGCAAGGAGCCGCCGAAGTACACCGAAGGGGTATTACTCAGTAGCACACATAAAGCGCTGTTCCGGAACGTCCCGCCTCCTTTGGCGATCTCGCTGGCGATGACGGAGGGGCACGAGAAAGCGCGGCGCAAGCGACTGATGAATAAATTGGGTATCACGGAGATGGAGGCAGCGGTACGCATCGCGCGTGAGCTTGCCGTACGTGCTACGTGAGCATGTTAGCGCGGCGATACGTAAAGGATTATGAGATGAATAGGAACAGGTCTGATCTGTGGACCGGCATTGGCGGCGCAATCGTGAGAGCCAGGGGACACTCGCCGATTGTCATCGTGGAGCGCGAGGAATCGAGGTTCAGGGCGGCTCTGGCCGAGCATTTCATCGACAAGGCACTAGTTGATCGCGATACTCGGCGTGTATGTCAGGCCTACGTGAGCATGTATGGGCACCCGCATCTCCCTGCCGGTGTTGTCAGTGGCGGTAGACGGAGCTCGTTGGCCGACCTGGCCGGCGCTCCGATTGAAGCGTTGTATGGGGCAGAACTGATCGCCATAGATGGGCCGGAAAGTATGCTGGCCACGATGCCGGCGCGGCTCAAGCGCTTCATCAGTTGCTGTGCACAACGGGCGGAGACGGTGGTGATATTGACGGAAAGCGCAAAACGTCTTGTCGACGCCGGGATCGATGGCACTCTGATGATTATCGGGGCGAGTACCGATCAGAAACTCCTTGCCCGGTCACAAAGTAACAGCGAAATGGGGACGAGGATCCAAATGACAGCGCTAATGCGACCCTGTTATATGCAAAAAGGGAGTAGCGATGATGGCAAGTAATCTCATATCGGTTTTGTTGGCTGTAGCGACCAGCGCGGTAGTGGTGCCGGGTGCGCGACTCGCGAACACGCATCCCGCGAGTGTCGCGATTGAGCGCACATCGGTCGACACGGATACCGCCCGCCCAGCTGCATCGGTGGAAGTTTTTTCAAACTCAGCAATCTACCTGACAAATATCCGCGACGCGCGCGTGTATCTGCTCGACGCGATGGAAGTGCTCGACAGTGAGCTTTCGGTTGGATTGCCAGCGAATGAACGGGACGCACAGGCCATTTTGCGCCGGCGCCTGCATGCCCTTGGTGCCGCGGCGCTTGCCAGCCGAACCAAGTCGGCGGCCGAGGGTATCGTTCAATCTGCACGGTACGGTGTTGACCGTATTCCTGCTGTCGTTGTCAATGGTGAGGCGGTGATCTATGGGGTGACTGATATCGATGTGGCGCGCGCCATTTTTCAACATAGTAGTCGGCAATAGTTTAAGTGGGGGGAGCAGGTGAACACTCTAATACCGGTATTCCTGACGGCTTTGGCACTGCCTGGGGCATGCGCTTGGGCGCAAACCAATACCGCGGAAATCGTGACAAACACCCTGAAGGCGGTGCCCGCGTGCAGCAACTACAGGGTGGCGGGCGTTTGTTTCTGGCTAAAGTGTGAAGCATTTCCACCGCATTGCCGCGTGATAAGCAATGTGAGAATCTCCCATTTTTCACCCGAGGTCGTTGTCAGCACCTGGCATGACGCGGCGAGCCATCCCTGGGCCGATTACGGGCGCACGGTCACCAAAACGGTAGGCGGCGTCGCGTCCGGCCTCGTCGGTATGGCAATCGATTCCGCAGGTACCAGGTTCACGGGCGAGCGAACAGACCGCAATATCCTCTATCGAGATGCCGATGCCATCGGCAATCCTACGTCGCTGATTGGCCTGGGCGCATCGGCCAACCCGAGCATTGCCGGCCGTTCCGAGCCAGCAATACCGGGCGTGGACGAGTTGAGAAAATTTTTGCAGAAATCGCCCTTAAGCAATCGCGGTGATACCGCTACCGCGTCAAGATTATTGGATATCGCGGCACTTCAACACGGGGCGGACGTTTACACACGCGGTGCGGCGGCAGTAACGCAAGTGCGTCAAACATTAGCATCTGGCGCATCGACTTTCACCGCTCCTACCGGCGGCGTGGCGCGTGCTACGGGGTTTGCGGCGCCGGCCGCCGCCAGTGGTTTGATGTGCCCGTCGACGTCAAAAGCTTTGATGGTGCACTTCCATTCCTATCTCGATGCGTTGGTATGGCGCGGCGTTGTGCCGGCCGAGCTGTTATACCCGCAAACTTATCTGCCTGGGGTGCAAGAAGTTGGTAGCTCAGGCCTCAACACGTGGGGTAGCCTGTACCCCCGGGTCGGTGCGGTGACGCAGCAGATACCGATCAAGGGTGCTGCGGTATTGGCGCAACGTGTGGCAAACATCATTTCGCAATCAGCACAGCCGCATGTGTACGCCGTGCTCTCTCCGGACTCGGGCTACCGGTACTTTGGACTCGGGCCGGTGCTACCCAACGATTCCAAAAACTCGAAATGGCAGCGCCTGTATCCGCATTCCTCCGTGACCTGCGAAGTGTTTGGTACGAATGACACATTGTCGCTGACCACTTGGGGCGATGGTCAAAGTTCGGGCGAAGAGGCCTATAGCTGGAATCTATGGCGGCGCCTGGAATGCTGCAAAGTCGAAGGCGTCTTTATCGGATCAATCGCATTTTGAACAGGGGGGGCAATGAACTCATTTTGTCAGTATCGTATGTTCGCCGTGCTGGTTGCGGCGTGTGCAGGCTCGGCACCCGTGATGGCTCAGACGCAGGATGTACCGAGATCGCAATCCCAGCTTTACTACCGCATCGGTGGCAGTGCGCCTGCCTCAAGATCACTGAATCCTAGCGCGCTGGCGGTCAAGATGGGATTTGGCCTCAAGCTCAACGCCAACTACACCTGCGGCAAGTTCGACGTCGGACTTAGTTGGGCTAATTTGATGAACGGCTTCAGTAGCCTCGGCACCCAAATCACGGGAGCCGTCAAAGCCGGGATCAGTGCCCTGCCACTTTACCTTCTGCAGCGAGCCCAACCGGGGTTGTATGAACTCTTCCAGACGTATGCCAAAAAGGCTGAGATCTCCGTGAATGCGGCACTGGACAGCTGCGAACAGATGGAAGCGCAGATCAAGCAAGGGAAGGATCCCTACGCGAAGTGGGTAGGGCTGGCCAAGGGCGAAGGGTGGAACGTGGAAGCCGGCACCAATGCGGACGTTGTCTCTGCGAAAAGCAAGGTCGAAACGGACAATGGACGACGAGGGATCACCTGGATCGGTAATAAGGTCGCCGGCGGTTTCGCGCAACCGGCCATTCGTCCCGTGAACGACATCGTTGTGGCAGGCTATAACCTGACGATGATGCAGCCAGTCACCGCCTCCAACACGGCGGACTATTCGTCTGGCGGCACACCGCTAGGAAAGGCATTTCCGCGGCCGCAGGACGCTGCAGATTTTGCCGTCACGGTGCTTGGCGACCAGTTGATTGCGACGTGCGACGAGCCTTCCTGCGCCCAGAAAGGTGCCGTTACCGCGATTGGCTTGCAATCGAAATATGACGCCGAGATCCCGACCGCGCTCAACCAGGTCAAGCTCGCGATCAGTACCAGCAATCCGACGTATGCGACCCTTGTTGCGTCCGGTGCGCCCGATGTTTCGATGTCGACGGATGTGGTACGCGCAATTCGTGAGCTGCCGGCCGATATGCAGGCGATTAGTTCCCAGCGTATAGCCAAGGAGATTGCGCTTGCCCGGACCATCGAAAAGGCGCTGGCAGTGCGCGCGGTGTTGATATCTGGCATGAGCCTTCCCGAGGTGCAGAAGCATGAGCCGGCCCTGGAGATCGCCAAAACGAAGGCTGATATGTTGAGCCAATTCATCCAGGATTTGCTGTTCGAGAGCCGGGTTCGCCGGGAAATGGTCTCGGACACCGCCGGTTCTCTGCTGCAGGCGTATCAAGGGCGGCGGGCCATATCGGCCCCTCTACCGACGCAGCAGCCGGCAGATAAAAACATCATGACCAACGGTCGAGTGAAGTGAGGCTGACATGTTCAACAATATCCATTTACTCAAACAAGCATACTTTCGGCTGAAGAACACTCCGTATTTTACCGTGCTGTGTCTCGCGGGAACGTTGCTGATGGCGATGCTTGCCCTGGCCGTGCTGGGCGGATCGGGCATGGTGCTAGGTTGGCTGGCAGACGAGGCTTGGGCGCTTCTCGAATCCTTGGCCATTAATTTCGTCCGGCACGTGAGGTGGTGAGGCTGATATGTCCGACAAGATTCGCTCCATTCAACGCGCACACCCCCGGCCGAAAAAGTCGCTGTATCGCGTCCTGCTGCGTGGTGCGGGCATGTTGCTGGCGACCATGCTGGCCATGGCAGTGCTGGGCGGATTGGGCCTGCTTCTTTTGCTGGTATCAGACGAAGCCCGCGCGCTTTTTCAGTTCATTGCCCGCTACCGCGTTTATGCCTACGGCTTGCATCTGGCTGTCACGATCTGCTTCTGGCTTGGATGGGCGAAGGTCGTTGCGTGGCTGGTGTCGCGCCGTTTTGTCCCGGAATCTGCGCGCCAGGCCTTGATCGAACGCAAGGGCCGGTGGTTTGCCGCGCTGCTGATGCTACAACTCATTTTGCTGGCGTCTTCGGTTGGCCAGTCTGCTTAGCGGAGGAAATATGGGTGTCGACAGTTACCTTGAGCTGTACACCACGCTCTACGGGTGGTTCTTCAGCAGCGTGATTTGGAGCGTTTTATCGGCGAGCGGGATCATCTACCTTCCGTTTCTGGTAACAATCGTGCAAGTCTGGCGTGAGGGGCACGAGATGGACGACGATGCGCAAGGCACGGCCTGGATGATCCGACGGATGGAAGTCGAGTTGTTTTCGGCGATTGTCGTGTTTGCACTTTGCCTCGTTCCCTCGTCCATCACGTCGCTGTCGAGCATGAAACTGTATTACGCGCCCACGCCGACTTCGCTTGAGCCGGCCCCGGTGAAGGCAACGCCGGGCGCATCGGACAGCAGCTACGGCCGCCCCGAGGTATTCGGCAACACTGTGCCAGGCATTTCGGCAATTCCTCCATGGTGGTATACGGTGCTCGGCATCAGCAGCGGCATTAACGCCGCCACTCGCGCTGGCATTCAGGGAGGCATTCGGGATTTCCGACAGCTTCAGGATCTGGCCCATATCGCCACCGTCCAGGATCCACAACTTCGCTCCTCAGTGCAACGTTTTTATAGCGAGTGCTTTGTGTCGGCCAGATCCCGATTCCTGACCGCCGGAAACCCGTCGGCTGTCGCAGCTGCGCAGATCGCGAAGTACGGGCAGGCGGATACTGACTGGATCGGAAGTCACGCATTTCGTAATGATCCTATGTTGTATGCCGATTTGTATGCCAGAAGCGAAGTGGCCGGCTTTCCATTCAATCCTGCTCGCGATGTGGATGTCAATACATCTGCGGGTAGCCCTGCTTTGGGAAGGCCGAGTTGCAAGGAATGGTGGGAAGCAAGTAGTTCCGGACTACGTGACCAGTTGAGCTCTACTATTGGAGGGCTTCAGGGGCTGGGTGCGGCGGTTCGGTCGCTGACACCTGGTATATCGGAAGAAGAGCACAGAGACTGGGAGGCTCGGCTGGCGTACCAGAAGACCGCGCCTACATACGTCGACAGCGAATCGATGACAAACGGCATCGGCGGCGAGACGGGGGGGATCGGATGGCTTATGCATCTGCCGGCGAACATCGCTGGCGCGGCCGGTACCGGCTGGCAGGCGTTCCAGGCGTCGGCGTCGATGAAGCCCTTGATCTATTTCATGACAATTGCGCAGCCGCTTATTCTGATGGCGATGTACATTTTCGTGCCCATCATCTTGGTGTTCAGCAGGTACAACCTGGCCGTCATGTTCATTGGTGCCATCGGAATTTTCGCAGTGAAGTTCTGGACAGTGTTGTGGTACATCGCGCGGTGGATGGATGACAATCTGATCGCTTCGATGTATCCCGGTATGAGCGGCAACGCGTTGCTGGAGTTTGCACTCGACAATCCGACGACCGAAAACACCTATAAACGCATTGTGCTCAACATGGCACTGATGCTAATGTACATCGGCATGCCGATTCTTTTCAACGGCATGATGGCGTGGATAGGTATCAACGTCGGCCACGGAGTGCAAAGGATGCTTGGCGATGCCGTCACCGCCGGACGGGATGCCGGACGAACAGGAGCCAATATCGCGACCGGTGTGGTCAAAGGGTTCAAAAAGTGAACGCTACTTCATTTCGTCGGGACGACCTTCCCAGCTGTAGCCATCGTTGTCCCACGAGTAGCGGCTCTCACGCGCATCCCTTGGGGAGCGCTCTTCGATGCCTCCCGCGCAAAGCGCTAGTAGCTCGATCAGAATCCTGCCAGCCCAAACCAATGCAAACACCAAAAAACCCGCGCACCAAAATAGCAGTCGAGAAATCTTCTTCGTTTTCATCACGATGTACCTCCCTCGCTTTCAAGCATACATCTTCCCTAGAGGATGTAAAGCTGAGGCTTACAACTCACATGGAGCCAACATGGACGACCAGTCAGAAGCTGTTGTAACCGAACCACCCTTTGCCAGCGCCGCAAAGGCGCTTCCGGAAAGCACTCCTATCTGGAAAGCAACTGAAGGCCAGATAGTCAACGCCTGGTGGATGTTCCTTTCGCTGGTCGGGTTCTGGCTGCTGGTGCCAGTACTGTGGACGGCATGGCGAATGATGCGGACTGCCTGCCATACCTACACGCTAACCACTCAACGTCTCAGGGAGCGTTCCGGTGTACTGACGGTCCAGGTGGACGAACTTGAGTTGTATCGGGTCAAGGATATCGCCGTTCATCAGCCTTTTGGCCAGCGGCTATTGGGACGCGGCCAGATCGTTTTGCTGACATCGGATCGATCGACGCCTCGTGTCGTGTTAAACGCGATCCCCGCGCCAGCAAAGGTAGCCGATCTTATCCGGGCACATGTGGAGCAGTGCCGTGTGCAAAAAGGCGTAAGAGAAATCGACTGATACAGATCAGACAATCATCACATAGGAGGATCTATGCTGCGATCTTTTATACCATCGCTCGCATTAAGCTTGAGCTTGCTCCACGGTTTGGCGGGTGCCGAATCTGCTGGCCCCGTGACACCAGACACCGGTCTAATGAAAGCGGCGATTGAGCGCCACACGAACATGGGCGTTGTGATCGATAGAATCACCCCAGCACCGATCGCTGGACTGTACGAAGTGGTCGCCGGCTCGGATATTTTCTATACCGATACCCAAGGACGCTTCGTGATTTTGGACGGCCGGTTGATGGATCTGGTAACCAAGGAAGATCTCACTCAGAAGAGGATCGATGCACTGAGTAGTGTGGATTTCGGCGCCCTGCCCTTTCAACTTGCGCTGAAGCGGACCCAAGGCTCGGGCAAACGCGCCATCGCAATCTTCGAAGACCCCACATGTCCCGCATGCAAGGTGGTACACAAGTTCCTTTTGCAGCTGCCAGATTTGACGGTGTATACATTCCCGTTGCCGATCGCTTCCCCAGGAGCGTTGCCGCTCGTGCGATCGATATGGTGCCAAGCTGACCGTGCCAAGGCCTGGGAAGCCGCGATGGCCGGTCGACATCCTCCTGTGGACAACGCATGCGATGCATCGGCGCTTGACGAAGTGATTGAGCTCGCCGCTCGGCTCAAGATTGCCGGCACGCCCACCATTGTCTTGTCCGATGGACGTCGAATTGTCGGCGCGTTGCCACCTGGCCAGCTGGTGAAGATGATCGATCAATTAGGCGCGGCGGCGCGTTGAATGGAGGCCATGATGAAATTGGTAAGCCGCTTCCTGCTCGCCTTGCCTTTTGCGCTGTGCGCGCTGAACGGCATTGCCAGGCCATTGGATGCCACCGGCGCTTGTCCCTCTGCGGGCACGCTGGTGGTGGCCGATTCGCATGTCGATCTTCGATTGACGGCCGAGATCCTGCGCCGTGCCGCGCAGCTGCCGCCTTGGTTTTCGCGCATGGACCTGTCAAAGAGCACCTTGCGCCTATATAAGAAGGCGAACTCAACGGTTCTCGTGCTCACCCGTTGCAACCTGACAGCCTGCGACGCTGAGCGGGCATACATCGGCTTCGCGGCACGGTCTAGCACCTGGGGGGCGAGCATCTATCTGGGCGGAGGGGGAGTCGAGTTGGGGCATCCTGTGATTCCAGGTGCCGCGGAGGAGATCATGGCGGACGAGATTGCGCCAGCCGTTATCTGTGCACAAAACCTGGATTGGGGAGATTAATCATGCGACTCCCATTGAAGCCAGGTTTCAACCTTGGGCGTACAACTTGGCGCTCCGGCGTAGTAAGCTGGCTAATATTTGGAATGATCGGCTTGGCCATGGCTGCCACGGGCTTCGCTGACTTTCTAAAAGCAATTGCACAACGTGAGTCCAGCCTCAATCCTGGTATTGTTAATAGCCAAGGCTATGCTGGTCTATTCCAAATAGGCACCTTGGCGATGACAGACGCCGGCTACTATCGATCGAACGGTAGCGCGGTCAACAGCTGGAAAGGGACATTCACAGGTAAAAATGGTGTGACGTCGCTGAACACGTTCCTGGCCAATCCCGACCTGCAGGTCAAGGCAATCACGGATTACTATGGGAAACTTCAGGGTTACATCAATTATTTTGGTTTGTCCCAATACATTGGTAGAACGCTCAATGGCACCCAGATCACTGCCTCGGGTTTGATCGCAGGTGCCCACCTGGTCGGAATAGGTTCCCTCAAGCAGTATCTCGACAGTGGCGGAGCCGTTATACCCCGGGACGGCAATAATGTGCCCGTGACGCAGTACATCGCACAATTCGGGGGCTTTGCGCTCGCTACAGTGGCGCCGTCGTTTGCGGAGGTGCTCGCTGCGAACCCTACCGGTTCCGCTGGCTCATTTCCACTGCCAACGACCCCTGGCGCAGGATCGCCGTCGTCACCGATATTTCCAACGCCGCCGTCCTTCTCGAACCCGGATGCTGCGTTCGCTGCTGGCAGTGGCTACTCCATGGCTGAATTCGCTCAATTGTTCAGGTTGCTGTTCGGAGCCGTACTCTTTCTATGGGTGGCTTACACGTTTGTCGGCGCATATCGCGGATATGCATCAGGAAAGCGGCCCCCTGTTTATGTCGGCAAGACACAGGTTAGAGTTGTCATTGTGCTACTCGTGCTTTTGGTGCTGTTGCGGTGACGTATACCAATCGTCTTTCTTGGTTTCAGACTGCAATGGGATTTGCAGTAGGACGTCCATGCGCGTGGCGACTACCCCGCAGCTATTCCCATACTTGCGCATGATTAACTTTTAGGAAGAATGCCCTGCACAGCTTATATTTGAGTCGGATTAATAGTAGGAGTCGATAATGTGCAATGAGTGCTGCATGACCTTCTAACAGGTATTCAAGTCCCCAGTGATTCATCAACTGGATAAGCTGGCCGGACTGGCGGTATGGAATGAAAAACTCAACCTGATTTCGCCCAACTTGACCAAGTCTTCGCAGCTCAGCAGCAATCGCTCAGTGGTAGCTAGTTGGGCGCCTGATCCGACAGGGAACTCGATTCACAGTCTCGCTGGTATGGGTACTTCCTTTTAGCGTGGCCGTTTCGGCTTCTGCTTGGACATCATGTTCTTTTCAGTGTAGTCGATGACCTTGGAGAACTGTTCAGCTTCGCCGTGGCGGCCTTCCACGCGCATATCTCGGCTCACCTGTTGTGCCTTGGCCAGTGCCTTGCTCGTCATATCGTTGAGGCTCTTAGGCGGGTTGCGTTTGCGCTCGTCCAGCGTCGCCTGGAGCGCATCTGCCGCTTTCAAGTCTTCCGGAATGCCTGATGCACGCAAGGTTTTGATGAGGCGTGGCATCATGCCGTACCGATTGTCGTATGCCAAGAACAGTTTAAATATGATTCCCATTACGTCCTTTATGTTGGTTTTGAGAAATTTTACGTTCACTTTATACAGCACTGTAGCCGGTTACAGAAACTTTTTTTTGGTGTGACAAAGGCGCTCCACGTCATGGTCATGGGCGGCCATTGCTTGGTCGTCCGTATCATGTCCCGTTTAACGAACGCCACATGACAGTGTCGTCCGCCAAAGAAGCTGCATCGACAATCACATCGTCTCGTGGTTCACCGAAGTCGGCTTGCTGCTACAAGACGATTGAGAGGCAGATTGACATGTACTTTAGATAAGCCTAACATCGTTACATGATGATCTTTTCAGATCACCAAGTGCAAGTTGCTCCCGCTTCCTTGCACGTGCCCAGCGCACGGGAGTTTCCCTCAATCTCGAGAGCATTCCGCTCTTAGCCTTCCATTCCTATTTGCACAATGCTGCCCATCCTGGCGGATGAGTGGTTTCGTGCTTCCTTTGTTCAATCTGGCCACTTCTTGTGGCCATTTTTTTGGAGTTCAACATGAAAAAAGGATCCAACTATTGCGATGACGTCGCGAAGAAATTGACCACCCTCCTGGAGCAAGGCGCGGCTCCATGGCAAAAGCCTTGGGCACCATCTTCGCGCGGCACAGCACCGTACAACATTGCTTCCGGGCGAAGATACAAAGGTATCAATTCCTTGAACCTCATGGCCCAGCCATTTGAAGATCCCCGGTGGATGACGCTCAATCAGGCGAATTTTAAAGGAGCGCGCGTTAGAAGACACGAGCGTGGGACAGCAATTCGGCGGTGGATCTTTTCGGAGGTTGCCGCGCCCGAAGATTCGGATGATTGTGTTGCATCCGATAGTCCGCAGCCGGCCGGGCGGAAGCCTAAAATGTACTTTACAACGATTTTCAACGCTGAACAGGTAAGCGGGTTAGATCCCCTGCAGCCAGCTCAGCTTGAATTTGATCCAATCGAGAGGGCCGATCGGATACTGCAGCTCTCTGGTGCTACCGTCAAGCATGACCAGCGTGATAGAGCATTCTATGCTGTTGTCGATGATGTAATACACCTGCCGGCGCGCCGCCAGTTCAATTCCGCCGTGGAGTATTACGCCACGGCGTTACATGAACTGGGGCACTGGTCTGGGCACACGTCCAGGCTCAGCCGTGATCTTTTTCATTCATTTGGTAGCCCGGAATATGCATATGAAGAACTGTGTGCGGAAATCGCGAGCATGATGCTTGGTGACGAGCTCGCGTTGGGCCATGATCCGAGTCAGCATGCCGCCTATGTTGGTAGCTGGATCAAGGTAATTCGCGACGATTCACAGGCCATTTTTCGAGCCTCTAACGCTGCGGAGAAGATTCGTTCCTTTGTGCTGGAACTGGGGAACAGCGAGGTCAAAGTCGCTGACGAGCGTTCGCTATCAAGCAGTGAAGTAAACAATCTGTCTTCCCTAAATAGCGGCGGGTGGCAGTCGGCACGACGAGCATAAAATCTGGTTGACACCGTCGTCAGGTCGTCCTATTGTTGATATTGAATTTGCTCGCACCTGAGCAACTGCGGTGGGTCAAACTCTTGCAACCCACACGTCCTGGCCGAGCATGCCAGGATCAGAGTCTCTGTAGCGCTTCTACCACCCCGATCGGGAAGACCTCTTCTCGATCCCCTGGGGCTCGGATGGTCTTCCTTTCGCTTTTTTTTGACTGGAGATCATCATGATGACCAATAACAGCCGCAACAATTCTTCGAAAACTACTGGTTCGGCGCGTCAATCCGAGCAGGAAAAAGCTCCTGAGCCCTCAGGATACTTTGATTTGCACACTAAAGGCTGCGGCTATATGAACCGGATCCGTTGGGTAGCTCCCAAAGGTAGCGGCCGCAAAGCAGAGCAGTTTCTGGCGTGCGCCATCAACGCGTTACATGGAAAAATCGCTGATCCGCACTACAGTTACTTGGATCTGCGTGTAAGTGGACAAGAAGCGATCGATCTCGTTTCTGATCTGATGGCGGATTGCGACGCTGATCGTAAGATATTCGTCGCCTTCACCGTTGGCGACATCTATGCGCATACGTACATTCGCGATATCAAGGAGCATGGTCGTAAAACTGGTGAGCAGGAAGCGGCCGCCGTCATCAAAGGGCGCCTTCTCCTCATTACCCATATTGCAATCGATGACGTCGTGGTATTTCAACGCGATCGCGAAGAGCGTACCGATGATTTGTCCGCCGGCGTGCATGGTGGACAGGACGCTGGCGACGTTGATAGGCGCGATGACGATGGCCAAGCGGATGAGCAACATAATCCGCTGGACGGCGCCATGCCGGACGGGCCAGCCGGTAGTGTTAGGCCATTCCCTTCACGCATAGGCGGGGTGGCAAGGCAGTTAGCCAGGGATTCACGCAACGTTCCGGAACCAGCGTTCCGCAGCAGTTCCCGTGGTCGCGTGTAGTTTCAAATGGAGAGTATGCAGAACCTTAGCAGCTCGATTTTTATGGTCTGATCCGAATCCCCTCAATACGAGGGGATTCTTTCCATTGCATACTTGAGGAGAGTCCGCTATGGAAAGAATGGCACCGATTTCACCACGTGTTTTCCAGTTTTTGACGTATCAAAAACTGGGTCTTTGCAACGCGTCAACTCCTGGAACGCGTACGGTCTTCGGACCTGGAGTCTTTGTGCAATGAGCGATCCGGTCCGGCCAATCCCGCAAGTTGACGGCATGGATCGTGAGCTCCGAGTTTGGAGTCTCGAAGCAAAGTCCCATCTGCAGCCAGTCTGGAACTGGCTGCTTTCGCATTAAAGTCAGGGTCGAGTCACAGTTCCCACTCCTTTAATCCAGCCAAGAGCAATCAGTACGTCCACGCGGCTTTCGAATTGCGGCGGCGCAAGCGGCCACACGCTCGCTATTCGAAAGCCGCGGGTTCCGCTGGAAGCTGAAAACTGGGCAGCAGCCGCCCCCAGAGCTGTAGCCTTTGCTGCTAGAATTTCTCTAGCGCAAACCTGTCGCCACCCTTGGCCTTCGCATCCGGGTGACCCGAGAAGCACCGTCGCAAAATGACGATCACCGCCAGATCTTCATTGGCACTGGCCGCTGCGGAGAAGGCAAATTTCAAACTGCATCAGTCCCAGATGGGTTCCTGGAAGAGGCATTCGTCTCTTCCAGGAAAGCACATGGCTACTTTCGTCACTCATCTTCCCGGCACGGTCTTGGCGCTTTGCGCCAAGCGCCCCCTCACTTTTATTACTGCGTACGATTCAGTCGAAGGTAATTTATTTAATCCGTTCGCTACCAGATGCTCGCGTTGATCGCAAGCGCATAACAGTTCCTTGCATGACATTTTTTTCAAGGACCTGATGCCCACCTCACGCTAAGTTAGCTGCATGTGGCAGGGCAATCCACCAACGACTTTTCTGCGGCAGCGTCAAGAAGTTATCTCGACGCGAAATCTGTCATGGTGTTTCGATTTTTTTGTGATGAAAGGAGATTAACGATATGGATACGTTTTCAAGTCGGCTTCCGGTTTCAGTGATGCGGCCGACGAAGGAGCAGGTACGGCGCTGGATGGAGGATCGGCGGTGTTCTTCGTTGCCGCCGCCATCGCAGAGCGAAATTCGGCGTCAGCTCGGCTGGGAGCTCGTCCATCCAGAAACATGGTTGACGCGATAGCCAGATTACTTTTGCAGGAGGTTATGATGAAAATAATCACAAATGATTTTCATGGTGCGGCCGTCGCGCCAGATGCCAGCTGCGGTTCGAAAAAACGTGCTGTACAGCGCGAGAGAAAAGAGGACGTCCGCCCTCACGTCGCAAAACGCGTCGAGAATTTGATCGTGGCGGCGGGTCAGATCACGGGTACAGACTTGGCGGCAGAGATGAGAATGTCAATGGACCAGCTCCGCAAGTACACCAGATATCTGCAAGTCGGCGGCCGTGCTCATAAAATGCGCGGCCTGCAGTACCCGACCGGCGTGTGGATACCTGGTCCTGAAACCGCCCACGAACATGAGCGGGGCCAGGTGCCATTGCACTTGCGGGTGAAGCACTGGCAGCGCTCCGCCTGTCGAATTGAACTGGCAGAAGCGCTTTTGTTTAACCGCTTTCCCACACTGACTACTACGCTGCTTGAAGACACCAAAAGGATGGCGAATACTATTCGTTTTCCTAAAGCCGAGTAGATCGGGATTTGTCGGTAGCGTGTACAGGTCCGACCCAATGTTGCCTGTTGGATTTTCTAAGCGCGGCATGTCATTGTAGTGGACGATTCTGGCCACTGCGACTACACTGACTTTCGAGGTACGCTGAATTTCGATTCGGCGCAAGCTAGTCAACCCCTGAAACTAGCGCAGCTTTTTGCTCGGGGTACATGTCCACAATCACCGCTCCTTAGGCCAGCCCTAAGGGCGACGCTCCGGGAGTTTTGCTGACCAAAGGAGCTTTTATGTCGAGCTTTCAATTTGATTCGTTAGGGTATTCCGAGCGTCTTCAAGAAGCGGGTGTACCCGCTCCACAAGCTGCTGTTCACGCAAAGGTCATGGCCGAAGTTCTGTCCAGATCTGTCGCATTTCCGGAAGATATGATGAGACTTGAATCGTCACTATTGCAGAAGATCGAAACCTCGTATCTGAAAATGACAACCGAGCTGGAGAAGCTTCGTAGCGATACGACTTTGCTCAAGGCAATGGTGGGTTTCCTGATCAGCTTGCAGCTTCCGGTTCTCTTTAAACTTTACTTCGGCTAGTCGCCGACGTAATCCCCGCGTAGGAAATCTTCTACGCCTTGCATGGCCTGTACCGGCATCTTTTGGTATGTGAGCCTCTTTTGACCTTCCTTGTTCAATGATTTTCCAGCGCATTTTTGCGTGGAGTTAATCATTTGCGCACTGTTTTTAATAAGTTTGTAGCTGACGTATGTACCCGGCCGGGAAGAACGCCTTCCCATCCGGGACTGCGTTCTCCCGGCCAATTTTTTACCTTTAGGAGAATGCTATGTCATCGATGACCCATGAACAAATATCCGTGGTGGAAAACGAAAGCGTGTTGCTTGCTGTCGATGCATTTGCCGGCACGGGCAAGACCACTACTCTTGTTGAGTATTCAAAATGCAGGCCAAATAAACGAATCCTGTACATCGCCTTTAACAAATCGGTCGCTTCGGAGGCTTGCGCGCGGTTTCCGGAAAATGTGCAGTGCCGAACCACCCACTCCCTGGCATACACCCGGGTGGGGAAACGTTATCAGGAAAAGCTTGGCAGTCCCAAGGCTTGGGAAATTGCCCAGACTTTCCAGTGCAATACCAAAAGGGCCAAGGATGCATTGCAGACCTTGGCCAACTGGTTTTGCTCGGCGGATCCTTTGGTCTCCGAGGAACACCTGGATGTGGAGCTGCAGGGTGATCCTGCCGGCGCGGCCGGTATCGTGCAACTCGCCGACAGAGTGTTTGCTGCGATGAAGGATAAGCGTTCACCGATAAAGATGCCACATGACGGGTATCTGAAGATATGGGCGCTCGAACTTCCAAACTTGGCATTCGACATTATCTTGCTCGATGAAGCTCAGGATACCAATCCGGTAACCCTGGACGTGGTGATGCGACAGGACTGCCAGAAAGTATTGGTGGGTGACCGGCACCAAGGAATTTATGGCTTTCGTCGTGCGGTCAACGCGATGGAAAAGGTGCAGGCCAAAGCCCGCGTTGCATTGACACAGTCGTTCCGATTCAGTGAGCAGATCGCGGGTATCGCAAGTGCGCTGCTCGCTGACTTTAAGGGAGAAGAAAAAACCATTGTGGGCCGCGCGGATATGAGTAATGCCTGGTCCATCAATCGGTCGCAACCATTTACGATCATCGGCAGAACAAACGCTGGCTTGTTTAGCAGTGCGGCGGAGCTGGTACTGGACAACGACGTGAAGTTGCATTTCATTGGTGGGTTCGACAGTTATGTCTTCGGGAAAGTTCTCGATGCCTATTTCCTATGGGCTGACGAACGGTCGCGGATCATAAGTCCAAGCATCGGCAGGTTCAATTGTTTCGCCGATTTCCAGCGATACGGGGTGGAGGCCGGGGACCTGGAGATTGCGGCGTTGGTGAAAACCGTCGAGCAATACCAGCGCCAGATTCCACGCATCTACGAAGCCATGAAAGCATCGCAGGTCAGTCTGCAAGAGAAGGCGGACGTCACTTTGACGACAGCTCATCGTGCAAAAGGTTTGGAGTTCGAGCAAGTGTATATGCAAGACGACTTTATCGAGCTGCCACCGGAAAAGCAATACGATCCGGAGGAAATCAACCTCCTGTATGTGGCCTTGACCCGCGCAATCCATGCAGTGCGGTTGCCCGAGAGCCTTACCCGGTGGCTAGGGGACCGGGCGCAACGGCAGAATTCGGCGAAAGGTACCGAAACTGTCGACGGCATCGAGCAGTGGCATTCACTGCAGGGCGAGATGTCCGAACGTGAGGCATGGGTACGGGAAAACGTCGAAGCGTTCGATCGGACTTCGGCAGATGTGATTCGGTTTCTGCTCCAAAAAGTCGACATCCTGAGGGATGCGTTGGATTGATGTTAAGTGGAAGGCGCCTCGTACGAGCCGTCTTCCCTCTTTTTATTGCTTTAAATGAAACTATTTGAGTCCGATTTTGGTGAATATTTGGGCAATTTCGACAGCTGTGCAATATTTTGCTTGTAAACCAAGGAAAGTTATATACGTTTTTGACTGTAAACGTTAATATCCGGTCGCGTCATCGCTTTCTGTGTTTTTTTGCAAAAAGCGGCGACAATGCCAAAAACCACCAATCACCGAGGTAAGCGCATGTCCGCCAAACGAATTCTGCCTGCACGAAACGTCGTCGATATCGACGGGTTGATCCGCATCGCTGATCGCGCGGAGGCGACCCTGCTGCAGCTGCGTGACGATTTGTTGGCGCCATGGCCACGGAAAACGTCCCCCATGATATCTGGCACGCGGCTGGCTCAAATGTGCCACATCGAGCGCACGAAGCTCAATCATTTTTGTAGCAAGGGCATCATACCACCCGGTCAGTTGAAGGGTAACGGCCGTAGTCGCATGTTCACCCTGGCCGAGGCGCGCGCCATCGTGCAGCAGATCGGCCCGCACAAGCGGCGTCCGGCCGGCACCTTGGGCCTGGTTGTCTGTTGTGGCAACTTCAAGGGCGGTGTAGGCAAGACCACCACCACGGTTGCGGTGGCGCAGGGGTTGACTTTGATGGGGCATAGCGTTTGCCTAGTCGATCTGGATCCGCAGGCTTCAACCACCACCTTGATGGGTTTTGTGCCGGATGCGGAGGTGAGCGAGGATATGACGGTCATGCCGGTCGTCTATGGTGACAAGGAAGATCTTCTCTATGCTGCACTGCCGAGCTACTGGGACGGTATTGATTTGATTCCATCGTCGCCGGATCTGTTTGGCGCCGACTATTACTTGCCGAACAAGCAAGCCGGCGATCCGAATTTTCAGTTTTGGGACGTCTTGAACAAGGCCATGCAGCCGTTGCGCGAAAAATATGACGTGATCATTATCGACACGCCTCCTACATTATCGTATCTGGCGCTGGCCAGCTTCATGGCTGCCGACGGCATGATCATCCCCCTGCCCCCGGAAACGCTGGACTACGCGTCGTCGACGCAATTCTTCAGGCAGTTTTCCGAGTTGTTCAACTCGATGCGGGAAGGCAAGGATATCGACAAGGAATTCGAGTTCATCAAGATCGTGTTGTCGAAGGTGAAGTCGTCAGTGTCCATGACCGATATTGTCAAAACGTGGATCAAGCAAACTTATCCGGAACTGCTAGGAACGGCCGAGATTCCGGAGACCGATCTGGTGAAAAACGCTTACGCGGAATTCAAGACTATTTACGATCTCGAGAGCTATGACGGCAGCCAGCGCACGTATAACCGTGCGATTGAGGCGTTCAATGCCGTCGTGGCGGAACTCGACGTGTCCCTGCAAACTTGCTGGGCGCACCGCGAAATGAAGGAAGTAGCATGAGTACCAAAGACGACAAGCGCCCACCACGCGTCAACAAGTTGGCGCAGCGACTGCTTGGCCAGACAGCCAACCTGGAACGCAATGTCAGCGAAAATCCTCCGACGCCGATCGCCAACCAGCGCAATGTAACTATGCCCGGCCAGCTGGGCGCTTTCCGCCTTGATGCACTGAAGTACCAGGCAAAGATTGAAGAACTACAGCGACAGCTCGACGAGGCGCTGGCCAAGCAGGCTGATGGCGGCTCTGACGCCGAGTCCGCTGAGCTTCGCGTGCGTCTTGCGCAACTGCAGGAAGCAAGCCAGGCCGAAGTCGAGTCGCTTAAAGCCGCGCTTGACGAGGCGGCCCGCAGCGCGGGTGTGCCCTTCGAGGCGCCAGTGGCCCGCATCCGCAAGATTCCTGGGCGCCAACGACAGCTGACCAATGCGGAAAGGGAAGCACTATACGCCAACCTCGATAGCAACAAGTTGGTTACGCCCGTGACGCTGCGCCCTGCCCCGGACGGCTGGTATGAGGTGGTTTCCGGACATAACCGGTTTGATTTTTATGTCGACCGTGGCCGTTCAACCATCCCTGCCGTGCTGGATCTGTCGGACGATGAACACGCTGACCGTGATGCTTTCTATGCGAACTTGCTTCACAACACTCTGTCGGATTATGCCAAGTATGTAGGCTTCAAAAAACTGCTGGACGAAGATCAAACGCTGACCATTGCCGATGTCGCAAAGCATGCTGGCGTGCCTCGAACTACTGTTTCCAACCTGATGGTGTTCGGCGAACTGCCGACTGCGGCGATACCGCTGCTCGATGCACAGCAGGATAAGCTTGGCCGCAATGCGGCCGCCGAGTTGGCTGCGCTCCATGCCAAAGGCCATACGGAAGGGGTCATGGCAGCGATTGAATCGATCATCAGCGGCACTTCCTCCCAGTCCGAGGCAGTGGCGATGGCGACTAGGTCAACCCGGCGTGCGGTTACACCGCGCGTAGCGCCGGCACCGGTGACCGTGCGTTCGGGACGTGCAACTTACTGCAAGGTCCATCAGGCCAAAAAAGTGCTGCGTCTTGAATTTACCAGCGATGCGGATGCCGAACTGGCGATGAACGAAATTACCAAGGCGTTACAAGCCTTGGCCGATGGCAACAAGAAATAACCGGTCGATCAACGAAATATAAGGACTGCGATGACGAGCTAATCTGAAACGCTAACAATTTGATGCCCTAAAAAGCAAAAGGCCCGGCGGGAACCGGGCCTCTGCTAATGCTCTGGCAGTGCCAAAACATGAATCACGTACTCTTCAGCCGTGATTCTAGTTCGGTGCTCAACTCAGTGCAAGGGATTTTTTACGCCTGTCACTTGGCAACTGGAGCTCCCATGAAGAATCATGGCCGAGGTGAGTACCTGCTCGCCCAAAAATTTGAGCGTTGTACCGTGCTTGCGCTACATGCTGGCACCGTCTTGCCGCCCCCTGGGAGCAAGTGGTGAATAGCGTCGCCGAGCCCGATGTTCGATACTTCAAGCACGGTACCGCCCTGCACCGGGTGCTGCAAGAGGCGCCCTATATTCCGCGCTGCAGCGACAACAAAACAGCCACCCGCACTCGCCCGCGCGAGTACGCGGTACGCTATCCGTACATGCAAATCAATCGGCCAGGCCTTGTCAGCTGGCTGATCTTTGACCTCGACCATGCAAATTCCATGGTCTGGGAAGATGCGGGCCTGCCGGCGCCAAATTTGATCGTACGCAATCGCGTCTCCGGCAATAGCCACCTTTATTATGCGATTACTCCGGTGTGCACGACCGAGGCCGCGCGCGACAAGCCTATCGCCTTCATGAAGGCAGTCTATGCGGCATTTTCGATAGCGCTGCGCGCAGATCCCAATTTTCACTCAGGGCCGGTGGCCAAGACGCCAGGACATCCATGGTGGTCGACCGAAGAACTACATAACTCCGTGTACGAACTGGGCGCCCTGGCCGACTACGTCGACCTGGCCGTGGCTGCCCCTTGGGCCAAGAGAGTCAAGGTAGACGACATTGCACACTCTCGCCATTGCCTGTTGTTCGAGTATTTGCGTCACTACGCATACGCCATCGTCAACCGCGAGCGTCAGAGTGGGAACTACGACAGTTTCGTGCGCTGGCTCGATGCCAAAGCCCACGACTTGAATAGATTCACGCAGCAAGGTTTTGCCCAGGACCTGCCAGTATCGTCGCTGAGGGCAACGATTCGCTCGATCGCGCGCTGGACGTGGAGCAATTACACGGGCAGCGGCCGGTGCAAGCGCGGCATCATGCAGCTTGACCCGGACCTGCCGCTTCCGGCACGCCAAAGCCTGGCTGCAGAACGCACCCACAGCGAACGGCAGAAGAGTACTGCGGACAGGATCCGTGCCGCCTGCAGGTTGTTGCTACAACGCGGAGAGAGTCTCACCCAGATCGCGATCGGACGCATCGCCGGCGTGACCCGGCAGACGGTGGCCACCTATAAAACACTCGTTGAGCAAGCCCGCCAGTCTCTGAAAACCCCAGGTACACAGACCGCCGTCGCAGCTCCGGCGGATGTTAAGTTTGCTACACATCAGGTACCTGCAGTGGGGGTTGCTTTTTTGCAACTTGTTCCGCTTGTGCGTATTGATGGGGGGGGCGGTCAGACTGCTGTAGTTCCGGAAAGTGGGCAGCAGGCCGAGGACGGATGATTTCCTCAGTATCGTGAGATTTGGGTTGGTGGTGGTCACAGCAAGTAGCCGGTTGCGTACTGTTTGTGTTGGGGTTTTAGGATGTTGAATTTATGGGTTTCTAAGTTAGCCGGGTGTGGCGACGGGGGTTTCGTCGGGGCGCAAGCAAGCGGGGATGCCCGCGCGCGAAGGCAGCCTTCGGAGTTTTTTTGTTCAGCGGTGTTTTTTGGCTGAAGCCGGCTCTTGCAGAATTAAACAATCACGCATACACTGTACATCCATACAGTATTATGTTAATAACGATTGTGTTTTCTCATGGCTTTGCTCTGTTCTCAAGTTTGCTCTGAATTCTCTGCGGAGGTCACTGATCCCCTGGTGATTTCGCACGTCTGGCGTGCAAGTGAGCTGGCGGTGTCACACGACGTCAGTTGTTCGTCCGGATATTCGTTGTTGGATGAAGAATTGCCTGGTACTGGTTGGCCGCGCTCGTCGCTTATTGAGTTGCTTGTTCAGCAATCGGGTATTGGAGAGTTGCAGCTGCTTAAGCCATTGCTTGCTAAGTTATCGAATAAGCAAAGAATTGTGTTGGTTCAGCCTCCTTATATTCCGTATTCGCTTGCGTTCAAGATATGGGGCATTGATGTTGACCGATTGATATGGGTTCGGGCCCCCAGTACTGGAGACGCTTTGTGGACGACGGAACAAATACTAAAAAATGGTAGTTGTGGTGCCGTAGTGTTTTGGCAGAACCATATCCGCTCCGATTCCCTTCGGCGCTTGAATTTGGCGGCCCAGGGTGGAGAAACATGGTTCTGGCTGATTCGTCCGATGGCGTGCGCAAGTGAAGCCTCGCCTGCGTCTCTTCGGCTGGGAGTTCGACCAGCGATGGGCGGTGTCCACGTTGAGGTCCTAAAGCGACGTGGTCCTGTTTCCGATAAAACCTTATTTATTCCGCTTGCTGATATGCCTACTGGCCGTCACCCCGTGCATCATGAAAACGCCCCTGCTGTTAACTTTATACCTGCCGCTGTTACCGCTCGAAACGCTCCGCCCGTCTTGGTCTGAGGCAGGCTTCGATGTGGTTGTGGATGGTGGAAAAGTGTTGGTCGCTTCGACAGAGGCGGTCGATGCCGGCGTGCGAATTGGCATGCGGTCTGGCGGCGTGGAGACTATTGCACCTGGTGCGATCATTTTGGATCGCGATACAGAAAAGGAATCGCGTGCGCTCGATTCCATTGCGATGGCGATGCTGCAGTTCACGCCCGAGGTTGCGTTTACCGATGATTTCAGCCTGTTGCTTGATGTCGGTGCGAGTCTTGCGTTGTTTGGTGGTCCGCTTTCATTGTGTCGGCGGGTACGCGATAGCATCCGTCGCCTCGGATTTACCGGGCAGTTGGGTGCGGCGCCGACGGCGGAAGGTGCCTGGCTGCTTGCTCACGTAAAGAGTGGACGTCATTCTCCGCGTAGAAGGTGCCTGCAATCCGCGACTCTGGCTTTCCGTCTCGACGGGTTACCCTGTTCACTTGTTCCATCCGCCGCACCATTCCTTACCTGGTTCGATGGTATTGGCGCTAGTACGCTGAGCGATGTGCGGAAGTTGCCGCGGACTGGACTGCTACGGCGGACGAGCAAACAGTTATTGCATGCCCTAGATCGTGCGTATGGTGATATCGAAGAAATGCATCGTTGGATATTGGTGCCGGCGCAATTCTCCGCGCATATCGAAACCTTCGATCGAATCGAGCATGCGGAAGCGTTGCTGCATGGCGTCACGACCTTGATCTTGCAGCTCACAGGCTGGCTTGCTGCACGCCAGCTGGCCGTTATCACTTTCAGACTGCAGCTGGAGCACGAGCGCGGCCGTTCTGCGGTGCCGCCGACGCCTGTCGAAATTACGTTGGCCGAGCCGGCGTGGAAAGAGACTCATTTGTTGCGGTTGTTGAGGGAGCGCTTGGCCAAGACAGAATTGAGCGCGCCGGTCATTGGACTACGACTGGAAGTGGTGCAGCTGGAACCGAGACAGCCGCTAACCGATCAGCTATTTCCAGAGCCCGGCGGCTCGCCGGCTGATTTCACTCGCCTGTTGGAACTGTTGTCCGCCAGACTAGGTGCGGAAAACGTTTTGGTGCCCGTGCTGTCTCCTGACCATCGGCCCGAGCAGTGCAACAGCTGGGGGCCGGCCACGGCAAAAATGACTTCTTTCACCGAAGATGAATTGGTATTGGATCGTCCGTGTTTTGTGCTGCCCAAGCCGATACAGCTGCTGACGCGTGACGAGCGGCCATTTTATTTGAGCCCTCTCAGGTTGATACGCGGACCTGAGCGACTTGAGGCCGGCTGGTGGGATGCGAAGTCGGTCGCGCGCGACTACTATGTTGCGCAAGGTACCGATGCGACGTGTTACTGGATTTACCTTGAACGCACCGCGGATAGTCGCTGGTTTCTCCATGGGCTTTACGCCTGACGGATGTGCGCCATGGCGATCGCCCTCCCCTCCTACGCAGAATTGCAATGCGTGAGTCATTTTACGTTTTTGCACGGCTCGTCTGCTCCCGAGCAGCTGGTGCAGCGCGCCGCTGGTCTTGGCTATCACGCTCTGGCGATCACCGACGAATGCACGGTGGCCGGTGTGGTAAAGGCACATCTCGCCGCTAAAGAGGCCGGCCTTAAATTGCTGATCGGAAGCCAGATGCTGGTGACGCCGGAGGATGGTACACCGCCCTTCTCTCTGCTGATCCTGGCCATGAACAGGAACGGCTATGGCAACTTGTGCGAGCTGATCACCGTTGCGCGCCGGCGCGCGAAAAAGGGAGAGTATCTTGTGCGGCCTCGCGATATCGCGTCGCCGCCGCCTGACCTGGCGGCGTTGCGTGGTATGCCCGATTGTCAGCTGATACTGCTGCCACGTTATGGCGCGGGGCTCGAAGTCATCGAACGGCAGGGGGCCTGGCTGTTGCAGTGTGCGGCCGGTCGTGCGCGGATCGCGCTGACCTTGCACTTCCGATCGCGTGACCAGGAGCACAAGGATATCGTCACTGCCGTGGGCGCCCAGTTCGACTTGCCCGTGGTGGCCACCGGCGACGTTGTGATGCATGTACGTTCCGCCAAGCCCCTGCAGGACACCATGACAGCGATCCGGCATGGCGTGCCCGTCGCACGCTGTGGCTATCGGTTGGCGTCGAACGCCGAGCAGCATCTTCGCTCAAGGGTTAGGCTGGGAAACCTTTATTCGCGAGCCGTGCTCGACGAGACGATCCGCGTCGCAAATCTGTGTACATTTTCCCTGGACGAGTTGCGTTACGAGTACCCGGTGGAGATTGTGCCTGAGGGGATGACGCCAAGCGGGTATTTGCGGCAGCAAGCCTACCTTGGTGCGCACTGGCGGTATCCTGCCGGCGTGCCGGCCAACGTCCAGTCACTCATTGAGCGGGAGCTCGAATTGATTGCTGAGATGTCCTACGAAAGCTATTTTCTCACGGTCTACGATATCGTGCGCTTCGCCCGGGCGAACAAGATTCTGTGCCAGGGCCGCGGTTCGGCGGCCAACAGTGCCGTGTGCTACTGCCTGGGCGTGACCGAGGTTGATCCATCACGTGGCACCCTGTTGTTCGAGCGATTTATTTCCAAGGAACGCAATGAACCTCCCGACATCGACGTGGACTTCGAACACCAGCGTCGCGAGGAGGTGATCCAGTATATCTATCAAAAGTATGGCCGCACCCGAGCAGCACTCACGGCCGTTGTCATCAGCTATCGCCCGAGGAGCGTGTTGCGTGATGTCGGTACCGCGCTCGGCGTTGACCTGTCCATAGTCGACAAGGTGGCCAAAGCCAACCACGGATGGGGAGGGCGGGCCGAACTGGCGGAGCGCATGCACAGCTGCGGACTGGATCCTGAATCCGACGTCGCCCAGAAGTGGGCTTTCCTGGCTGAGCACATGATGCGCTTTCCGCGTCACATGTCGCAGCATCCTGGCGGTTTCGTCATTTCGCACAGCAAGCTGTCGCGTCTAGTGCCGGTGGAAAATGCCAGTATGGAGAACCGTACCATCGTGCAATGGGATAAGGATGATCTGGATGCGGTTGGCTTGTTAAAGATCGATATCTTGGCGCTCGGTATGTTAAGTGCAATGCGTCGCACGTTGGATCTGGTATCAGCCAGGCGCGGCGAGCGGTTCGAGTTGGCAGACATTCCGAAAGAGGATGCGGCGACGTACGAGATGATCTGCCAGGCCGACACAGTCGGCGTGTTTCAGATCGAGAGCCGTGCCCAGATGTCGATGCTGCCGCGGCTGAAGCCTAAGGTGTTTTACGACCTGGTGATCGAGGTTGCCATTATCCGCCCAGGCCCGATTCAAGGGGGGATGATCCATCCCTACCTGCGCCGGCGCGAGGGGACCGATCCCGTGTCTTACCCCAGTCCGGAAATGGAGGCGGTGTTGTCGCGCACACTGGGTATCCCGATCTTTCAGGAACAAGTGATGCAGATCGCGATGGTCGCTGCCGGTTTCACGGCCGGGGAGGCAGATCAGCTGCGCCGTGCCATGGCCGCATGGAAGCGGAAAGGGGGCCTGGAGCAGTTCGAGGAGAAGCTCAAAACCGGCATGGCGGCGCGCGGCTACAGCGACGATTTCGCTAACGGCATCATTGGCCAGATCCGGGGATTTGCCGAGTATGGTTTTCCTGAGTCGCACGCAGCCAGTTTTGCCCTGCTCGCCTACGCGTCGAGCTGGATGAAACGCCATGAGCCGGCCGCGTTTCTGGCGGCGCTGCTGAACAGCCAGCCGATGGGTTTCTACAGTCCATCGCAATTGGTACAGGACGCCGTACGTCATGGCGTCGAGGTGCTTGGCGTGGATATCAATATCAGCAGATGGGAGGCCACGCTGGAGGCTTCAACTGGCGCCCAACCTGCGGTACGCCTGGGGCTCAACCTGATTCGAGGTATGGAGCGTGAAGCCGCCTGGCGGATTGAAGAGGCGAGGGCTGTGCGACCGTTCAAGGATCTGCATGATTTGGGCGTACGTGCGGCGCTCGATGCGGCGCAACTGAAGCTGCTGGCCAGTGCAAATGCGCTGTTGGAGATTAGCGGCAATCGGCGCCAGGCGATATGGAATGCGGCGGGGAGCGTTCCTGACCGGGGGCTATTGCGGGAGGCCCACATCGTTGAGGAAGAGTTGATGATTGCGCCGGCCACTGAAGGGCAGGAGCTGGTGGCGGATTACCGCCATATGGGTAAGCGTAAAGCCAGCGCCGTCTTTACCTCGACTACTCCTGCCAGCATGATTTGAGGTTGAGACACAAATCGATTGTGTCCACAAACTCGATTATGGACACAATAATTCAAGCAGTCGCAAGACCCTCAAAACGTGGCAGCTACCGGCGCCACTCCGATGAATTCAAGCGGGCCGTCGTCACCCAGTCGCTGCTGCCGGACGCATCCGTTTCGCGCATCGCCCGCCAGCACAACCTCAACGCCAATCAGGTATTCGCTTGGCGTAAACTGTTCGGAGAAGGCCAGCAGGAATCTGGCAATAATGTCTGCACACTGCTGCCGGTGACGGTGGTGGCGCCGGTCATGGCACAGCCCGTGGCCGAGCAGGCGCCAGCGTGCGGCGGCATCATCGAACTGACCGTTGGCAAAGCGCGGCTGCGGCTGGAAGGCGCCGTTGACACTGCCGTGCTGCACCTGGTGTTGCAGCGGCTGCTGCCATGATCGGCCTGCCGGCCCACACCCGGATCTGGATCGTCGCTGGCATCACCGACATGCGCTGCGGCTTCAACGGCCTGGCGGCCAAGATAGAGACGACGCTGCAGGCCGATCCATTCAACGGCCATATGTTTGTATTTCGTGGCCGGCGCGGCGACATCATCAAACTGCTATGGTGGACTGGCGACGGCCTCTGCCTGCTGGCCAAGCGGCTTGAGCGGGGCCGTTTCATCTGGCCGCAGGCCAGCAGCGGCACGGTCACGCTGACGCAGGCCCAAATGTCGATGCTGCTCGAAGGCATCGACTGGCGCCAGCCGGTACGCACCTGGCAACCATCGTCGGGCTTGTAAACGTCGGCGCCCTCGCGTAAACTTGGCCCATGCTCAATTCAGCCGATCTGCCCAACGACATTGATGCCCTGAAGGCGTTGCTGCTGGCGGCCGAGCAGACGCTGCGTGAGCGCGACACCGTCATCGCCGCGCACGACGAGCTGGTGTCAGGACTGCGCGCGCAACTGACGACGACCGAGGTCGAGATCGAGCATCTGAAGCTGATGATTGCCAAGCTGCGTCGCATGCAGTTCGGTCGCAAATCCGAGAAGCTGGATCACCAGATCGAACAGCTGGAACTACAATTGGAAGACCTGCAAGCGACCGAGGGTGAGGCCGAGCGCGAGCGGCCGCCGGCAGACAAGGCACCGCGCACCAAGTCGGCGCGCAAACCGCTGCCGGAGCACCTGGCGCGCGACGAGCGCGTGTATCAACCGCAGGCCGAGGCTTGCCCGGCGTGCGGTGGCGGGCTGCGCAAGTTGGGTGAGGACGTCGCCGAGCAACTGGAGTTCGTGCCGGCCAGCTTCCGCGTGATCCGTCATGTACGTCCGAAGTTGGCGTGCAAGTGCTGCGACGCCATCGTGCAGGCACCGGCGCCAAGCCGGCCGATCGCGCGCGGCATTGCCGGACCGGGGCTGCTGGCCCATATCCTGGTGGCCAAGTTCGCCGACCATCTGCCGCTGTACCGGCAGTCTGTCATCTATGCCCGCGAAGGTGTCGAACTGGAACGTGCGCTGCTGGCGAACTGGGTCGGGGCGGCCAGCGCGCTGCTGCGCCCGCTGGTCGAGGCGATCCGGCGCCATGTGCTCGCTGGCGCCAAGCTGCACGCCGACGACACCCCGATTCCGGTCCTGGCGCCCGGCAATGGCAAGACGAAAACAGCGCGGCTGTGGACGTACGTGCGTGACGATAGCGCGTCGGGCGACACGACACCGGCTGCGGTCTGGTTCGCCTACACGCCGGATCGCAAGGGCATCCATCCGCAAACCCACCTGGCCAGCTTCAGCGGCGTGCTGCAGGCTGACGCCTATGCCGGCTTCAATGCGCTGTACGTCGACGGCACCATCCAGGAGGCGGCATGCTGGGCGCACGCACGGCGAAAATTCTACGACCTGCACGCGGCCAGGCCATCTGCCATCACGACCGAGGCGTTGCGCCGCATCGCCGAACTGTATGTGATCGAAGCCGAGATTCGTGGCAAACCACCGCACGAACGACAGCTGGTTCGCCAATCAAGAGCGCGCCCTTTGCTCGATGACTTATACCATTGGCTGCGCGCCACACTCGAAAAACTGTCGCGCAAGTCGGACACGGCGTCGGCAATCCAGTACGCGCTGAACCTATGGCCGGCGTTGCTGCGTTACTGCGACGACGGCATCATTGAGATCGACAACTCGGCCGCCGAGCGGGCGTTGCGCGGTGTCGCCATCGGCCGCCGCAATTACCTGTTCGCAGGTGCCGACAGCGGCGGCGAGCGTGCCGCCGCGATCTACTCGCTGATCGGCACGGCCAAGCTCAACGGTGTTGACCCCGAAGCGTGGCTGCGCCATGTGCTGACCAACATCGCCGATCATCCGGTCAATCAGGTCGACGACTTCCTGCCTTGGAACTGCGCCTCGCAGCTCCCTTCGGCTTAAACAACACGCCGCTTCCCAGCGGGGTGATGCCATCATCTAGCAAATCAACGCCAGGCTCAAGACGGCGCAGGCTTTACGCTTACCCATATGGGGTTGACGCTGGGCCGTCATCCGCTTGCGCTATTACGCGAGCGGCTGCACGCGATGCGATTTATGCCTGCGGAAATTCTGAATTTGTATAACGATGCGCGTCTCGCGCGTGGCTGCGGCTTGGTAACCGTGCGGCAGCGCCCGGAGACTGCGAAGGGCGTCGTGTTCTTGACGATTGAAGACGAGACAGGAAACGTGAACGTCATCGTCTGGCCGAGCCTTTTGGAGCAGCAGCGTCGGGAAGTGATGAGCGCGCGTCTTCTGGGTGTGTATGGCCAATGGCAGTGTGCGAATAATGTCAGGCACTTGGTGGCGAAACGGCTGGTGGATCTTACCCATCTGTTAGGGGATCTGGATACACGCAGTCGCAACTTTCATTGAGCCGGCTTTTTATCCCAACGGTTACTTAGATGTTTGGTAAATTTCAAACATCATGCGTCGACCAATTCTGCTTGCCTGAGTGAATATGAAATAGTAAGTCTTTGATTTTATTGGGTGTTCTAGTAGAACAACCTTGTATCGTGCTGCGATTGGCCTCAGTTCTTGGCGTTGACCAGTAGCGATTGCGTGCTACGTTGTAATTCGCGCTCTCCACTTAATTCTCTAGAATCGGTTTGATGAACTACGCTCTTTCTGCTGACGGCGCCAAGGTGCTACTTCTATCGTTCCGACACTGACGTCGGCGCCCATCTCGAGCGAGCGCCGATGGCTGTGTCGAAACCGTTTTCCCCCCGATGACGAGCTTATTGTTTAGCGGCTACGATGAGTTCCTGTTGCGCTTTGAAATATGCTGGCCCCAAAACTTCTGCATCCCAAAATGGATTCTCGCCACGTGGCCCATCGTGCTTCGCGAGTGCCAGGGCTGTTCCCTGCGCTGCACACTGATGCTCTTCCGATATATTGAACTGCCCGGCGCCCTCAAATCGATGGGAGATCGCATTCTCAAGGGACAACACCAGCAAGTAACGATTACTCTCGCTAAGCTTAGGATACTCTCCATTGGCAGCTTTCTTCAGCACCGCACTGATTTGCTCGTATTTTTTGGCTAGGGCCTTCGAATTACTGAAACGGGAATAATCCACGTCGAAACTGACAACTGCATCTAAATTGCGCTGCCAGAATTCCTCTGGAACTTTCATCCAACCCTCCTGATATACTAAGTCTTTGATTTTATTAGGTGTTCAAGTAGAACAACGTTGAATTCCTTCAAAATATTGCCGGCGTAAGGTACCCGGGAGGTACCGCGGATGGCCCGGATGGCTAGCCTGGGTCTTGCGCAGGCAGTGCTGATTCGGCACCATGGCACGAACCGCTAGGTCGCGTCCATCCAGCTGACGGGCGCCATCCGGCGCCGATTTTCCTACTTTGCAAATTTTTGATCAAACGCTTGGTCGCGCTCTGACGCAACCTGCTTGTCCCGGCGATCCATTGCGAGGTAGCCAACAATGGCTACCAGTAGCACTACGATTAGTCCGATATAGATCTTCCGCATAATTTTCCGATATGTTAGGTGATTCGTCGGCCACTGGGCGAGAAGGTCAGACGCGCCAGCCGTTCTCCGCGACATTGGCTGCACCGGCCAGTGCATCGCCACGTTTGATCGCACCCGCGCTATCCGTCGTCACCCGCGTGAACACCGCCGGGTTTCCCACGACGTATTTGATGATCCAGCATTTTTGAGTAGCCACGATTCTTTTCCTTGCTTTTAGGGCATCAAGTCATTGGCATGCGACGTTCTTTTGCATTAGCCCAAAGGTTCAACTCAGTTGCGATTTCGGTGGCTATTCCGCCGCTTTGTTTCGTGGCTGCAATTCGCGCTGCTTTCGCCTGGACTCGATCTGCCTCAGCGACCGCTTGCAACCATGCAGCATGGTAAACGTCGGTGCTTGCATGTTGTAAAGGTGGCGGGAACCGCTTTACAACGTCTTCGATTACCACACGAGCCCCATCAAGCAGAGGGAAAAACCCCAATAAGTTACCTTCCACATCCCGTGGATTGCATAAACCGTAAAGAAGTGCGGGAACTTGTGTTTCATGCACTGTGGCAATCTTTGCGGGAGTAGCCCATTTGATGGCGTTCTCTTTGCCCGACAGTGCAGCCCATACCTCGGCTTCCACCATGGCATCCTCGTAGGCCAGATCCAAGCCTACGGCACGCGCTGCGCGCCAGGCATCATCGCTATCGGCCCAAAGCTGGCGGCCTACGGCGGCCCCGTCCTCTCCTTCAATCTGTTGTTCGAAAGCGGAGGTGAATTCAGCAAGCCAAGTTGCGTTGATCGTCATAGCGTCTTTTCCGGTATCAAATCAGTTCGTCGGCCGGATCAGTTGCCCGGAGTTTTTCCGCTCAACTCAATGTGCGAAAGGTGGCGCCTTCGAGCGGTACGGTTTTAATCGCAGCCGCGTAATCCTCAAATCGCGCGAAGCTGTAATAGTATGGAGGGTGGACAATGCACATGCCACCAGGTTCCCGTGCGATCCCCGTAGGGAGTTCGCCAGTGCGGCTACAGAATGCAATCAAGTTCGTAAGCTGGCGCACTGCGGCCGCTCGCTCCCGATCACGTCCTTGGAATGCAGTACCGGCCCCGAGGTAGCCACCGGAGCCCATTACGTGCCCCTTGTGGATCTCACCCGACTTGGTGGTGATTTCAAACATGATGCTCATGATCTTTTCCGGTATCAATTCAGTTCGGCGGCCGGATCAGTTGCCCGGAGTTTTTCCAACACCTGCTGGTAGTTTTGATGCAGATCTGGCCAACCGGTTCCAGGGCGCAGGGCAGATGCGTCCAAACGACCCATAGCGACCGCCAGGCGCACGCCAGGATGTCGATGGCCCACGGTTGCCATCCAGCCCGCACATGCAACCTCGGCGCCATCCTTGGACTGGTGGCAGGCGAACATGCTCGCACCGAAGTCTGGTCCCATGTTGCGGGTATCCGGACAGCAGTTCGCCAGGCCTTCCGCCAAACTTAAATCAAAGTTCGGGATGTCTGTCGCGTCCCGGTTGACGCGCCAGGGGCACGATGGGCAAGGCTTAGCGAGAATGGTCAGCGTACAAGACGACATAGCGATTTCCTCGATCTTCCCATATCGCCTTCAAGCAGGTGATGGAAAAAGAAACTTCTCCAGTTGCCCTGTTTCGGAAGCGCATTCGATGTAGCCCTTTCTTTTATACCAGGTGGTTAGTTCTAGGTCGGACATCGCCTCTTCACAAAGAGATCTTGGAATTAGACGAATGCTTGAGCGGCCAAGCTTGGCCGCGATCATTTCGGCCTGCGAGAGTAGCAAAGACCCAATGCGGTCATTCCTTGCTTCTTGAAGTACGAAAACTTCATAGACAAAGCTAAATGGCAGTTCCCAATCTTCAAAGATTAGCAAGCCGACCTCAACCTCGTGGCGTAAGGCAACAAAATCCTGTGTCCTCGGGGTACTTCCCTGCGCGAGCCGAAATTGAAGAACGTCGCTCTTTATCTCTAATTCATTGAGGATTGCAACAAATTTAATCATATTATTCTCGCTGGCCGTCTAAGCCCACTAGGCAGCGTCAGACGCAGCCCTCAGTGAGGCTGGTCGTTTTCCATTGTCGTTAGTTTAGTCGGGCATGCCACGCATGCGATCCTCAATCTCCCGTCGTTCGGCGATTTTTTTCAGGTGCGGTACAACTTGAAGATCGTAGACGGCTCTTTGCGCCGGGCTGAGAGAGTCGTAACCTTGATCGATGCACTGCTTCGCCACTCCGCACGCTGCAGATTTTTCGTCGATCATCCCTTCGTCAACTGCATCTTGCAGCAGTTCGTGAGATTCGTAGTCGTAGTCCATATTTTCCTAGACCTTCGTGGCAGGAAGACGGTCGTACTTCACTGCACCGTTTGAAAGCAGCGTGAACACAATATCGGATTGTTTAAAAATGTCCGCTGTCACGCCGTTGTAAATCGAATCGCACAACCATGCTGCCATTGCTGCATTAGCAGCATGCATCTCGATTTCAGTCGTCGGTTTTTTCGCTTTTGCCGCCGCGATCAGCTCTTCGGCGAAGAAGGGAACCGCACCTTCTGTCCAAGCCCGTCCGCGCTTACGCGCCTCCGCTTCTCTCGACTCGGCCATAATCGTCAAGCGCAACGCGTCGACTTCCGTCTCTCCTACCAACTTAGTTTGCAGGGTCTCATCCATACGATAGACACTTATCAACATACTATTCCCTATTGTTCATCAAGTACTTCAAGCGCCTCTTCGCCAGCAAGCGTTGGCATCAATTCAAATTGCGACTCCCAGAGGTTCCCGCTATCGCGTACAAACAGCAAACCAGCGGTCTCCAGATCCTTCGCGGCTTTAGAGAGCTGCTTGCGCTTGACACCAGTCGCCTCGACCGCTTCAGCCAGAAGCTTACGAGCAGGCGATCCGAGCGTCACTAGAATTGCTGCCGATTCCCGCGCTTGCTCCATCGACTCATGGGCGATCAGTATCATCTGGATATTCCTTCCTACTTTTTCCCGGCACTCGTAGCGCGCAATCCCGAAATGCTTTCAGGCTCGATCAACGCATAGAGCCTATCCATATCGCGCCTCGCTGCTGCTTTGTCGACCATACTCGCCAGCTCTAGCCAGAGCTGCCAAATGCCGTGGCCCATATCCAAGCGCTGACGGAATTCAACTTTTTCAACCATCGTCGAAGCTTGATCTGCGCACTCGCGTAACTTGCGTTCGGCGGTGCTTGTAAGGGTCGAGTAATCCAACATTAGATATTCGCTTTCTTTTTTTCCGGCGCCGGCCGGTACGGGGCGCCCTGGGCGCATGGATTTTCCTCGCTGGCCAGCACCGTGCTGACCTTCTCATTGCGGAAGGCCCGTCTTGCGGGCCATTAAGTGCAGCTGGGCGTTTTCCTCGGTCAATACTGTTGTCTAAGGTTGACGCCAATGCGTCCCATGAGTGCTATACCCGCGTCCATGGCAATAGAGAGCTGAACCATGGCCGATTGTTCGTCGACAGCAGCCGACACATGCGCTGCGGACGCTACGGCCTGTTGGATATCCTGTCGCAATTGGTCATCTACGACCCGAGCGGTAAGAAGGGATATCTTTCTAAACGTAGTCCCCATCTCCGCGTCCAGCGCATCGTCAAGAATATTTCGCCCCCATGTGGTCCCTGAGCGGAACGCCACTAGGTCCTGAAAATGCGCGTGAGAGACCAATCGCAATATGTCGCTAACTGCCGTCTGTAATTCCAGCAATGTTTCCCGTTGAAACGTGCGGTTTTGTTCGTCCCGAGTACGCTCAGCAATGGCAATTTGCTGTGTAGATGCGTTGCGCGCAGTTATCCAGGTAGTGCCGATACTGGCAAGTGCACCAATCAACGTACCAATAAGTCCCCACACAGCGTCCATTTCGCTCCTCTAATTTAATTTGCTCGCTGTGCAGCACCGCGGTGGCCTTCTCATTGCGTCATCTCGTCAATGCGGGCCGTGTGGTGCTGCTGGGCGTTTTCCTTGGCGGCCTAGTCTACATCAAATACTCGCCGCAGGTACCCGGCGAAACCTCGCGTTGCTATCTGTTCATGGCCACTGACCGCGCCACGCGCTGGGTATTCTTGCACATCTCCAGTGACATGAGCGACAAAAGCAGCGTCAACTTTCTGCGCTGGCGCAAGCTGACCTTACCGATCAGGGTCATCAAACTGCTGACCGACAACGGTTCGCAATTCACCGAACGCTTCACAACGAAAAACAGGAAGCCCAGTGGCCAGCACGCCTTCGATAAAGTCTGCGCCGGCATGGACATCGAACACCGTCTAGCGGCACCCCGGCATCCCCAGACGGATGGCATGGTTGAGCGATTCTATGGCCGTATCAACGAGCTACTGGGCAGACTCGATTCGATAGTAGGGCCGACCTGGAGTCGTCTATGTTCAACTAATTAAAGCTTTACAACTACCATATTGCACAATAAGCCATCAGTGCAAAAACACCCCTCCAGGCCCTCAAAAAATGGCAGCAAAAGAAGCCGGATATATTAGTGAAACGCGTTGATGATTAAATAGGACTGGACACATAGTGGGTCGATTGCATTAGCATCGCAGTTTACCTTCTCCGCCTGCGGGATTCTTCGATGTGACACATAGTCAGATTTTGGCTGTGTAAGAGTAAAATTTTAAGCTATTCAAAGGAATTACTTGCATGAGAAAATTATGAAACTGTGATTATTGAATAGAATTCTTCGTTAAATATTCAATAAAATTTCCTCATTGATAAATTTAATTTTTCCTCTGCCTGCCCGACATTTAAAGGAAATTCATTATGAATAATGAAAACATTAGTTTTCTCAGGAATTTAAGTGTATTCAGTGATATTGATCGAGCGAACGCACTATCGGATATTCCATCACAGATTTCGAGCGAGTTTGCACTATGAACGACACTAAAGGTAGGTTGGTTGTCATCGGTTCAGGCATCAAGGCGGTCGCGCACTTTACGCTGGAAGGCCAAGCGCACATTCAGCAGGCAGACATCGTGCTCTATGCTGCAGCTGACCCAGTCACCGATTTATGGATCGAGTCGCAGAATCCTAACGCTTTCGATCTCTACCAGTACTACGCGGACGACAAAGGCCGGGTAATCACCTACGTACAGATGATCGAGCGAATAATGGCGGAGGTGCGCGCGGGCAAGTACGTGTGTGCGCTGTTCTACGGTCACCCTGGAGTGTTTGTAACTCCGTCGCATAATGCGATCGAGATTGCCCGCGCGGAAGGTTACGACGCGGTAATGCTACCGGCGGTATCTGCCGAGGACTGTCTCTACGCCGACCTTGGGGTGGATCCGAGCGTTCCAGGCCTTCAAATCTACGAGGCCACCGACTTCCTGTTGCGCCGGCGAAAAGTAGATACCACCGCCAACTTCATGTTATGGCAGGTTGGCTGTATCGGAGATCTAGGATTCAAGTTCTCCGGTTACGAAAACGACAAGTTTGATGTCCTAATCGACTACCTCGAAGAACTCTACGGCCCTGATCATCTGGCGATAAACTATGTTGCCAACATGTTTTACGGTCCACCTCAAATCGATCGCTACGTGATCGCCGACTATCGTAATCCGGATGTGAAGGCCAAGGTATCCGGTATATCCACCTTCTTCATCCCAGCGAAGGATGGAATCCAGTCAGATGCGGGTATGCTTGCCAAACTTGGACTAGCAAAGGTGAGCGAGGCGAGGCGTAACCCGTTGATTTGCGACCGCGAGGACTATCCGGTGTTGGCCGAGATTGCTCGTCGCAATAACCATAATCACAGAGTGCCTCCAGGGTACAAGTACAGTTTCGCCTCGGAGGCGCTTTATCAGACGTTGCTTAAGCTTGCACTCGACCAAAGAGCCCAGCGGGAATTTCGTGCCAGCCCCAAGATATACCTCGAAGCGTGCGTGGGACTCACTGCTGACCAGCGACGATCGCTATTGCATCAGCATACTGGAGTCACACGGATGATGTTTAAACGCGATCCAGATCTGGAGGCGGTTCGCTTCGTTGGTGCTGCACTGCTTGATCCGGGGCTTGCACGCGAGTACTACAACCGGCAGGTCGCTGCAGCGCAGGCCGTCGCCGACCGCACTATACCGGTTGGAGAGTATGAAAGCGTAGTTGCATCCTGGCTGCGACAGCAAGGCTATGCGGCGACTCCTTCAGCGGTGACTCGCACCATGGCGGATGTTCACACCAGCAAGGACAGTCTGATCGAGGCCTGATCGCACCTAAGTATTTCCATTTACAGACATATTGGAGAAGACAATGGCCACATTTGATCCGTCCGGAACTTACATGACTAGCTGGCTGCAGCCTGATGGAACAACCTACATTCCCGGTCCGGTGGTGATCGACGCCACCAACCAGTCGATTTCGGTCAATGGATCCCCGATCACCTCGCCGTCGTTCAGCGCAACTGGCGTTAGCTGGTCCAACTCGAGCGGCAACGCAACATCGGCACAGCTGACCTTTTATCAGAACGCTGGTATCAACGGCTTTGTTGCACAGTTCGCGCAAGGGAGCGACCCACTTCCGGCAGCCAGCAACCTATTTGGCAACGCAGGTGCCGCGACCCAACAGCTGTCGACCTGGAATGGAACGTACAACTTGTTCAGCCTCACAAGCAGCGGCGATAGCTCACAGCTCAACGAAAAGTTGGTGATTAACGCGCCGCAGGTTACGTACGGCGGGACAGTCGTCAAAAATTCGGTATATTCTGGTGAAAAGGGACCGAACGGCGAAATCAACCAGCTCGCTTGGTTCAGTGAAGGAGGCAATCCTCAGAACGCGATCTTACAGTTCTCGAATTCCCAGGCCCCTACGCTGACACTTTATGGGGAATTATGGGATGGCGACGCACAACCAACTTACGTCAACCTCTCGGGCACGACTAAATCCACCAGTGCCCCGCCGAACATTGCAGTCATTTGTGCGTTGATTAGCAATACGACGACTGAGGTTACCACCGAAGTGACGACAGAGGTGACGACAGAGGTCGCGGTGGCAGTGGAAGTCGCGGTTACCGTGATCGAACTTCTGGCCGAGGAAGAAGACGTCCCCTCGCCCGGCTCCGCTAAGGCGTTCCGTCCCAAGGAGGATTCGGCGGCCGCAGCAGCACTGCTTGCAAAAGCTCTAGCGCTTGCGGCCTAGACTGCGGCGTTGGTTTCGCGCAATCATCAACGGTAAGAGGTGTCATGGAATCTGTTAAGTACCCAGTCCGATTTCGCAGCGAGGAGATGGTCGAGGTAGCAGGGTGCGCCGTGCCACTGTCGTCCGTCTTCACCTATGATGTCGCTCGATGGAACCTGCGCGCGCTTGTGGAGGAATTCTTTGGCACTGACGAGCTCGAGAAGTTGCACCTCGATTCTCGATGGAATCCTCAGGATGCTGACCACAAATTGCCAAACCACTTTGTTACCCGTAACTGTTGGAACATAAGCAAGGCCTTGCGCGAGGCTGTGATAGATTGCTCGATGCCCATCATTCATTCGCTTGTCTTCGATCACATTGCAGCTTTCGCGGGCCCGATCCGCAGTTGTCAGCCTGAGGCGATGATGCGGGTCAACTTTCATGGATCAAGGGCGATCCTCCGCTTCCACCGAGATGTTGAATATGGGCAGCGGCCCAACGTGGTCAATGTTTGGCTTCCTGTGACACGTGTCTTTGGCAGCAACTCGATGTATGTCGAGTCCGCACCCGGCCTGTGCGATTTCAAGCCGGTCGAACTCGATTACGGCGAAGCCTTCATGTTTTATGGAACCGAAATGGTTCATGGCACCCTGGACAATCAAAGCGGTGGTACGAGGATCTCGTACGACTTTCGTTTCTCGTTTTAGGATATCGGGATCCACTTCATGTCGAGAAACTGATTGTCGAAGTAAATAGCCACGATGTCAGCAGGAAATATCGGATTAACAATACATCATGGAGTTTAAGCTTCGATGGATCATGACCGACCGCGTATGGCTGGCAGGCGAGATTGCGTATAGCTTGTTTGATTGCTTGGTCATTACCGTTTAATGAGGGCACAATCTGCGCCACGCCTTTTCGCCCGATGGCGCTGGCGGTGGCCAGCGCCGCATCCGCAAAGTGGATGCTTGAGGGACATAGTGTGCCTCAAAGTGTCCCTAGGTGTAGCGGTTCGCATTCCAAATCAGTCATGCTCGCATTCCACGCGGTTTTCGGCTCACAATAACTGCAAATGAAAAGGCGCTCATGCTCACGCTATCTGCAAATGAGCTTGCATTCGTCGGCGCCGGCTCGCGTTTCATCGCCGCCGGCTCACGCTAACTGCGAATGACGGCTCATCGGCAAGCCCGCCGCCAGCGACGGGGTTGGCGCGCGGCGCCGGCAGTCTACGTCCCCGAGCGCGGGGCGCCAACGTCGGGGACACCACGGAGCGCCTGTAGCGCCTTACTCCCGGATTATCAAAAGCCGCTGATCGGCTACTTGGGCTCCTGGGCCAAGGGTTACGACAGAGTGCCAACCGATGGCTTTTGGATCGAGCATGAAAAGCCGTGTATGGACGGCCAGCACGACATAGCTCTTAGAGCTGTCGCCCAAGATCAATTGCATGAATTCGCCTATACGTGGAACGGGTGCGCCTTCCGGCAATTCGAGCCCTCCGTCGGTGAACTCATAGCCAGCGCGTGGCGTCGCGTCGTCTGGCTCCATGTATTGCAGTGAAATTGAATGTGCCATCCTATCCCCCTTCATGTGGGTTAAAAGTAAGACAGTATGGCCTCTTATCGGGATCCCGCCCATCGCTATATCGGCAAGCCCGCCGCCAACATGCGCTCGCGGATCTCGGCCGTGCGCTTCGGTTCCAGCTGGTTGCTGAACATTGCGCGGATCTCCGCCGCCTTGGCGTCGAACTGTTCGGTCATGTCCTTGAGCCGGTAGCCGTGGCGCGCCAGCGTCGGCTCCAGGTCGTCGAGCTGGCGCGACAGCACCGTCTCCACCAATTCCGCCGTGACCGGCTTCTCGCCAGTCTGATAGCCAGCTTCGAGGGCCAATGTCAGATGCAACTGAACCTGTAGCGGCGTGCGCAGCTTGGTGCCCAGTATGTCGATCGCCTCGGCTGTCAGGATCTCCCCCGGCTCGGTCTTGTTGCCGGTGCAGACGCCGAGCAGCCAATGGAAGTAGTCGCGCTGGCTGCCGGCGATGCCGTCCAAATTGAATATGTCGGTGCGGTAGCCGATTTCCTCTATCGTCGGTCGGCGCAGGTCGTTGCGTAGTTTGGGATGTCCGACCAGGATCACCGACAGGCGGCCGCCGACGTCCTCCACGACCTCCATCAGGCGCTTGAAACCGATGAGCGTATGGCCGTTCAAGTCGTACGCCTCGTCGATGAACAGCGCAACGGGGCGCTTGCCTTTTTTCACCAAATCCTGCAGCTCGCGGTCGCGCCGCTCTCCCTGCTTGGGGATCTGCACCTGTTTGTCCTGCGACAGATCGTAGTAGAGAGCCGAGATCAGCGTGGCGAGTTTGATGCTGTGCTTCTCCACCGAGACCGACTTGGCGACGGACACGCGGTTTTCATCCTTCAGGATCTGCTGAAGACGGCGCAGCGTGACGGTCTTGCCGCTGCCGACGACGCCACAGACGGCGATCAGGCGCCCCTGCATGACCGCCCCTTTGATGTCCTTGATGAGCTGCTGGTGGTGCTCGGTCTCGTAATAGCCGGCTTGGCTGAGCGCCTGCGTCAGCCCGTAATACTGCATCACTTCAACCCGCATGGTGCTCTCCTGTTTGCTTGTTTCGGAAATAGTCCCGCACGCGTGCCAGCACGACGCTGCGGTTGAGCGTCTCGGCCAGCAATTGGTTGATGAAGGCGCGGTCCTCCGGCGCGAGCTTGGCCAGCGGCCGCGCCAGGTCGTCGGCGATGGCCAGCTTGGCGGCGATGGCGCCGGTGAAGTGGTAGGCGTGGGCCTCGGCGTCGAATGGTTGGTGCGGCAGCGACACGGCGGCGGCCGGCGACGAAAGGTGCACACCGCTTCCGGCCAAAGCGCTGATCGGCAGATCGAGCTGGTTGGCGAGCGCGCGGATGCGGTCGGCGCGTTCGTCCGCCTTGCCGCGCTTGAACGCGCGGTAGCGGTGCAGCGGGATCGGGCCGGACACAGGGTGGTAGGGCCCGAACTTCTCAGCGTCGAACTCGACGTACATTTCGTCGTCGAACAAGCCCCACAGCAGAACGACAGTCTCGCCGGCCATGTCCGGCTCAACCTGGTAGGCGGTGCCGCCGATGGCGATGCGCGCGTCGACGCCGACCTTGCGGCTCTCGGGTTCGCGCGCGAACCGACAGTACTGCTCCCATGCGCACATGTCGCGCACGCCCTCGGCGGGCAGGTTGGCCAGCCAATCGGCCAGGCGGGAGTGCTTCTCCGAACGATGGCTCTGGTCGTTGTAACGCAGCAGGTAGCGCATCAGCCACTCGTTGGCCTGGCGTTCCGTTTCCGGCTTGTGGAAATGGTAAAGCGTTTCATGAGCCTCCTTCACCGTCCTGAAAGGGCGCTCGACCTTGCCTTTCGAACGGGCCGTCGTGCGCGTTCCATCCTTGCCAGCCGGGATGTGGGTGAGCCATTCGATATCGAGGGCCAGCATGACGTTTTGAAACACCCGGCTCTTGGCCACCGGCCCGTTGTCCAGATAGATCATCTTTGGCCGGCCCTGGAATGGAAACGCGGGATCGGCCTTGACGGTCATGGCGTTGAACAGGAAACGCAGCGCGGACTCGGCGTCCTCGCCATATACGCACTGGTACTTTTGGTAGCCAACGCCGCTGCGGTCATCCACCACTCTGAACAGCATCAAGGTCGGCACGCCCTTTGACGGATCGATCCAATCGGGCTTGTCAATATGCTTGAGGTCGGATGACGACATATCGAATTGCCAGCAGTCGTTGCTGTGCTCTGCCTGGAAGCGCACGGCTGGTGGTTCGCGCAACAAGTGGGGCTGGTCAAGCCGCAACAGGGATAGGTAACGATTGACGGTCGGGCGCCGCAGCAGACCCTTGGGCACCTTGACCAATCCCTGAACCGTCTCCACCCCATGGTCCTCCATCAGCTCGATGGCCCGCCCGGTGGACAGGTGGCGTCCGGCCTTGTTGGTGGTGCGCAGTTTCAGCGCCGCGATAAGTTCGCAATAACGCTCCAACTCCGCTTGCGGCAACATCCGCGGCTTGCCGTGGTCGGCGCGGTGCGCGGCGTGCGGCTTCTGAAACGCTTGCAGCGCCCGATAAACGGTTGTCGCGGAGACGCCGTACAGGCTGGCCACGGCGGCGATCTGGGTGACACGCTCCGAACTCGTGCGCGGCAAACGATCCAGCCGCTGCCGCAACTGCAGCAGCGAGTCGATAGGGATCGTCTTATGCCGGCCGACCATGGCGGGCCAGCGCGCGGTACACGGATGCGCGGTCAACGCCGAGTCGCCGTGCGATTTCCGTCGCGCCCAGCTTCTCATCGTTGTGAAGGCGTTGGACTTCGGCGGAATCCACCGACGGCTTGCGGCCATGGTAAACACCGCGTACCTTGGCGGCGGCGATGCCCTCGAGCTGGCGCTCACGCCGGAGGTTGGTTTCGAATTCGGCAAACACTCCCAGCATGTCCAGGAAGGCTTTGCCCGCCGCGCTGCGGGTGTCGATGGGTTGCTCGGTCGCCTTGAGGGTGACGCCGCGCTCCTTCAACGTGTACACGATGTCCTGCAGATCCTTGATGCTGCGCGCGAGGCGATCGATCCTCGTCACGACCAGCGTGTCACCCCGCCGCAGGAAATCGAGCAGCGTCGCCAGCTCGGTGCGGCCGGCGCGGCTGGTGCCGCTCGCCTTCTCAGCTCGAACAACGTCGCAACCAGCGGCGCGCAGCGCCTGCTCCAGGAGGGCGAAGTCCTGGTCGCTGCTGGAAACGCGGGCATATCCGTAGAGCGCCATGGGTCGGGTTCGTCTCGATAGGCTTTAGAACTGCTAAAATTACCATGTCGATAGCGAAAAAACAACTCTAGTGAGACGAAATATTCGTCTCACGCAAATGGCCCGTTTGGGTGTGCCTATACGATACGCTCTACGGTTCCATTTCACCGTAGTGCGTATCTGACGCAAACTGCCCTCTCCACGACTATTCTAAATTCTGTCCTTATCGGGTCCCATGGCGAATAAAAAAACTAACCTACTGACCAGACGAGAAGTTGAAGTTTTTTAAATGCTTGGCAAAGGCATGAGCACACGGGACGTTGCAAAAGTGCTATGGTGTCTGTAAGCCAACTGCGGGGGCAATCCCAGCAGGTCGCTGGATTTCGAAAGCCAGTTCCGGCAAGGCCGAGGTCAAATAAACGACCCGTACAAGCTTGTTCAGGAATTCCCATATCTGTAGTGTCTGACATTGGAGCTCGAAAATGAACTTTGAACTATCAACATCAGTAGTTAGTGCTAATGCGGCGCGAAACGCTCCCTTTTCGCTCAAAGAATTGCAGAAAATTGCGAAGCGCTATGCGCCTATCGTACACCTGCATCCGGACGAACAATTTTTCATGTGCTCGGTCGAATGGTATCTTCAAAATGCGACTTTGAATGGTCCCGATGTCAGTATTCCTTCTCCGACTATCAAGGATTTACCCGTGGGATCCACTGATGACGGCAAATGGACGTTGACATTGCAAAGCGTGGCTAAGTCAGGCAATGCGGCGATGGCAAAAACTTACGTGAATGTTCGCGCAGGCACCAATAGTCAATCTACAGACATTCAGTATTTTTTCTTCTATGCATACAATGGCCCAGGCAATCTGCATATAGAGAATCTTGTTTATCACCAAGACGTTGACCTGCAGCCTTGTGGCGAGCACTGGGCAGACTGGGAGTCCATGACAGTACGCGTGGACAATACTACACACCGAGTACTTGGTGTCGGCCTGTCCCAGCATGGCCACACCCAATGGGTGACGGATCCTAGTCAATTTGGGCGTGTTGGTGACCAGTTCGTAATTTATTCCTCAAAAAATGGGCACGCGAATTACAAAGCCCCGGGCCCCAATCCGACTGACTCCGGCAATTACGGGTTATTTAACTTTTTTCTGCGTAACGATACAGCCGACGGAGGGCAGATTTTCAATTCGTCCGAGAAGCTGGAGTTCATAGCGATCGACTATATGCCAGAATTCGCACGTGCTCAGTGGCTCGGTTTCCCATATCGTTGGGGCACAGGCGACCGCTCCTTCCTGCCTTTTTCACGTGTGCTGCAGATTGTAACGACCGCATTGTTTCCCTACGCATGGTGGATTCCGCCCCCTGTAAACGTGCCGTTGGCTGCCGTAATCGCAAGTATAGTAGTAAGCGCAATAAGCCTGGATAATACAGAAGGAGTTCACAGTCCGTCGCTAGACGACGCAGTACCGCCAAGCACACCGTATTTCAGCAATTCCATGGGCGCCATCGTCGTCGACAATGGTCGTCCTTATGTGTACGTCCTCGGCACTGATGGTAACCTATGGTGCAACTTGTGGGATGGCAATAACTTCCAGTGGAGCAACCAACGAACACCGTCTGGGGTCGCTCTAAACAGAGCGATGGGGGCCATTACGGTTGATGGTGGACGCCCATATGTCTACGTGCTCTGCAGCGATGGAAATTTATGGTGCAATTGGTGGGATGGCAAAAATTTCCAGTGGAGTAACCAACAAACGCCGTCCGCTGTTGCTCTCAGCAGTTCTATGGGGACCATTACGGTTGGTGGTGCGCGCCCTTATGTTTATGTGCTCGGCAGCGATGGCAACTTGTGGTGCAACTGGTGGGACGGCAGTAACTTTCAATGGAGCAATCAACAAACGCCGTCCGGTATTACGCTCAGCACTTCTATGGGGGCTATTACGGTTGATGGTGGGCGCCCATATGTCTACGTGCTCGGCAGCGATGGCAACTTATGGTACAACTGGTGGGATGGCAATAACTTCCAGTGGAGCAACCAACAAACGCCGTCCGGTATCGCTCTCAGCAGTTCTATGGGGGCCATTGCGGTTGATGGTGGTCGCCCTTATGTCTATGT
>NZ_JBNYXZ010000019.1:0-127609 GCF_051380935.1 Janthinobacterium algoris | reverse complement strand
CTTCCCATCCCGAACAGGACCGTGAAACAACTTTGCGCCGATGATAGTGCTGCAACCAGTGTGAAAGTAGGTTATCGTCAGGCTTGTTATTCGTAGTAAGAGAAAAACCCCGCCAGCAATGGTGGGGTTTTTTTTCGTCTGATGCTTTGGCAGGTTTTACAGCATACAGGCGTAAAAAAAGCAGCGCTACGCGCTGCCTTTGTCATCAAACGTCGCTTAACTCCCTCGATAAGTCGAATATGACCACGGCGATACCACCAGCGGTACGTGGTAGTTTTCATCCGTATGCGCAATGCCGAAGGCCAGGGTCACCAGGTCGATGAAGCGGGGCGAGGGCAGTTCCACGCCTTGGGCGGCGAAATAGTCGCCGGCATTGAACACCAGTTCATATTGACCCGCCTTCATGCTCTCGCCTTCCAGCAAGGGCGTGCTGCAACGGCCGTCGCTGTTCGTCATATCCATCTTTAATAACACTTTGCCTTCCGGCGCGACTGAAAACAGGGCCACCTTGACGCCGGCTCCCGGCCTGCCGTGGGCGATATCGAGTACATGCGTGCTGAGTTTTCCCATTTGCTATCCTGTATATAGGGTGAATGACTGTGCTTATCGTGCAAATCATATACCGGCGACTGCGCCGGGCTATATGATTGGGCATATAGCCAACATTGTCCTCCTATAGGCGCGCCTCCGCATGAACAATTACGAACATTATCCACGCGACTTGATCGGCTATGGCCGCACGCCACCCCATCCGCAATGGCCGGGCAAGGCCCGCATCGCCCTGCAATTCGTCCTCAATTACGAGGAAGGGGCGGAAAACAACGTGCTGCATGGCGATCCCGCTTCGGAAACGTTTTTATCGGAAATGATCGGAGCGGCCGCTTTCCCTGCGCGCCACCTGAGCATGGAGTCGATTTATGAATACGGTTCGCGCGCCGGGCTGTGGCGCTTGCTGCGCATGTTCGAGGATCGGCGCCTGCCGCTGACCGTGTTTGGCGTTTCGATGGCCTTGCAACGCAATCCGGATGCGGTGGCCGCCTTCCAGGAATTGGGCCATGAAATCGCTTGTCATGGCTTGCGCTGGATTTCCTATCAAAACATGGATGAAGCGACGGAACGCGAACACATGCGTGTAGCCGTGCAGATCATCCGCGAATTGACAGGTTCCGCCCCGCAAGGCTGGTATACCGGGCGCGATTCGCCCAATACGCGAAAACTGGTGGTCGAGCACGGCGGTTTTCGCTACGACGCCGATTATTACGGCGATGACTTGCCATTCTGGGAGAAAGTGGCGTACACGGATGCCGCCGGCCTGCCCGCCGTGCAGCCGCAGCTGATCGTGCCCTACACCCTGGACACGAACGACATGCGCTTTGCCGCTATGCAAGGCTTTAATTCGGGCACGCAGTTTTTTGATTATCTGAAGGATGCCTTCGATGTGCTGTACGCGGAAGGCGATCCGAACGGCTTGAATCAGCCAAAGATGCTATCGGTGGGCTTGCATTGCCGCCTGGTGGGGCGTCCGGGACGGGCCGCGGCATTAGCCCGCTTCCTTGACTATGTACAGCGCCATGAGCAGGTGTGGATCACGCGCCGCATCGATATCGCTGACCATTGGCATGCGACGCATCCCTATACTGCCGGATAGGTATTGATATTGGATGATAAGTAAAATCAGTCTTTGCATATAGTTGTCCCATATGCCGGTGTTAATCTCCTATACTGGGACTATACCGAGGCCAGCATGTCAGAACCGATCCGCTTTTATTACCGTGGTGCCGTACAGGAAGTACGCAACGCCGCCCCTACGCAGACTGTGTTGCAGCACCTGCGCGAGGATTTGCATTGCACGGGCACCAAGGAGGGCTGCGCGGAAGGCGATTGCGGCGCCTGCACGGTGGTCATCGGCAGCCTGGTGGATGGCCAGGTCGAGATGAAGGCCGTCAACGCCTGCATCCAACTCACGCCCACCCTCGATGGCAAGGCCCTGTTTTCCGTGGAAGACTTGCAACAGCCTGACGGCGCCTTGCACCCGGTGCAGCAGGCGATGGTCGAATGCCACGGTTCCCAGTGCGGCTTTTGCACGCCCGGTTTCGTGATGTCGCTGTGGGGCATGTACCTGGCGAAAAACGGCGAGATGCCCACACGCTGCGAAATCGACGATAGCCTGTCGGGCAATCTGTGCCGCTGCACGGGCTACCGGCCCATCATCGATGCGGCCAGACGCATGGGCGAACTGCCGCATGTGACATTTGACCGCGATGCCCTGGCGCAGCAATTGCAGGCGCTGCAGCGCGAAAGCATGAGCACCTATGAACACGGCGGCCAGCACTTCCACGCGCCGCGCAGCATCGCGGAACTGGTGGAACTGCGCGCCGCAAAGCCGCAAGCATGCCTGCTGGCCGGCTCCACCGACGTGGGCTTGTGGGTGACCAAGCAACTGCGCGACCTGGGTGACATCATTTATCTCGGCAACGTGGCAGCGCTGAAAACCATCGCCATCGTTGACAGCAAGCTGCACATCGGTGCTGGCGCCAGCCTGAACGATGCCTATGCGGCGCTGTGCGGGCACTATCCGCAAGAATTGTCGGAACTGTGGCAGCGCTTTGCTTCCTTGCCGATCCGCAACGCGGGTACCCTGGGCGGCAATGTGGCGAATGGTTCGCCCATCGGTGATTCGATGCCATGGCTGATTGCGCTGGGCAGCGAGATCGTGCTGCGCGGTGCCGCCGGCCAGCGCAGCATGCCGCTGGAAAACTTCTATCTGGCTTACCAAAAGAAAGATCTGCAACCCGGCGAATTCGTCGAAGCCGTGCGCGTGCCTTTGCCCCGTGCCGATGTGCATTTCCGCACGTATAAACTGGCGAAACGCTTCGACCAGGATATCTCGGCCGTGTGCGCAGCATTTGCCTTCCAGCTCGACGGCGAGCGTATCGTCGACGCGCGCATCGCCTTTGGCGGCATGGCGGCCACGCCGCAGCGCGCTGCGCAAACGGAAGCGTTTTTGCTGGGACAGGCGTGGACGGAAGATAATCTCACCATCGCCATGCGCTTGCTGGCCGACGATTACGCGCCGCTGTCCGACATGCGCGCCTCGAATACCTATCGCATGACGACGGCGCAAAACCTGTTGCGCCGCTTTTGGCTGGAAACACGCCCGGATGCGCCTTTGCTGCGCACTGCCGTCAACGCCTACGCTTGCCGCGCTTGAAAGGACCAGCATGAACCATCCTGTCACGCCTGAATTGCAAGCGGCCGCCTGGAGCGCCGTGGGCAAGCCCATGCCGCATGAATCGGCGCAATTGCATGTGCTGGGGCAAGCCACCTACACGGACGATATCGCCGAACTGCAAGGCACATTGCATGCGGCGCTAGGCCTGTCGCAAAAGCCGCACGCGCGCATCACGGCCATGGATTTGTCCGCCGTGCGTGGCGCGCAAGGGGTTGTCGCCGTCTACACGGCACAGGACATTCCCGGCACCAATGATTGCGGCCCCATTATCCACGACGACCCGATCCTGGCCTTTGATCTGGTGCAATACGTGGGCCAACCCATCTTCATCGTGGTGGCCGATACGCACGACCATGCGCGCCGCGCCGCCCGCCTGGCGCAAGTGTCGTATGAGGAATTGCCCGCAATCATGACGCCGCAAGCGGCGAAGGCCGCGCAATCGTACGTGCTGCCACCGATGCAGCTGACGCGCGGCAACTACCAGGTCGCGTTCGAGAAGGCGCCGCATGCGGTCAAGGGCCAGCTGTATGTGGGCGGCCAGGAACAGTTTTATCTGGAAGGACAGATTTCCTACGCCATCCCGAAGGAAGCGCAAGGCATGCTGGTGCTGTGTTCGACCCAGCATCCGAGCGAGATGCAGCACGTGGTGGCGCATGCGCTGGGCGTGCATTCGCATAACATCACCGTCGAATGCCGGCGCATGGGTGGCGGTTTCGGTGGCAAGGAGTCGCAGTCGGCCCTGTGGGCGGCGGCCGCATCGATTGCGGCGGCCAAGCTGAAGCGTCCCGTCAAACTGCGCGCCGACCGCGATGACGACATGCTGGTGACAGGCAAGCGTCACTGTTTTTATTATGAGTACGAAGTGGGCTACGACGACGATGGTCGGATCCTTGCCGCCAAGGTCGATATGACCACGCGCGCCGGCTATTCGGCCGACTTGTCCGGCCCCGTCGCCACGCGCGCCGTCTGTCACTTCGATAACACCTATTATTTGTCCGACGTGGATATCCGTGCCGCCTGCGGCAAGACGAATACCCAGTCGAACACGGCTTTCCGGGGCTTCGGCGGGCCGCAGGGCGCCATTGCCATCGAGTACGTGATCGATGAAATCGCCCGCCACTTGCAACGCGATGCGCTCGATATCCGCCTGCTCAATTTCTATAGCCGCAACGATGTGGAAGGGCGCAATGTCACGCCGTACGGCCAGAAAATCGTCGACAACGTGATCCATGAACTGGTTGCCGAACTGGAAGACAGCAGCGACTACCGCGCGCGCCGCCGCGCCATCGACGCCTTTAATGAAGCCAGCCCCATTTTGAAAAAGGGCTTGGCGTTCACGCCGCTGAAGTTCGGCATCGCCTTTAACGTCACGCATCTGAACCAGGCAGGCGCGCTGGTCCACGTGTACGTGGATGGCTCCGTGCTGGTCAATCATGGCGGCACGGAAATGGGGCAGGGCATCAATACCAAGGTCATGCAGGTGGTGGCGCACGAACTGGGCCTGGACCTCGAATGTGTGCGGGCCACAGCCACCGATACCAGCAAGGTGGCGAACACGTCGGCCACGGCAGCGTCCACCGGCGCCGACCTGAACGGCAAGGCGGCGCAGGATGCTGCGCGCCAGATCCGTGAACGCCTGGCCGATTACGCGGTCAAACTGTACGGCGGCGAGGCGGCTTGCGTGCGCTTCTTCGATAACCATATCCACGTGAATGGTCACGTCGTGGCGTTTGCCGAGCTGGTGCAGAAGGCTTATCTGGCCCGCGTACAACTGTGGTCGGACGGTTTTTATGCCACGCCCGGCCTGTCGTGGGATGCAAAGACGATGACGGGCCATCCGTTTTCTTACTATGCATATGGCGCGGCCGTGGCCGAAGTGGTGGTCGATACCTTGACGGGCGAATGGAAACTGCTGCGCGCGGACGCCTTGTACGACGCGGGCCAATCATTGAATCCCGCGATTGATCTGGGTCAAGTGGAAGGCGCATTTATCCAGGGCATGGGCTGGCTGACGACGGAGCAGCTGTGGTGGAATGCGGCGGGCAAGTTGATGACGCACGCGCCATCGACCTACAAAATTCCCGGCATTTCCGATTGCCCGGAAGATTTTCGCGTCAAGCTGTTCCAGAACAGCAATGTGGAAGACAGCATTCACCGTTCCAAAGCCGTGGGCGAGCCACCGCTGCTGTTGCCGTTTTCCGTGTTCTTTGCCATCCGTGACGCCATTTCCAGCGTGGGAAATCACGCCGTGCAGCCGCCGCTGAATGCACCTGCCACCAGCGAGGAAATCCTCAAGGCGGTCATGGCCGTGCAAGCGGCCGACGTCGGCGCTAGGAGGCGATGATGAACGACTGGCTGACGGCGATGGAGAATGACACGCAGGCATCGGTGCTGGTGACGGTCGCCCTGGTGGAAGGTTCCGGACCGCGCGAGGCGGGCGCGAAGATGCGCGTCACCCTTGATGGCCAGGTCGATACCATCGGTGGCGGTCACCTGGAATTACGCGCCGTGGAAATCGCCAAGACCATGCTGGCCACGGCAGACACCCATGCGCGGCTCGAGCGTTTTGCGCTGGGCCCCAGCTTGGGACAATGCTGTGGTGGCGTCGTTCACCTGGCGTTCGAATATGTCGATGCCAGCCTGAAAGAATTACTGGCCGCCTTGCGGGAGCGCCGCCAGCAGGATAGTTGGCGCCTGACGGCGCTCGATGGCGATGCCACGTCGGCCCTGTTCGATGCCGCCGGTAAATTGATCGCCGGCACGCCAGGACAGGCGCCCGATACGTTTTCACGCGAGCGCGCAACCCATGTGGCGCAGGATGGCCAGGGGCGGCGCTGGCTGGTCGACCCCTGCCTGGCGCGGCGCGCGCATCTGACGCTGTTCGGCGCCGGCCACGTGGGCGCCGCCATCGTGCGCGCGCTGGCCCATTTGCCCTGCAATATCACCTGGGTCGATGAACGCGAAGACATGTTTCTCGCAGCGTTGCCGGCGGGGTTGCCAGATAACGTGCACATCGCCGCCACCGATACGCCCGAGGAATATGTCGCCATGGCACCGCCGGGCGGCAGTTTTCTTGTCATGACGCACAGTCATGCGCTCGATCAGCGTTTGACGGAAGTCATCATGGCGCGCATGGACGCAGGCTGGTTCGGCTTGATCGGTTCGCACACAAAACGCAGGCAGTTCGAGCACCGCCTGCAGGCGCGCGGCGTGCCGGACGAACGCATTGCCGCCATGGTCTGCCCCATTGGCTTGCCGGGCATCCGCAACAAGGCACCGGCCGTGATCGCCGCCTCCGTTGCCTGTCAATTACTCATGGTGTGGGAGGAAGCGGCCGCTGCCGCCCTGGCCGCACCGCTGCGGCTGGCCTCTGCCATCGCACCGACGCGCCGCCAACCACGCGCCGCCACACACCCGTTATAGAAAGAAGTCATGTTGATTGTACCTGCCACATTGCAAGCTTACCGCGCCAGCTTGCTGCACTTCCACGCCGATCCCGCTGTCAAAGAGGAGGCGCACGCCTGGCATGCGGACGGCTTGCTGATCGTGGCCGATGGCAAGGTCGTGGCGGCCGGCGATTACGCACAGCTGCAAGCGACTTTGCCGCCTGGCACGCATATCGTCGATTACCGGGGCAAGCTGATCGTGCCCGGCTTTATCGACACGCATTTGCATTTCCCGCAGACGGAAATGATCGCCTCGCCCGCGCCCGGTTTGCTGCCATGGCTGGAAACGTACACCTTCCCCACCGAGCGTGCGTTTGAAGACCCTGTCCACGCGCGTAATGTCGCCGAGTTTTTCCTCGATGAACTGCTGCGCTGCGGTACCACCACGGCCATGGTGTATGGCAGCGTGCATCCGCAATCGGTCGATGCCTTCTTCGGCGCCAGCGAAGCGCGCGGCTTGCGCATGGCGGCGGGCAAGGTCATGATGGATCGCAATTGCCCGGAGTTCCTGCGCGACACGGCCGAGTCGGGCGCCCGCGAAAGCGAAGAGCTGATCCGGCGCTGGCACAAGCATGGCCGCTCGCTGTACGCGATCACGCCCCGTTTCGTGCCCACTTCGACCAATGAACAGATGCACCTGGCAGGTGAGCTGGCGCGCGCCTATCCGGATACGTATTTGCAGACGCATGTGTCGGAAAACGAGGATGAGTGCCGCTGGGTACGCGAACTGCATCCGCAGGCGCGCAGCTACCTCGATGTGTATGACCAGTACGGCATGTTGCGCCCGCGCGCCATGTTTGGCCACTGCATCTGGCTCGATGAGCGCGACCGCGCGCGCATGGCGGAAACATCTTCGGCGGCCGCTATTTGTCCTACGTCAAACCTGTTCCTCGGTAGCGGCCTGTTCGATTTCGAGCGGGCCGATGCGGCGCGCGTGCTGCTATCGCTGGCCACCGACGTGGGCGGCGGCACCTCGTTCTCGATGTTGCAAACCATGAACGAAGCCTATAAAGTAGCACGCTTGAAAGGCAGCTATCTGCCCGCCTTGCGCATGTTTTACCTAGCAACCCTGGGCGCGGCACGGGCCATGCAACTGGAAGGCACGCTGGGCAATTTCGCTGCTGGCACGGAAGCGGACTTCATCGTGCTCGACAAGCAATCGACGCCGCTGCTCGAACGCCGCACGGCTGGCTGTCAAAGCCTGGAGGAATTGCTGTTTGCCTTTGCGCTGCTGGGCGATGACCGGGCCGTGGCCGCCACGTATTCGGGCGGACAGTGCGTGCATGTGCGGGGGCAGGGCTGACCTACCCGTTGTTCCATACGAATTACCCTGAGCGAGAACGCGAATGCACAAGAAACTCACTGGCCTGGCGCTTGGCGCCGCGCTGGCATTGACCGGAACGGCGCAGGCCGCACCGTCTTCCAATGAAGCGGCCACCGCGCGCCATTTTGCGGCCTTGGTTGCGGGCGCGCAGCCGAAGACAGCCGAGTTGAGCCTGTTTTTTTCCATGATGCCCAAGGGCGGCGATTTGCATCACCATTACTCGGGCTCCATTTACGCCGAGCAATTCCTTGACTGGGTCGACAAGGAAAACTATTGCGTCAACAAGACGACCTACCGCATCGAAAGCAACAAGGACGTCGTCGCGGCCGAGGGCGCCAAGCCGGCCGCGCAGCGTGGATGCCTGTCGTCCACGGAAGTGTTTGCCGACGCGGGCCTGTATGCGGAATTGCTGCAGCGCTGGTCGACCAAGGATTTCTATAACCACGGCGCCATCCAGACGCCGCCGGACCGTACCTTCTTCGACACCTTTGGCTACTTCGGCCCCGTCGCATCGAGCAACACGGCCGATGGCTTGAAAACCCTGAAGCAGCGCGCCATCGCGGAAAACCTCAGTTACATCGAGACGATTTTCGAGCTGTCGCCATTCGTGCAAAACGCGCAGTTCGACCAGCAGGTGCTGGCGCCGGGCTTGCCGCCGGCGGCGTTGCACGCCGTGCTGGCCAACTGGACGCAGAACCTCGAGCAGGATACAGGCTTCCAGAAAAGCATCACTGCCTATAACGACAACGTGAACGCCAGCAGCGCCGGCATCGATGACGCCAACTTCACCATGCGTTATCAGGCGTATGTGTTGCGTTTCCTGTCGCCATCGCAAGTGTTCTCGTCCATGGTGGCCGCGTTCAAGGCAGCCAGCCTGAATCCCTTGCTGGTGGGCGTGAATATCGTGGGCCAGGAAAGCGTGAATGTGTCCATGCGCGATTACAGCCTGCACATGGAAATGTTCAAGTTCCTCAAGGCAAAATATCCGAACGTCAAGATCGCCTTGCATGCCGGTGAGTTGGCGCTGGGCATCGTGCCGCCGGAAGGCATGGCTTTCCATATCGCTGAAGCCGTCGATGTGGCAGGCGCCGACCGTATCGGCCACGGCATGGATATCGCCTACGAGCATAATGCGCTGGCGACCATGCAGAAGATGCGCGAACGGGGCATACCCGTGGAAGTGAACCTGACCAGCAACGATTACATTCTCGGTATCAAGGGCCAGGCCCATCCGATCACCCTGTACCGCAAGTACGGCGTGCCATTCGTCATCTCCACCGATGACGCTGGCGTCTCGCGCAATACCCTGTCGAATGAATACGTGCTGTTTGCCAGCCAGTACAAGACCGATTATGCGGAAATCAAAAAGCTGTCGTATAACAGCTTGCGGTACTCGTTCCTGGCGGAAGCGGACAAACAGCGTTTGCTGAAAGCGCTCGATGCCCGTTTCACCCGTTTCGAAGCCTTGATCGCAAATAGTAATCGAAAAGCAACTGTGGTAAAACCATAAAAGTATTTCAGCTCTCCTGCCTTTCACGCGACCGCAACTAGCGGTCGCGTAACCTCCTATTCCTCATAGTTACAAATTCCTCCTTTTGTCATTTTTGTTGTGCCTTTACGACACAAAATGTCGCGCTGATAGTGCTTTCTTGCAATTATTTTCTGAAACAATTTCCAAGTCTTGCCGCTCATCTATAATTTCGCCCCGATGAGGTGAGCTTGCTTGGTTGATACAAAAAATGCGGCTTCCAGCGGTGATTTATACTTTTTATATATAAATTATTAAAAAAAAACGTATTTGTCAGCCTACAGACCTTAATGCATAGTTGGACGGCGAAGAATTGAATAAGTCATTTTTGATATCGCTTTTGTGACAATTCAGGATGTCTAGCGGCTCCTGTCACATTGCGGTCATATCCATGTAACGGATTTGAAATATTCGATCTCTATACTGCCGTGTCTAGTTGGATAGTTTCCGTGTTTCACCACAATATAAGCAAGTCAAAATCTTGTAAGTTACAACACACTCTAGGGGGTTCAAATGCAGTTCATTCAACAACCAAAATTGCGACTAAGTATGATCGCAGTGGCATGCCAATTGGCTTGCTTCGGCATCTCTACTGCGCATGCGCAAAGTGCTGAAGGCACGGTATCGCCATCGACGGTTACCGTTACCGGGAAAAAAGTTGGTATGGGCTTGATGGTGCAGGAAGATGCGCCAAAGGCACGCAGTACCGTGACAGCCGAGGAGTTGGCAAAACAGCGTCCAACCGGCAATGCATACGACGCCCTGACCCTGTTGCCATCGGTGAACACCTATGGCTACGATGCGACCGGCCTGTTTGGTGGTGGCTTGGCCATGCGCGGTTTCAATAGCGATCAGATCGGCGCGACTGTCAATGGCGTGCCTGTGAACGACTCCGGTAATTTCGCTGTATTTCCACAAGAATATGTAGATCAGGAAAACACCTGCTCGCAATTTGTGACCCAAGGCTCGACCGACGTTGATTCTCCTCAAGTGGGCGCAACTGGCGGTAACTTTGGTATTACTACCTGCGATCCAGAGGATAAATTCCGTGTACGCGTCATGCAAACCCTGGGCCAGTTGAATCTGGCAAAGTCGTATGTACGTGTTGATACCGGTCGTTTTGCCAATGACAAAGCCAAGGCATTCATGTCGGTGTCGAATGCGCAAGCGGATAAATGGAAAGGTAAGGGTAAAGCCGATCGTACCCACGTTGACGTTGGCTTCAATTACGACTGGAACCGTTTTAATTACATACATGCCTCTATCGGTTATAACCGCGCGATTAATAATAATTTCCGTTCGCTCACGCTGAAAGAGCTGGCCACCGAAGGTTACGACGCTGATTACAGCTCCACTTATGCTGGCCAGGCTGCACTCAGCCCCGGCAAGGCAAGCGTTTCCGGCCCACAAGCAGGCACTGGCCAGCCAGCTGCTTACTACAAGCTGGCCCTGAACCCCTTCGAGAACGTTATCGCGTCGGCGATCGGTAAATTCCGTCTGGCTGAAGATCTGGATCTGAAAGTCGTGCCTTACTACTGGTATGGCTTCGGCACTGGCGGCGTGCAGCAAAATACGCTGAAAGAAACCGGCGGCTTCCTCAATCCTGTCACTGGCAAGATCGCCGCAAGCAAGGATTTGAACGGCGACGGCGACAGCCTCGACACCGTATCGATCTATCGCGGCAGTCTGACCCGAACCCATCGTCCTGGCGTCACGACTTCGATCACGTATAACGTGGGCGATCACCAGATCCTGGGTGGCATCTGGTACGAGCGTGCGAATCACCGTCAAACGGCACCTGGCCAACTGGTCAATGCAGATGGCTCCGCACCGGATATCTGGCTGCGCAACAACCTGATTACCCGTCCGGACGGCACCTTGTATCAAAACCGCGATTGGGAGACTGTCAGTACGGCTTACCAAGCGTTCTTGCAAGATACCATCACCTTGATGGACAACAAGCTGAACGTTAACATCGGCGTGCGTGCTCCATACATCAAGCGTGATTTCACCAATAACGCCAGTGAAGGTAGCAATTCGCAAACCACGTACAACGTGTCGAAGACTTACTCGGATGTGTTGCCACAATTGGGCGCGCGTTACCGTGTTACCAACGACGACCAGATCTTTGCCAGCCTGGCGAAGAATATGCGTGCGCCGAACAACTTCGTGCTGGCGCCGAACAACCCGCCGTACGTGACTGTGACGAATGGTGTTGCCAGTATCGTCAAGGACGTCAAGCCCGAAGTGTCGTGGAGCCTGGACGTTGGCTACCGTCATCAAACCAAAGACATTTCGACCTCGCTGACCGCTTTCTACACGGACTTTAAAGATCGTCAGGCAACCGCGATCGATCCAAACACACTGACCAGCCTGACGACCAACGTTGGCAAAGTGCGTAACAAAGGTATCGAGCTGGAAGTCGGCAATACGCCGATCAACGGCTGGTCGGTTTATGGGTCGCTCGGCTACCTGAAGACCAAGATGGAAGATGATCTGGCCGTGGTCGCCAAAACCGTCAATGGTAAAACCATTGTTGGTTATGCACCAACCGCTGGCAAGGATTTCTCCCTGTCTCCTAAGCTGAAAGCCGGCTTGAGTGCCTCTTATGAAACCAACGCCTGGTATGTTCGCGTAAAAGCCCGTTACACCGCATCGCAATACGCTACGCTGGTGAATGACGAGGAAGTACCAGCGTACACCCTGGTTGATCTGGATGCGGCATATCAGTTGCCAACTTTCGGCATGTTCAAGAATCCCAAGCTGACCTTGAACGTATCGAATTTGTTGAACCGTGAGTACCGCAACCCAAGTTCCGGCACTGGTATTGGCGCCAATGATATCGTTACGGCTGCTGGTACGTTCGCCGGTCGCGCACCAACTTACTATATGGGTGCGCCGCGCTTTGCATCGGTCACCCTGCGCGTCGACTTCTAAGCATGGCTGTCAACTTCGTAGCTGCCCTGCAGAGCAGCGCGAAGTTGTATCCACCAGGCTGAGATAACAAGAGTACAGGCCTTCGGGCCTGTTTTTTTATGGGTAAGGATGTTTCACCGTCTTTGCCATTGGTGCCCCCTGTCCAGGAGTCTCCGCATGATCCCACCCCTTTCCCTCCACCTGCCTCTAGCGAGGTTGCCACGTCTGCTCATGCTTGCCCTGTTGATGAGCGGTTGCGCCACCCATCCCGTGGCGCCCGTCGATATCAATCTGGTCGCCCTGAACGACTTCCACGGCAACCTCGACCGCAGCAAATTCACCTACACGAGTACCGCCGATGCCGAGCGCAGGACGGTGCAGGCCGGTGGCATCGATACCTTGTCTGGCGCCCTGACAGCGTGGCGGGGCGAAGATGCGCAACTGATTTTTGTCGGCAATGGCGACCTGGTCGGTGCCAGCCCCGCCATGTCGGCGATGTGGGCGGACGAGCCCAGCATCGTGGCCATGAACATGCTGGGCATGAAGGCCAGTTCGGTCGGCAACCATGAATTTGACCAGGGCAAGGCGGAATTGCTGCGCCAGCAGCGCGGCGGTTGCGACTCCGCGCGCGCGGACAAGGCGTGCAAGTTCACACCCAATTTCAAGGGCGCCAGCTATACCTATCTGGCAGCCAACGTGATCGATACGCAAACGGGCAAGTCCCTGCTGCCCGCTTACCGGATCGAAGAGGCACATGGCGTCAAGGTGGGCCTGATCGGCGCCGTGCTGAAGGATACGCCGTCCGTGGTGACGGCCGCTGGCATTGCCGGCCTGCAGTTCGGCGATGAAGCGGACGCCATCAACGCCACCTTGCCGCAGTTGCGCGCGCAAGGCGTGGGCGTGTTCGTCGTGCTGCTGCACCAGGGCGGCGAGACGAAGGAAGCCGTCGATCAGGCCGATTGCAGCCATTTGAAGGGCGAAGTGGTCGACGTGGTGAAACGCCTCGACCCGGCCATTCAGCTGGTCATCAGCGGCCATTCGCATCAGGGCTATCTGTGCCGTGTCGATGGCCGGCTGGTGACGCAGGCACAGATGGGCGGACACATGTTGACGCGCATCAAGCTCAAGGTCGATCCCGTCAAGAATGCGGTCGTCGATGCCAGCGCGCAAAACGTCGTCATGCTGCCAGGCATGTATGAGCCGGACCCGGCCGTGGCAGCCTACCTGGAATCGGTGAAGCAGCGTAGTGCGGCCGAATTGTCGCGCCCCGTGGCTATCATCGCCGTGCCGAACGTGGGCCGCAGCACCAAGGGTGGCGGTGCTTCCGCGCTGGGCGACCTGGTGGCTGACAGCACCCTGTTCGGCGCGCGCGCTGCCGGTGCGCAAATCGCCCTGATGAATAATGGCGGCATCCGCAAGGACCTGGAAGCGGGCGCCGACCTGATGACGAACGTGGGCCAGAACCAGGCAGTTGTACCGTTCGGCAATACCCTTATCGTCGTGAGTCTTTCTGGCGCGCAAATCCGTACCTTGCTCGAACAGCAATGGCCGGGCGAAGAGGCCGGCGAGGGCAATCTGCTGCAAGTGTCGGAAGGCTTCAGCTACCGCTGGGACAGCACGCAGCCGCTGGGCCAGCGCGTGCTGCCGGGCAGCATCATGCTGAATGGCGTGGCCATTGATGACGGCCAACGATACCGTGTCGCCGCCAACAGTTTCCTGGCCGATGGCGGCGACCGCTTTACCGTGCTGGCGGCGGGCACGCGCCGCCTGGACACGGGCGTGCGCGACATCGACGCTTTCAGCAATTACCTGATCGACCGTGCGCGCGCCGGCAAGCCCGCTGGCAGCGCCACGGCGGCCGGGCGCATCGTGCGCATCAAATAATTTACAAGGAATAACCATGCGTCGTTTATCTGTTTCTCTGCTCGTCACTACCCTGTTCGCGGGCACGGCCCACGCGGATTTCACCATTCCCGGCTTTGAGCTGGTGCACACTTCGCCCGTGGAAACGAGCTTGACCAATCCCGACCTGCGCGAACCCGTTGCCGTGTGGAGCGAGCTGTTCGATTCGGCCAAGAAAGAAATCGTCATCGCCCAGTTTTATGCTGTCAGCAAGCCGGGCACGGCTTTTGACAAGGTGTTGGCCAGTTTGACGGCGGCCGGCCAGCGTGGCGTGAAAATCCGCTTCCTGTTGGACCAGAAGGGCGTGGGCTTGTCGGAAGCGGCGACCATCGCCCAGATCAAGGCCATTCCCAACCTGGACTTGCGCCTCATCGATTTCAATAAAATCACGGGCAACGGTATCGTGCACGCGAAATACCTGGCCGTCGATGGCCAGGTGGCGTACATCGGCAGCCAGAATTTCGACTGGCGTTCGTTCGAGCACATCCATGAGGCGGGCTTGAAGATCACGGAAGCGACGATGGTGGGCCAGGTGCAAGCCATCTTCGAGCAGGATTGGCAAGCCCAGGCGTTGACGTCGCAAGGCGGCCGTGCCACGGTGCTCAACAGCAAGGTCGTGCCGGCTAACTACGCGCAAAACGCCTTTTTGCTGGCCAGCCCGAATGCGTATAACCCGGCCGGCGTGGGCGACTCGGAAACGGGTTTGCCCGCCTTGCTGGCGGAAGCGAAAAGCGAAGTGCGCATCCAGCTGCTCGATTACGCGCCCTTGTCCTACGGCCCGAACCGCACGCGGCCATACTATGCCGTGATTGACAACGCCGTGCGCGCAGCCGCCCAGCGTGGCGTCAAGATCAAGCTGATGGTGTCAAGCTGGAACACGGAAGCGCCCGCCATCGCCTACCTGAAAAGCCTGGCCCTGGTGCCGAACGTGGAAATCCGCATCGTGACGATTCCTGCCGCTTCGACGGGTTTCATTCCATTTGCGCGCGTGATCCACAGCAAGACCATGAGTATCGATGGCAAGCTGGCCTGGGTCGGCACGAGCAATTGGGCGGGCGGCTATTTCGATTTGTCGCGCAACCTGGAAGTGGTGCTGCGCAACGACGCCATGGCACAGCGTATTGCCGCGCTGCATGAGCAGACGTGGAGCTCGGTCTATGCGCAGCCCATCGACATCAACAAGCAGTATCCGAAGCCGGCCAAGGCCGCGCCGCAAGGCAAGGAGTAATGCTGAACATGAAAAAATTACTCTGCGTGCTGGCGCTGGGCGCCGCTTTCGCTTCCGGCAATGTACTGGCGTGGGGCAACGATGGTCACCGCGCCGTGGGCGCCATCGCCGATCAATTGCTCAAGGGTAGTGCGGCGCAGGCGCACATCACTCAATTGCTGTTGCCTGGCGAAAACCTGGAAAAGATCGCCAACTGGCCCGATTGCGTGAAGGGCACGTATTGCGGTCCGCAAACGCCGGAAATGCTGACCTTTGTCGCGGCAAACCCCAAGCATGGCGAATACCATTACACGAATGTGCCGTTCCAGAACGCGCACTACCATGATCATGGCGTGGGCACGGCCGATGACGATATCGTGCAGACGCTTAAGCAGGCGATCCTGGTATTGCAAGGCAAGGCTGATGCGGCCAGCAATTCGCATGGCTTCAGCCAGCGCGAAGCCCTGATCCTGATCACGCACCTGGTGGGCGATATCCACCAGCCTTTGCATGTGGGCAATGCGTTTCTCGGCAAGGATGGCCAGTTTTTCGTGCCCGCGACGCAGGCGCAAATCGACGACGTCGCCATTTTCAACGCACGCGGCGGCAACGACCTGCTGCTCGACGATGCGAAGATGACGGCACTGTCGGACGCCGTGATTCCCGCGCCGCTACCGGCGGAAGAGGGCGCGCTCAAGCCCGCCAGCGCGTATCCGAAGTCGCCCACCAAGCCCCTGCATTCCTACTGGGATACGACCGTGGTCGATTACGCCATGCGCCGCCTGAGCACGCGTACGCCGCAGCAGTTCGCCCGCACCGTGATCGCCAGCTCGCCTGTGGTGAGCGCCAATAGCGGCGACCCTTCCATCTGGCCGTATCAGTGGGCCGATGCCTCGCTGGCGGCGTCAAAGATTGCTTTTACGGACGTGGTGGCCGGCCCCGCCACCCAGCAGGCCAGCCGCAAGGGCGAGGTGTATAACGTCTGGGCCTTGACGGTGCCGGACAATTATCCCGTGCCCAGTTCGGCGCTGGCGAAGCAGCAGCTGATCGAGGGCGGCTATCACCTGGCCGCCGTGTTGCAGGCGATCTGGCCACAGTAAAAGTGTCATTTGAAAGCGGCCTGTGGGCCGCTTTTTTCATGCCAGGGTAACGGTAATTCCCATCTCGCGGTAGGGGGCCAGTAACGCATCGTCGACGTCACGGTGCACGATGATGTCGTTGACCTGGCTCAAGGGCACGATTTGGAACGGCGAAGCCGTATTGAATTTTTCCGGCGAGGCTAGCACGACGGTGCGGTTTGACGCCTCGCTCAGCGCGCGCTTCACGCATGCTTCTTCGTAATCGCCCGTGGTGATGCCCGCTTGCGGATGCAGGCTGGACACGCCCATGAAATACAGGTCGGCGCGGATGCGGGCTATGGCTTCCACGGTGGCCGCGCCGACGCCCACGATGGAGTGTTTGTACAGGCGTCCGCCCAGTATCAGCACCTCGATGCCAGGGTGATTCACCAGTTCGACGGCAATCGACGGACTATGCGTGACGATGGTGGCGCGCAATTCTCGCGGCAACTGGCGCGCCAGTTGCACGGCGGTCGTGCCGCCATCGAGGAACACCACTTGTCCCGTTTGTATCATGGCGGCCGCCGCGCGGCCAATGGCGGGTTTGGCTTCGGGCGATATCCGTTCGCGCCCCGCAAACGCCGCCAGCGCGGGCGAGCGCGGCAGCAAGGGCAGGGCGCCACCGTGTACGCGTTCCAATAACCCTTCTTTTGCCAGCTCGCGCAGGTCGCGCCGTATCGTGTCTTCCGACAAGCCCAAGGCATCACTGACGGCCCTGGCGACGATTTGCCCGTCGCGCTGGAGCAAGTCCAGCAAGTACTGTTTGCGTTGATGTGTCAGCATGGGTTTCTTGAGTTATCTTATATTTTCTTGATATTGCACGAGTTTGCATGATAAAGTCGACAAAGGCAAGCACACGCAAGCACACGGAGACACTATGCGCGAAGAAAATATTGAACAGCAACGGGTACGCATACAGCACGTGCAGACCCTGTCGCACGACTGGTATTTATTGCAAAAGACCACGTTCGATTACTTGCGCCACGATGGCCGGTGGCAGACGCAGACGCGGGAAACCTATGACCGCGGCGATGGGGCCACCATCCTGCTCTACAACAAAGTCAAACGCACGGTGATCCTGATCCGCCAGTTCCGCTTTCCCACTTACCGCGAGGGCCACGATGGTTTCCTCATCGAAACAGCGGCCGGCTTGCTGGAAGAGGCTAGTGCGGAGCAGCGCATCCGCGCCGAAGTGGAAGAGGAAACCGGTTACCGGGTGGGGCAGGTGCAAAAGATATTCCAGGCTTTCATGAGCCCCGGTTCCGTGACGGAGCGCCTGCATTTCTTTGTTGCCGAATACGACCCCGCCAGCCGCATCGGCAACGGCGGCGGCCTGGCGCATGAAGGCGAGGATATTGAAGTGCTCGAGCTGCCTCTGGCGCAAGCGCTGCAGATGGTGGCCGATGGCCGCATCTGCGATGGCAAGACCATCATGTTGCTGCAGCATGCGCAGTTGCACTTGATGCCGCCAGCGCAAGCGATGCGGCGGGGCCTGCAGATTCTGGTTGCCGGCCCCTACCGTTCCGGCACGGGCGACGATCCCGCCCTGATGGCGGCGAATTTGGCGGCCATGCAAGCCGTCTGCCTGCCGCTGTATGCCAAGGGACACATGCCCGTGCTCGGTGAATGGCTGGCTCTGCCTATGCTGGCGCTGGCCGGTTCAATCCGGGTGGGCGATGCCGTGTATGAGGAACTGTTCCACGCGCATGCGACGCGTTTGCTCAGCCATTGCGATGCCGTACTGCGCCTAGTCGGCGCGTCCCAGGGCGCCGACCAGATGGTGGCCGTGGCGCGCGGCCTGGGTCTCCCTGTATTTTTCTCGCTGGACGAGATTGCACAGGCGTAAAAAAAGCGAAGCCCACGGGCTTCGCTTTTTGTCATTTTAGGGAGCGCCTGAAAAATTCCCAGGGCTAGGCGTCTTGCCGAAGGCAGTACGAATGTACGACGAGGCAATGCAACGACGCCATGGGTATTTTCTCAGGTGCTCCTAACGCGATTTCACGAATGGGATACCGATAGCCTTTGGCGCGATGGATTTCGCCATCAAGCCCGCCAGCACGATCACCGTAACCACGTACGGCACCATCTGGATCAGCGAGCCGGGGATGCGGCCCACGACAGGCAAGTCCACGCCTTCGATCTGGATCTGGATGGCGGCGAAGAAGCCGAACATCAGACAGCCCAGGAAAGTGTAGACGGGACGCCAGTTGCCGAACACCATGGCCGTCAGGGCCAGGTAGCCGGCGCCGGCCGACATGTCGCGCAGGAAGAAGCCGCTTTGCACGATGGCCAGGTAGGCGCCCGAGAACGAGCACAGGATGCCGGCCACCAGCATGGCCAGGTAGCGCGTCGCTTCCACGCTGACGCCGGCCGAGTCCGCCGCATGCGGGTTTTCGCCGCAGGCGCGCAGGCGCAGGCCGAAGCGCGTGTGGTACAGCAGCCAGTGCACGAGCGGAATCAGCAGGAAGGCCACGTAGACGAGGATGGAATGGCCGCCGATCAGATGGGCATACACCCAGCCGATGAAGGGAATGTGCTCCACGTACTGTGTGCCCGGCAAGACCACGTCGAACAGCCGCGCCGAACCGAGGTCGGGCGTGCGGCCGCCTTGCTGGAAGAAAAATTGCGCCAGAACAAACGTCAGGCCGCTCATGGCGATATTGATGGCCATGCCGGCTACCAGCTGATTGCCCTTTTGCGTGATGCTGACATACGCTTGCAGCAGGGCCAGGGCGACGCAGACCAGCATGCCGGCCGCCATGCCGTAGTACGGGTTTTGCGTCGTGTAGGCCACGGCGGCGGAAGCGAAGGCGCTGGCCAGGATCTTGCCTTCCAGGCCGATGTCGATCATGCCGCTGCGTTCGGCAAACAGGCCGGCCATGGCGGCAAAGATCAGGACGGGCGCATTGCGCACGGTCGATACCAGGATGCTGGCGAAATGGAAGTCGTCGAGTGTCATGGTTTAGCCTTTGGTGCGCTTGAGCAGGGCGGAAATGGCCGGAGCATAAAAGTTTTCCATCGCGCCGCAGAACAGGATGATCAAGCCCTGGATGAAAATGAAGGTTTCCGTCGGGATATTCGGTTTTTCCAGCGACAGGTCGAAGCCGCCCTGGATCAGCGCGCCGAACAGCACGGCCGACAGGAAGATGCCGACCGGATGCTGGCGGCCCATCAGCGCGATGGCGATGCCGATGAAGCCGGCGCCACCGACGAAGTTGAGCGACAAATAATGCGTCGAACCCATGATGGAATTGACGGAACCCAAGCCCGCCAGCGCGCCGGAAATGAGCATGACGATGATGATCATCTTGCTGATTGACACGCCCGCATAGTGGGCCGCATGCTTGTTGAGGCCCGTGGCGCGCAGCTTGAAGCCCCACGACGAGCGCCAGACCATCACGCCATAGATGACCAGCGCGGCAATTGCCAGCAGGAAACTGATGTTCAGCGGCGTGTCGCCCAGCGACGGGAACCAAGTGGAGAGGCGCGGCATTTCGCCGCTTTCCGCAAACACGCGGCTGGCCGTGTTCTGCTCGCCCGGTGGAATCAGGTACTTCACGATGATGAAGTTCATCAGGCTGGCGGCGATGAAGTTGAACATGATGGTGGTGACGACGATATGGCTGCCGCGCTTAGCTTGCAGATAGCCGGGCAGCAAGCCCCACAGCGCGCCGAACAGGGCCGCACCGATCATGGCGGCGGGAATCAAGAGCCAGGCGGGCAGGGTCTGATCGAAGGCCAGCATGGCCACCGTCAAGCCCAGGCCGCCGATATACATCTGGCCTTCGGAACCGATATTGAACAGGCCGGCCTGCATCGCCACGGAAACCGACAGGCCCGTGAAAATGAAGGTGCTGGCGTAGAACAGGGTGTAGCTCAGGCCTTCCGGATTGAGGATGGCGCTGTTGACGAGGATACCCAGCGATTCGGCTGGGTCTTCGCCCAGCATATAAATTACCAGGGCGGCGACCAGCAAGGCCGACAGCAGGTTTAACATGGGCATGACAAAGGCTGTCGCCCAGCGTGGCAAGTCGTTATTCATGATTTATGCATTCCCCCCATCAACAGACCGATGCGGGTGGTATCGAATTCTTCAATTTTCAGTTCGCCGGTGATGCGTCCGCCGCACATGACGAGAATGCGGTCGGCCAGCGCCCGCACTTCTTCCAGTTCGACGGACACCAGCAGGATCGCCACGCCTGCGTCGCGCAGGGCCAGCAATTGCGTATGGATGCTTTCGATGGTGCCGATGTCGACGCCGCGCGTGGGCTGGCCCACCAGCATCAGTTTCGGCTTGGCCAGCACTTCGCGCGCGATCACCACCTTTTGTTGGTTACCGCCCGACAACAAGCCGATGCGCAAGTCCGGGTTGGCCGGGCGTACGTCGAAAGTCTTCAGCAGTTCCGCGCAGCGGGCGCCGATAGCCTTGAAGTTGAACAAGCCCCAGCGGTTTTTCAGGTGATCCTGGTAGCCGAGGATGGTGTTTTGCATGACGGAGAAATTCTTCACCACGCCATCGCGCAAACGGTCTTCCGGAATATGGGCGATGCCCAGTTCGCGGAAGGCCAGCGGCAAACCGTCGGCGTCAGTGCGCTTGGCAAATGGCAAGTCCTTGTCCAGGAAGCGCAGCTTGCCCGAAGTGGGCAAACGCATGCCGGACAAAATTTCCAGCAGTTCGCTCTGGCCATTGCCGGAAACGCCCGCGATGGCGACGATTTCGCCGGCACGCAAGTTGAAACCGATGTCGGCCAGCAATTTGACCTGTTGCGCGTCGGCTAGTTGCAAACCATCCACTTCCAGCACCGTGGCGCCCGGGTTGTAGGGCGCACGCGGCAGATGGCTCTGGATGGGGCGGCCGACCATCATATTGGCCAGTTCCTCTTTCGAGGTGGTCGCCGTGGCGACGGCGCCCACCACCGTGCCGCCGCGCATGACGGTGACGTTGTCGGTGATTTCCAGGATCTCTTGCAGCTTGTGCGTGATCAGGATGATGGTTTTGCCTTGCTCCTTGAACAGACGCAGGATTTCAAACAGCGAGGCCGTTTCTTGCGCCGTCAGCACGGCCGTCGGCTCGTCGAGGATCAGGATATTGGCGCTGCGGTAAATCTGCTTGAGAATTTCCACCCGCTGCTGCGCACCGACGGAGAGGTCTTCGATCTTCGCCAGCGGGTCGACGTCGAGGCGGTAGCGCGTGCAAATGTCGCGCAATTTGGCTTCCGCTTCGGTGCGATGGCTGGCCAGACGAAAACCGCCTTCCGTGCCCAGCATGATATTGTCGAGGACGGTGAAGTTCTCGACCAGCATGAAATGCTGGTGCACCATGCCGATGCCGAGATTGATCGCTTCCTGGCTGTTGCGGATAGGCTGTACTTTTCCGTCGAGCAAGATTTCTCCGCCGTCGGCACGGTAATACCCGTACAGGATGCTCATCAAGGTCGATTTGCCGGCGCCGTTTTCCCCCACCAGGCCGTGGATACTGCCCTTGGCGATGGAGAAGCTGACGTCGGCGTTCGCCTTCACATGTCCAAACTGCTTGGAAATGCTGCGAAATTCTACTGCTGGCTGCATAGGTTCATAACTGGATAGTTTCATGGAAACGCGCCGCGCGGGGACAGGCCCCGGCGGCGCGCTAGAAGATACGGAGAAAAATTAAACCGGGCAGCTGCTGCCGACGCGGTAATCGATCACTTTGATCTTGCCATCGATAATGTCCTTACGCGCACCCAACACGCGCTTTTCGATTTCTGGCGTAATCAGCTTGCGGTTGTTGGCGTCGAGCGCCCAATCCACGCCGCCTTCTTTCAATCCTTTGTAGCTGACGCCGCCCTTCCAGGTGCCGTTCTTGACTTGCATGAAGCTGTCATACACGGTGTTGTCGACGCGCTTGACCATCGAAGTCAGGATGCTGCCTGGATACAAACCATTCTGGTTCGAATCGACGCCGATCGCCAGCTTGCCTTTTTCCTTGGCCATTTGCAGGGTGCCCATGCCGCTGCCGCCAGCGACGGCGAAGACGACATCGACGCCGCGCTCGAATTGCGAGCGGGCCAGTTCGCCACCCTTGGCCGGATCATTCCAGGCGCCGGAGGTGGTGCCAACCATGTTTTGCGTGATTTCCGTCTTCGCGTTCACGGCCTTGACGCCTTGCGCGTAGCCACAGGCGAAGTTGCGGATCAGGGGAATATCGATGCCGCCGATAAAGCCGACTTTCTTGCTCTTGCTGGCCATGGCCGCAGCCACGCCCACCAGGTAGGAGCCTTCTTCTTCCTTGAAGACGACGGAATTGACGTTGCTGCCGGCAGCCTGGCCGTCGATCAGCACGAATTTCACATTCGGAAATTCCTTGGCGACCTTTTGCACGGCTTGCGTTTGCGCAAAGCCGATGGCGGCAATCATGTCGAGTTTCTTGCGGGCCAGGCCACGCATGACTTGTTCAGCCTGCGTATCGCTTGAGGCCTGCACTTCGATGAAGGAAATGCCTGTGTCTTTTTTGAAGCGTGATGCGCCTTCGAAAGCGGATTGGTTGAACGACTTGTCGAACTTGCCGCCCGCGTCATACACGACACCCAGTTTTGGGGTAGCCGCGGACGCTTGAGCAGTTAAAAATACGGCTGCGATCGTCAAACTAAATTGTGTAAGTTTCATGAGTGGCTCCTGGAAGATCGATATTGTATATTTTTTATAGGTGAAACATATAATTTGGGGCCGATTTAGCCTGTTTTTGATGCACGAGGTGATGATTCCTTATCAACATTGCACTGTATTGCACAAGATCATTGCTGGCCTTGTCTGCTTTAATGTCGTCAATGTGATGCTCATGCAACAGTCGCGCCCCGTCTCTTTTATAGGTACAACATCGAATGTGGCTGCCGGAGCGGGCTGGGATGCGCCGTCAATTGACGGGCAGGGCAAGCACGGAACCGGCGCCGCGATGGGCGTCCGGATCACTATGCATCATGCCAGATATGTATGACAAATACGTTTTTGTTTAGCTATTTATATGAAAGTCATATAAATTGGCCGCGTCAGACCGGGCCGCGTCAGCCTGGCGTCAGGTTGACGGGGGATTGATGATATTCAGGAAGGCCCGCACGACAGGGGCGTCGTCCAGTGTGGTGTAGCTGATGTACAGATTGGCCGATGGGGGATTGGTCTTGATCGGCAGGAAGACGACGCCGGGCCAGCCGATGCGGCTCGTGGTTTCCGGCACCAGGGTCACGCCCAGGCCCGCGCCCACCATGGCCAGCAAGGTTTGCGGCTCGCTCGCTTCCTGGAAAATCACGGGCTCGAAACCGGCATTGATGCAGCATTGCACCAGGTAGCGGGGAAAGGCCGACTTGTCGAGGTTCAAGGTGAGCATGGGCTCGTGAGCGATGTCGATCAGCTCGATGGCCGTGTTTTTTGCCAGCGGATGGTGTTCATTGACGGCCACGCAGACGTTTTCGCGGAAGCACAATTCCTGGCGTAAATTATCGTGACGCAAGTCGTCGTCGTTAAGCTTCGGTTCGCGCCAGAAACCCACGTCGATCTGCTTGGCGCGCAAGGCTTCGTATTGCACCGTGGGACCGAATTCATGGATGGTCCAGGTGACGCGGGGAAATTTGGTCTGGAATTCTTCCAGCAGGCTGGGGATGGGACCCCACATGGCCGAGCCGACGATGCCCACGCGTAAGCGGCCCACTTCGCCGCGGTCGATCTGACGGATGGTGTCGATGGTCATGCGCATCTTGGCCAGCAGATCGGCTGCCTCGTTCATCAGCGCCTTGCCCGCCACGGTCAGCTCGAAGGTGCGCGTGGTGCGCGCAAACAGGCGCACGCCCAATTCGCTTTCCAGTTTCATGATCTGCTGGCTCAGGGGCGGCTGCGAGATATGCAGGCGCTCGGCGGCGCGGCTGAAGCTTTTCTCCTCGGCGACGGCAAGAAAATACTTTAACTGTTTCAGATCGATGGACATGCTTTCCTTGGCGTTGCGTCTTGCTAGGCGATGGAACTGTGTGTGCACCGCTGGCAGTGCGCACACTTCTATACAGCAGTCTTATTATCGTGCCACGAGCGCCTGCATGGCAATGGCCAGCGCGGTGCCGACCTGGGCATTGTGCTTGACCAGGGCGATATTCGTCGCCAGGCTGCGCCCGTCCGTCAACTGCTTGATGCGCGACAACAGGAATGGCGTGACTTGCTTGCCCTTCACGCCGCCCGCGTCCGCTTCTTGCAGCGCTTGCGTGGTGATCGCGTCGATTTCTTCCTTCGGCATGGCTTGCGCGGCCGGCACCGGGTTGCTGACGATCACACCGCCTGTCAAGCCCAGCTGCCACTTGGTGTCGATGAAGGCGGCCTGCTCGGCGGCGGTATCGAGGCGGAAATCGGCCTTGAAGCCGCTTTCGCGCGTAAAGAAAGCGGGAAAACCTTCCTGGCCCACGCTGATGACGGGCACGCCATGCGTTTCCAGGTATTCCAGGGTCAGGCCGATGTCGAGGATGGATTTGACGCCCGCGCAGACGACGGCCACCGAGGTTTGCGCCAGTTCCTGCAAGTCGGCGGAAATGTCGAAGCTGGTTTCCGCGCCGCGGTGCACGCCGCCGATGCCGCCCGTAACGAACACGGCGATGCCGGCCAGCTGCGCGCAAATCATGGTGGCGGCCACGGTGGTGGCGCCCAATTTACCCTGCGACAAGACGAACGGCAGGTCGCGGCGGCTGACCTTCATGGCGTCGGGCGAGGTGCCCAGCAGTTCCAGCTGCTCTGGCGACAAGCCCACACAAATCTTGCCGCCGATGATGGCGATGGTGGCCGGCACGGCACCGCCGTCACGGATGATCTGTTCCACTTCGCGCGCCATTTCCACGTTTTGCGGATACGGCATGCCGTGCGAAATGATGGTCGATTCCAGCGCCACGATGGCCTTGCCGGCGGCGCGCGCGTCGAGTACTTCTTGCGAGAACAAGAGGAAATTCTGTAATTGGGTCATGTTAGTCCTGTTGAAAGAGGCTAGGGGGAGGCGGCGCCAGATCGGCGTCGTCGATGTCGTCGAGCGCGCCGGCCGAAATCAGGGGCGAGACGGTGGCGTCGGATTCCAGGGTCATGGCGGCCAGCTTCAGACCGCGCCGGCACGCCAGTTTCAAATCGCTGCTGTCGTGGTACAGCGACCAGCAGACGGCGGCGGAAAACGCGTCGCCAGCGCCCGTCACGTCGACGGCGTCCACTTCGCGCGCGGCCAGGTGGACAATAGGCGCGTCCGGGCTGTCGCCATCCGTAAAGTACACGCCTTCGCCGCCGCAGGTGACGATCACCTGGCGCGCGCCCTGGCGCTGCACTTCGCGGCAGGCGGCGCGCACCTCAAACGCCGTCGGCAAGGCGCGCGCCACGCGCGTTTCCAGTTCGCCCCGGTTCAAGATCAGCAGGTGCAAGCCCGTCAGGTCTTGCGGCAGGTGCGCCATCTTTGGCTGCGAGACGGCGACGATGACGAGCGGCGTTGCGTGGGCCGCGTCCTGGCGCGCGTCGGCCAGCAGTGTTTGCACGCTGTCGTGGCCCAGGTTCAGGTCGCAGACGGTGAGAGCGGCGGCGGCGCGCTGCGGCTGGCGGCTATGCAAAAAGGTTGGGGTCAGCTGTTCGTAGAGTTGCATGTTGGCCATCGCCAGCAGCATTTCGCCATGTTCGTCGAGCACGGCCGTGTAAGTGCCGCTGCTGGTGTTGCTCAGATGTAAGCTGCCGCGCATATCGATACCCGCGTCTTCCGCATGCGTCTGCAGGGCGTGGCCGGCAGCGTCGTCGCCCAGCGCCGTCAGCAGGGCGACCGGGATCGACAGGCGGGCCAGGTTTTCCGCGATGTTGCGGCCTACACCGCCAAACACTTCTTCCGAGCGCACGGGATTCGAGGTGCCCATCTGCAGGGTCGCCAGAGTGCGCATCTTGCGGTCGAGGTTGGCGGCACCGATGCACAGCACGGGGCGGCTGTCGGGCAGCACGTAAGCGCGTCCCAGCAGGCGCCGCTCGCGTATGAGTCCAGCGATATGGCCGGCGACGGCCGAGCGCGACAAGCCCAGCTCGCTCGCCAGGTCTTGCTGCGAGATGAAGGGGTTGTTGCGGATCAGCGTGTACAGCTGGTCTTTTTTATTGGTATCGTTCACTGGGTTTTCGTCGAAGGGTTAAACATTTGTCTTAAACTGTAAACATTTGTCTTTGTTGTGTCAAGCGTGTGTGAGATTCGTGTCAGGCATGCGCCAAAAGTGGTCGTATGGAGCTTGTATGCATGCATTTCCCGGGCATGGCGAACCTGGGCTTGTCTCGACTATAATATCGGCCATTTATATTTGAATTATATAAATGGGCAAGAAAAATGGTATTTGCCATACATATTCCGTTTGATGCATAGTGGCGGCAAATAGAGGCAATACGCATTTCGATATACCTGTAACACCATACATACCCGATACCTGGGCCGCAGTCCCTTACCGGGGAAGCAACCATCATCATCAGTCAAACAGAGGATAACCATGTCTAATAACACCCCTTTCCACGCCGCCGAAATCATCCGTGCCCGCGCCCCAGAAAATTTCAAGCCGCGCGTGGCGATGATCCTCGGCTCCGGCCTGGGTGTATTGGCCGAGCAGATGACGGACGCCGTCAGCATCAGCTTTGACGAATTGCCGGGTTTCCCGATCAGCACCGTGCACGGCCATGCCGGCGAACTGGTGGTCGGCAACCTGTCGGGCGTCGCCGTCGTCTGCATGAAGGGCCGTGGCCACTTCTATGAAGGCTATGGCATGGGCGTGATGACGAGCGCCATCCGCACCCTGAAACTGCTGGGCTGCGAAATGCTGTTCGTCACCAACGCCGCCGGTTCCCTGCGCCCTGAAGTGGACGCCGGCAGCCTGGTGGCCATCAGCGACCATATCAACCTGCTGCCAGGCACGCCGATGGTCGGCCCGAACGACGACCGCTTCGGTCCGCGCTTCTTCAGCATGGCCAACGCCTATGACGCCGAACTGCGCCAGCAAGTCAAGGACACGGCGGCCGCCAGCGGCATCACCCTGCACGAAGGCGTGTTCGTCGCCTACCCTGGCCCGAACTTCGAAACCGCTGCGGAAATCCGCATGATGGCCCGCCTGGGCGCCGACACGGTTGGCATGTCCGTGGTGCCGGAAGTGGTCTCGGCCCGTCATTGCGACCTGAAAGTGGTGGGCGTGTCCGTCATCACCAACCTGGCCGAAGGCATGTCGCCATTCGCCCTGTCGCACGAACAAACCCTGAAATACGCGGCCATCGGCGCGAAAGACCTGGTCAAGCTGATCCTGGCTTTCCTGGCCAAGGTTGCTGAAAAACCGCAAGCTTAAGCACTTTTTTACGCAGTAGCGGCGCGCCGGCCACCGGCGCTGCCGCGCGGCAGGCCGGGGAAATCCGGCCTACACTATCCGCATCATCCCGCATCATTCCATAAAGCGAGCCTTATCATGTCACGCGCATTTATCCTCCTGCTTGATTCCTTCGGCCTTGGCGCGACGCCAGACGCCGCCAAGTATGGCGACGCAGGTGCCAATACCTTTGGCCACATTGCCAGCACTGTCGCCAAAAGCGGCAAGACCTTGAAACTCCCGAACATGGAACGCCTGGGACTGGGCGCCGCGGCGCACCTGGCCAGCGGCGAATGGGCCACGGGCTTCGACCAGCGCGACGGTTTCACCGGCGCCTACGGCGCGGCGCGCGAGCGCTCCACCGGCAAGGATACACAGAGCGGCCATTGGGAAATCGCCGGCGTGCCCGTGGAATTCGACTGGGGATATTTTCCCCGCACCACGCCGTCGTTCCCCGCCGACTTGACCGACAAACTAAAAGCCATGTCGGGCGTGCCCGGCTTCCTCGGCGACTGCCATGCTTCGGGCACGGACATCATCAACAAGCATGGCGATGAACACGTCGCCACCGGCAAGCTGATTATTTATACGTCGGGCGACTCGGTGATGCAGATCGCCGCGCACGAAGAATCGTTCGGCCTCGAGCGCCTGTACCAGGTGTGCGAAATGGCCTTCAAGCTGGTCGAACCGTACAACATCGGTCGCGTCATCGCACGCCCGTTCACCGGCAGCAATGGCAACTACACGCGCACCAGCAATCGCCACGACTATGCCGTCGCGCCGCCAAGCAAGACCCTGCTCGATCACGTCAAGGATGCCGGTGGCGAAGTCGTCGGCCTGGGCAAGATCAGCGACATTTTCGCTGCTCAAGGCATCTCGCGCGTCGTCAAGGGCGTCGACAACATGGCGCTGTTCGAAGCGCTGTTGAAGACGGCCGATGAAGTGCAGGACAAGTCGCTCACCTTCGTCAATTTCGTCGATTTCGACCAGGCCTTCGGCCACCGCCGCAACGTCGAGGGCTATGCCGACGCACTGCGCGAAATGGATGCCCGCCTGCCGGAATTCATGGCCAAGCTCAAGGAAGGCGACCTGGTCGTGATCACCGCCGACCATGGCTGCGACCCGACCTGGCACGGCTCCGACCACACCCGCGAACACATTCCGATGATCTTCTTCGGTCCCGGCGTCGCCCCGCGCGCACTGGGTATTTCCGAGACGTTCTCCGATATTGGCCAAACCCTCGCCAAGCACCTTGGCGTACCACCACTTGCTAATGGAACCAGCTTGTTATGACACTCATGCACCCCGAATTCAAGCGTAACGAGGCCGTAGGCCTCGACCTGGGCTGGATCAACCAGATCCGCGTCAACCGCGCCGCGACAGACCGCCGCGCGGCCAGCCTGGCGAACCGCCGTACGGTGAAAAAGGAATACCAGGCCGCCTGGCTGGTGAAAGCCATCCAGATGATCGACCTGACCACCCTGGGCGGCGACGATACGCCGGGCCGCGTGGAACGCCTGTGCATGAAGGCCATGCGCCCCTTGCGCTCCGACCTGATGGATGCCCTGGGCTTGACGCAATTGAGCACCGGCGCCGTGTGCGTGTACCACGAGATGATCCAGCCGGCCGTGAAAGTCATCCAGGGCCGCTTGCCCATCGCCGCCGTGTCGACGGGTTTCCCGGCCGGCCTGACGAGCATGGAAACGAAGCTGCGCGAGATCGAACTGTCGGTCGCCGCCGGCGCTTCCGAGATCGATATCGTCATCACGCGCCAGCATGTCCTGAACGGCAACTGGCAAGTGCTGTACGACGAAATGCTGGCTTACCGCAAGGCCTGCGGCGAAGCGCACGTGAAGGCGATTCTGGCCACGGGCGATTTGCTGACCATGGAAAACGTGGCCAAGGCTTCGTGGGTTTGCATGATGGCAGGCGCCGATTTCATCAAAACCTCCACCGGCAAGGAAGGCGTGAACGCCACCATTCCCGTGGCCCTGACGATGGTGCGCACGATCCGCGAATACCACGAGCAGACGGGCTTCCAGGTGGGCTTCAAGCCTGCCGGCGGCGTCAGCTCGGCCAAGAGCGCGCTGCAATACCTGACCCTGATGAAGGAAGAACTGGGCAACGAATGGCTGCAGCCGCACCTGTTCCGCATCGGCGCTTCCAGCCTGCTGACCGACATCGAGCGCCAGCTCGAGCACTACGTCACCGGCAGCTACTCGGCCAATCATCGTCACGCACAACCTTAAAGAACATTCGTCATGCCTACAATTAACGAGATTCTCACTACTATGGACTACGGCCCTGCTCCCGAAAGTCAAAAAGAAGCACAGGCGTGGCTCGACGGCCACCAGCGCACATTCGGCCTGTTCATCGACAATGTCTGGAGCGAGCCGGCCGAGCTGTTCGCTTCGACCAATCCGGCCGACGGCAGTGCCCTGGCCGAGCTGACGCAAGCGAGCGACCTTGACGTGGAACGCGCCGTGGAAGCGGCGCGCCGCGCGCTGCCCGTTTGGCAAGGCATGGGTGGCCATGGCCGCGCCAAGGTCATGTACGCGCTGGCACGCTTGCTGCAGAAGCATTCGCGTCTGTTCGCCGTACTGGAAACCCTGGACAACGGCAAGACCATCCGCGAAACGCGCGATATCGATCTGCCGCTGGCCGCGCGCCATTTTTATCATCACGCCGGCTGGGCGCAGCTGCAATCGGAAGAATTCGCCGACTACCGCGCCGTGGGTGTGGTGGGCCAGATCGTGCCGTGGAATTTCCCCCTGCTGATGCTGTCGTGGAAAATCGCCCCGGCCCTGGCGGCCGGTAACACGGTGGTCTTCAAGCCGGCTGAATTCACGTCGCTGACCGCCATGCTGTTCGCCGAGTTGTGCCTGCAAGCTGGCGTGCCGGCCGGCGTGGTCAATATCGTCACCGGCGACGGCCGCGTGGGTTCGGCCATCGTCAACCATCCTGGCGTCGACAAGATCGCGTTTACGGGCTCCACGGAAGTGGGCCGTTTGATTCGTGTAGCGACGGCCGGCAGCGGCAAGAAGCTGTCGCTGGAGCTGGGCGGCAAGTCGCCGTTCATCGTCTTTGAAGACGCGGACCTGGATGGCGCCGTGGAAGGCTTGGTCGATTCGATCTGGTTCAACCAGGGACAAGTGTGCTGCGCCGGTTCGCGCCTGCTGGTGCAGGAATCGATCCAGGAACGCTTCCTGAACAAGGTGCGCGCGCGCATGGAAAACCTGCGCCTCGGTTCGCCCCTGGACAAATCGATGGACGTGGGCGCGCTGGTCGATCCGGTGCAGCGCCAGCGCATCGCCGCGCTGGTCGATACCGCCCGCGCCGAAGGCTGCGACGTGTGGCAACCGGCGTGTGAATTGCCTGCCGATGGTTCGTGGTTCCCGCCCACCCTGATCACGGGCGCGTCCACGTCGGCCGCCGTGGCACAGGCTGAAATCTTCGGTCCCGTACTGGTGGCGATGAGCTTCCGCACGCCGCCTGAAGCGGTGCAACTGGCGAACAACACGGTGTACGGCCTGGCCGCCAGCGTGTGGACCGAGTCGATCAGCCTGGCCCTCGATATCGCTCCCGCCATCAAGGCTGGCGTGGTGTGGATCAACAGCGCCAACCAGTTCGATGCCGCTTGCGGCTTCGGCGGCTATCGGGAATCGGGCTTCGGCCGCGAAGGCGGCCGCGAAGGCATGCTGGAATACATGACGGCCCTGGCCGAAGATGCGCGCCCGGCCTTGCCGGTGGTGCAGGCCAAGGCCAAAGGGAATGCGAAACCGGCGGTAGCCGACCCCATCGCCATCGACCGCACGGCCAAGATGTACATCGGCGGCAAGCAGGCGCGCCCTGACAGCGCCTACAGCGCGCCCGTATTCGGCGCGAACGGCGCCCTGCTGGCCGAAGTGGGCGTGGGTAGTCGCAAGGATATCCGCAACGCTGTCGAAGCGGCGCATAAAGCGTCCGGCTGGAGCAGCGCGACGGCGCACAATCGCGCGCAAGTGCTGTACTACATCGCCGAAAACCTGGCGGCGCGCGCCGATGAATTTGCCGCCCGCATTGCCGCCATGACGGGCAGTAAAGATCCTGAGAAGGAAGTGCAGGCATCGATTGAACGCCTGTTCTATTACGCGGCCTGGGCCGACAAGTACGATGGCCTGGCGCACCAGCCGCCCACCAAGGGCATCACCGTGGCGCTGAACGAAGCGGTTGGCGTGATCGGCATCGTTTGCCCGAATGAAGCGCCTTTGCTGGGCTTCATCTCGCTGGTGGCGCCGGCCATCGCGCTGGGCAACCGCGTGGTGGTGGTGCCATCGGAAGCGCATCCGCTCTCCGCGCTGGACCTGTACCAGGTTTTCGATACGTCCGACTTGCCTGGCGGCGTCGTCAACATCATCAGCGGCAACGCCGATGAACTGGCGCGCACCTTGGCCACGCACGCCGACATCGACGCCGTCTGGCGCCACGACGGTTCCGCCGAAGGCTGCGCGGAAGTCGAGCGCTTGTCGGCTGCTACCCTGAAGCGCACCTGGGTCGGCGGCGCCAAAGGCCGCGACTGGTATAGCGCCGCCCAAAGCGGCGGCCGTGCCGTGCTGGCGCATGCGTCGCAAGTGAAAAACGTGTGGATTCCTTACGGCGTCTAATCGATAAGTAGTGCTGGCAAAGCTGGGGTCAGAGCTGTCGGCTCTGACCCCAAATCTCATGATCGGAGTTATTCGATGTTGTTAACCCAGGAAATTATTCGCAAGAAGCGCGACAAGGGCGTGTTGAGCGCCGAGGAAATCCAGTTTTTCGTGCGTGGCATCACTGACGGCAGCGTCAGCGAAGGCCAGATCGCGGCGCTGGGAATGGCCGTCTTTTTCAACGACATGAACATGGACGAGCGCGTGGCGTTCACCCTGGCCATGCGCGATTCCGGCCACGTGCTCGATTGGCGTTCGCTGAACCTGCCCGGCCCTGTCGTCGACAAGCATTCGACGGGCGGCGTGGGCGACGTCGTTTCCCTGCTGCTGGGCCCTATGGTCGCCGCGTGCGGCGGTTACGTGCCGATGATCTCGGGCCGCGGCCTGGGCCACACGGGCGGCACGCTGGACAAGTTCGATGCCATTCCCGGCTACTGCACCGTGCCGGACAATGAACTGTTCCGCAAGGTGGTGCAGGATATCGGCGTGGCCATCATTGGCCAGACGGCGCAGCTGGCGCCGGCCGACAAGCGTTTTTACAGCATCCGCGACGTCACCGCCACGGTGGAATCGGTGGCCATGATCACCGGCTCCATCCTGTCGAAGAAACTGTCGGCCGGCCTGGACGCGCTGGTGATGGATGTCAAAGTGGGCACGGGCGCCTTCATGCCGACCTATGACAAGTCGGTGGAGCTGGCCGAGAGCATTGTCGCCGTCGGCAATGGCGCGGGCATGCAGACGTCGGCCATCCTGACGGACATGAACGAATCGCTGGCGCCATATGCTGGCAATGCGCTGGAAGTGCGTGGCGCCATGGATTACCTGACGGGCCGTTCGCGTCCCGCGCGCCTGCATGAAGTCACCCTGGCGCTGTGCGCCGAGATGCTGGTGCTGGGCGGCCTGGCTGCGACTGAAGAAGAAGCGCGCGTGAAATTGATGGCTGCCCTCGATTCGGGCGAAGCGGCCGAGCGCTTCTCGCGCATGGTCTCCGCGCTGGGCGGCCCGGCGGACTTGATCGAGGATCCGGACAAGCACCTGGAGCAGGCGCCGTTCGTCGTGCCGGCACCAGCGCTGTCGTCCGGTTACGCGAATGTGCGCGATTGCCGCGCCATCGGCCTGGCCGTGGTGGCCTTGGGTGGTGGCCGCCGTCGCCCGACGGACAGTATCGATTTCGCTGTCGGCCTGACGGATCTGGTGGGCCTGGGCGAGCCAGTGGCTGTCGGCCAGCCGCTGGCCATGGTGCATGCGCGTACGCCAGCGGCAGCGCAGCAAGCCGTCAAGGAAATCCAGGATGCGTATGCCATCAGCGCAGTGGCGCTGACGCCCAATCCTGTCATTTACCGTACCATTCGTCCGTAAATACTTTTAGCCCCATAGCAAGATCTGGGGTGACCTCAACACATAGATATAAAAATGAATAACCAAGAACTGATCGCCGAAGCCAATGCTGGCCGTGAACTGGCCTACGCGCCGTATTCGCGTTTCAAGGTGGGCGCAGCCCTGCTGTGCAAGGATGGCCGCGTCTTCCGTGGCTGTAACGTGGAAAACGCCGCGTATGGCCTGTGCAACTGCGCCGAGCGCACGGCGTTTTTCAGCGCCATCGCGCATGGCTGCAAGCCGGGCGATTTCGCCAAGCTGGCCGTCACGGGCGATACGGCGGAACCGATCTCGCCATGCGGCGCCTGCCGCCAGGTGATCTTCGAGATGGGCGGCGCCGACCTGCCGGTGATCCTGACGAACCTGAAAAACGATGTCATGGAAGTGACGGCGGGCTGGCTGCTGCCGCACGGCTTCGGCAATTCCGACCTGGACATGCAGTAACAGGATCCGCTTGAACAAGACGATCGACATCCAGGCCGCCGTGGCGATTGCCGCGGCCGAAGCCATGGCCGCCAAGACGCAGGGTACCTTCGGCGTGGGTGGCGTGCTGCTCGATGGCGCCGGCAATGTGCTGCAATCGATGCATAACAATGTCGTGCGCCAGGGCCTGGTGTTCGACCCCACCGCGCATGGCGAGCGCCAACTGGTGGACTGGTATTTTGCCGAACGGGCCAAGGGCACGCCCTTGCCGCCGCCGGGTGAGCTGACCATCGTCACCTCGCTCGACCCGTGCTGCATGTGCACGGGTGCCATTCTGGCGGCCGGTTTCAACGTAGTGGTAGCCGCGCCCGACGTCAAGGCGGGCATCAATTACGATGGCGCTGCCACGTTCACGGCTTTGCCGGCGCCGCTGCAGGCCCAGGCCGGCCGCAGCTTTTGCTATCCGGCCGTGCGCGGTGCCACCGAGTATGCGCGCCTGCCGTCCGGCGCCGCGCCCAGATCTTTTTTCATCGGCAAGAGCATCCACGAGGCGACGCAGGCATTGTGCTCGCTCGTGTTCGAAGCGACATCGGCGCAGGTGATGCAGTTGCTGAACGCCGGCGACGACGTGCATCTACGCGATCCGGCCACCTTGCCGTCCGAGCATGCCGTGGTGCGCGCTCTGCGCCGCCGCTATCCCGACGCTTTGACTTACCGCTGCGAGCCACATGCGCCCGATGCTGGCCTGGCGCCATTCCTGCAGGCGGCCATGGAGCAGGATGTGCGCGATGGCGGCCAGGGCGACGCGGCCGCCTTGCTCGATTCCTTTGGCAACCTGTTGTTGTGCATGCCGGGAAAATTGGCGCAGTCGACCATCCGTACGCCATTTATGGAATGCACGCGCCAGTATGCGCAATTGCGTTATGAATTGATGGTGAATGCGGAGCCGGCGCGGCAGGAGGAGATCAAAAGCTACCTGGGTCACCCCAAGTATGGCACTTTCGTGCTGGCCATCGGCCCGGACGACAGCGCCGCCAGTTTCATGACTCTGGGCGCCTATGGCTCCACCATGGAAGGGGCGCTGCCGGAGAATAATCCGGCACAATTCCAGTACGTGCACCCGGCCATGGCGGAAGACGCGCTGCTGGCGCTGTGCGACGCCATGCCGCCCCTGTACCGCAAGCTGATACGCATCCGGCCACGCCAGGTGGCTCACCAGGCTTTGATCAGCGCCTTGGGCTAGGCGTCGTCGTCGGGCAGGTTCTTGAGTAAGAAGTCGCGCACGTTTTCGCCCGCCACGCGGCGGATTTGCGCCTCCGACAAGCCCGCATCGAGCAGCGCCTGCGTCAAGCGCGGCAAGCCGCTTGCATCGATGGCCGTGGTGACGGCGCCATCGAAGTCCGAGCCATAGGCCACGTGTTCCGCGCCGATCAGTTTTACCGTGTACTTGATGGCGCGCGCGATGGATGCCGCATCCTTGCCGCAGACGGCCGTATTCCAGAAACCGATGCCCACCAGGCCACCCTGGGCGGCGATGCGTTTCAATTGTGCGTCGCTCAGGTTGCGTCCATTGGCGCAGGTGCCGCGCACGCCCGTGTGCGACACCATCACGGGGCGTTTCGTCAAAGTTAACACGTCGTCGATGGTGGCAGGCGAGGCGTGTGCCAGGTCGACGATCATCTTGCGCTGCTCCATGGCGCGCAGCCATTGCCGGCCCAGTGGCGTCAGGCCGCCTTTTTTCAAACCATGCTGGGAGCCGGACAGTTCCGTATCGAAGAAATGCGTGGGTGCGGCCATGCGGAAGCCCGCCCGGTACAAGGTATCGAGGTTGTCCAGCTTGCCTTCGAGCGCATGCGCGCCTTCCAGTGTCAGCCAGCCGGCAAGCAGGGCGGGATCCTTTTCGCGCGCGGCGATGAAACCGCGCAGCTGGGCGCGGCTGCCGATCACGCGGACCTTGCCATGGCTCTTGGCCGCTTGCTGGCGCAGCTCGTCGGCCTGGTAGGTGGCGCGTGCCAGCAGGCTGTTCCAGGTGGCGGGCGGCAAGCCTTGCGCCATCACCAGTGTCGTGATGTTGTCCGTATCGCTGCCATTGCGCTCGATATTCATCTTGCGCGGCGTCTTGGTGACGACGGAAAACGCTTGCAGCGCCACGTTGGCCCGCTGCAGGCGGGGGAAGTCGACATGGCCGCGCTGGCTGTCGCGGTTCAGATTGCGTTGCCATAGCAAGCTGTCGGCGTGCAGGTCGGCGATCCACAGGCTCTGGTGCAGGGCCACAGTGGCTGTCGATGGCACCTTGCCGGACGGCGGGTGGACACGGTTGAGGTGCTCGTCGACGAGGACGGGAGCGGACAGGAAGCCACCGACCAGCGCAAGGCTGGCGGCGGTGAGGGTGCTGATAATCATTGTTCTCCGTCTTACCATGGGTCGTAGGTGCCCAGGCTCCAGATGTGGCCTTCCGGGTCGCGGCAGGTAAAGCCCCGTCCGCCGTAGTCTTCATCCTTGATGTCGAGCACGATCTCGGCGCCGGCCTCGCGCGCGCTGCGGTAGACGGCGTCTGCGTCGCTGACGACCAGGTAGCAGTTCTGCGTGTTGGCGCCACCGATGTCGCCAGGCAGCTTCATCAGGCGGCCATAGTCGCTGTCGAGGGCCGGTGCCACCATGACCATGCCATTGCCAAAGCTCAGTTGCGCATGGGCAACGCCACCGTTGCCGTCAGGCACGATCAATTGTTTTTCAAAACCGAGTGCGGTGCACAGCCATTCGATGGCGGCGGGGGCATCGCGGTAGCGCAGGCAGGGAATGGTCGTAGCTGCTGTGGCTTTTGCTGTCGTGGTCATCAGAAAACTCCTATGGCAGAGGGGGAGTAGCTTTGATTGTCTATCCTGCGTAGCGTTCCGTCTCAAACCCATCGATCGAGATGGGTTTGATGCCCGTCAATGCTGCGCGCACTCATAGTGCCATAGAACAATCATTGCACTCTTGCCACGACGAAAATTTTTATTGCGTTGACTGAGGAGAGTTCGCCGCCTTCGTCTCCGTGCCCGTGTCGTCGCTGTTGCTTGACCATCTCAGCAGCATGACGAGGGCAAACAGCATGATGGCCAGTGGCAAGATGGTGATCAAGAACGCCAGTCCCAGGCAGCACCCCAGCAGCATGGGCCAGGACATGGCGCGCAGGGCGGCCATGCCCTGGCGCGCGTAAGCGCACAGTTCGCTCCAGAAAGCGCTGAAGGAAGTGCTGCCCGGTGCCGAATTGATGTCTTTCATGCCGTTCTCCTGTGGTTGCCGCTGCCGTATGCAGGCTGGCGATGAGTCCACTATAGGCAAAACCTTGCCGCCGAACATCGCGTATGCGACGAATGGCAGGAATGGCGGAGCGAACGGTGAAAGGCTGGGACAAACGGTTATTCAAAGACCTTGAGTTTCAGCTGGACGCTGAGGGCGCCATACAAACGGTCCTTGTAGGAAGGCACGATGGCGATATTCACGCCTACGCGCTGGTATTCATAGCTGATGGTGGGGACCAGCGCCGGGAACCAGCCGCCATCGCGCATCTTTGGATAGCCGCTGAAGCCGCCAACGACGGCGCCGATGCGCAGCGGGCCTACTTTGATGGGCTGGTAGTACACGCCCAGGTAGTTCGAGTAGGCGCGATCGCTATTGTAGAAGCGCCCGGCCGTGACCGACGCGACCGTAGAAAAGCGGTATTCGGCGCCCAGGCCCGGATTGCTGTCGTTCAGGTTCTTGTCGCGCTGAAAGTGGTACGAATAAAAGCCTGCGTTGAGCCAGGTTTCGCTGAGCGGCTGATTGTCGATCATGTTAAGAACATCGGCGTGTGCGCCGCAGGCATATGCCAGCATCAGTGCGCCTAGGAACAATCGTTTCATGCGTGCTTTATCCTTATGATTTCGTACTCTGTGGGCTGGCCTCGTCTGGCGCTGCCGCGATCGTATCACCAAGTTGGCTATGCTTCTAAGCAATATTGAAAGTGCAGAACAGACGGCTGTTTGCTCGTCTGTTTTAAGCGTAATGCGGCTGGCTTGGGCGTTCTTCGGGCAGCGACAGGAGAATAATTCTCATTGTGCAACTATGTTTGTATTATTGTTACAAAATTTGTTGGTTTGCGACATCTCAAATCCAATGTATATGATATTCTGACGTCAAGTTAATTTTCTTTCTGGAAATAAAATGTCAAACATGCCTAAATTGTCACTCCTTCTCGTTCTGTCGACCGTGTTCACTGCCGGCGCCGCGCAAGCCGGTGTTGTCGATCTGGGTATCGGTGGCGCCAATTTGTATTCTCTGAGCAACTTCAGCGCGTCCGGCAGCGATGTTGAAGGCGGCGTGTTGGTCGCCGGTAATCTGACGGGGTCTAACTATTCGATCAATGACAAGAACAAGGACGCCTACGTCAAGCACGGTAATACCGGCTATGCGCTGGTCGTTGGCGGCAACCTGAACTACAGCTCCGGTTCGATCAAGAACGGCAACTACTTTGTGGGCGGCAGCACGACGACGAGCAGCGTGGGCCTGAACAAGGCGACCAAGACCACGGTGTCGCCGGTATCGTTTGCCTCCACCTCGGCCCAACTGAAAAACACCTCGACCTCGCTGGCGAAAGTGGCGTCCACGGGCAGCAGCTCGGTAGCCTATGGTGGCATGACCCTGAAGGGTGGCACGGGCAATGTGCAAGTGTTCGACCTGACTTCCGCGACGCTGGGCTCTGTGAACAACTTCAAGTTCAGCAACCTGCACACGAACGACACCCTGATCCTCAATATCAGCGGCACGAACGTGAAGCTGTCCGGTGGCTACGGCGATTTCAGCAAATACAATGTGTTATACAACTTCTATGAAGCACAAAGCATTACCTTGAACGGCGTGGGCCTGTATGGCAGCATTCTGGCGCCGCTGGCGACCCTGGCCGGTGGCAATGGCCAGATCAACGGCAACGTGGTGGTGGGTAACTGGGCCTCTAACATCCAGGTCAACGCCAACCATTATTTCAACGCTACCAACGTGGCCGGTTATGTCTCGGCCGTGCCGGAACCGGAAACCTATGCGATGTTGTTGGCAGGCCTGGGGCTGGTTGGCTGCATGGCGCGCCGCCGCAAAAGCAAGACGGTAGCGTAAGCGTTCGCGCTGTTCAGGAAACCGCCTTTCAAGGCGGTTTTTTTTCGCCTGCTGGCGGCATGGACACCGCCGCCTGCACCATGTGCGTGAGCAGGATTTCGGCATCCTCGTAATCCTTGCGCGTGAGCTGCTTGCGTTCCAGCACCAGGGCCATTTGCGCCGAAAAATCGGCATACGATTGCGTCATCGCCCAGATGGCGAACATCAGGTGCGTGGCGTTGACGGGCGCGATCCTGCCGGCCGCGATCCAGCCTTCGAAGACGGCGATATCCTTGCGCAGCAGGGGCACGACCCTGTCGCGTATCTGCGCGCCGTACAGAGGCGCGCCATTGATCACTTCCAGCGCATACACGCGCGAAGCCCATGGCTGTTCGCGCGAAAAACGCAGCTTGGCGCCGATATAGGCGCGCAGCACATCGCGCGGTTCGTCGTGCTCATTGGCCAGCGACTCCATGCGCGCCAGCCAGTCGTCGAGCACGTCGTCGAGCACGCGCTGGTACAGCAGCTGCTTGGACGGGAAGTAATACATCAGGTTTTGCTTCGACAGGCCAGCCCGCTCGGCGATGGTGGCGATCGAGGCGCCCTCATAGCCGCTTTCCGCGAACACGCGCACGGCTTGTTCCAGGATGTCCGCTTCCAGGCGGTCGCGGTTTTGCAGGCGCCGGCCGCCGGCATTTTTCACAGGAAGGGCAGGGGATTTATCGCTGGCCATGGCGGATTCTTTAGCGTGGGCGTATCGATTGCAGGAAAACTTGCAGCACGGGGGTATCGGTGTAGGCCACGTTGAAGCGGAACCACACCGTCTCGGGCGCGCGCAGCATGAAAAATTCATTCGGCGACAGCAGGATGCCGGCCTTCAAAGCCATGTCGGCGATGATCTTGCCATTCCACTCCGGCGTTTGCAGGTCGGGCCAGCCGGCGCTGACGAACATGCCACCGCGGGGCCGCGCCACGGGCGCCATGCCTGCCTGCGCCAGGCAGTCGATGCTGCGTTCCCGGGCCGCATCGAGTTGCGCCACCAGGCGCTCGACCATGCGCTTGTAGGGCCGCGCACAGATGGCGTGGTAGACGGCGCGCTCGTTGATTTCCGACGTCGTCAGTCCCGCCAGCATTTTCACGCGCACCAGTTCGGCCACCAGCGACAGCGAGGCGCAAATCGACCCCACGCGCAGCACCGGCGACAGGGTTTTGGAAAAACTGCCCACGCGGATCACGCGGCGCAAGCCATCCATCGCCGCCAGCGATGCTTCGCCGCGCGCCGCCAGTTCGCGGTAGATATCGTCTTCCACCAGCCAGAAATCGAATTGTTCGGCCAGCGCCAGCAGGCGGTGCGTTTGCGCCTGGCTGAGCGAGGTACCGAGCGGATTTTGCAGCACCGTGTTGACGAACATCAGTTTGGGCTGGGTGCGCGCGGCCTCGCTGGCCAGCGTATCGAGATCGAGGCCCGCCTCGCCACGCGCTATACCGACGGGGATGCAGCCGTGGTGCCGGATCAACGACTGCAAATTGCTGTAGCCGGGGTCCTCCACCAGCACCGTGTCGCCCGGCTTGGTCAGGCTGCGCAGGATCAGATCGAAGGCATGCGTAGCGCCGTGCGTCAGCAAGACCTGGTCCGGCGCCACCTGGAACAGCTCTTCCGACAGGCTTGTTGCCAGGTGCTGGCGCAGCGAGGGAAAGCCCAGCGGATGGCCATAGCCGCGCAGGCGGCTGGCGGGAATGCGCATGGCTTGGCGCACGGCATCGAGCACGGTCGCTTCGCCATACATCTCGGGTGGCAGCCAGCCCGCACCCACTGGCAGCGCTTCCGAGACGCCCGAATACAGGTCGGGCGTGAGGGCGTCGATGGCGGTGGGGCTGGCAAGGGTGTTGGCAATGAGGGCCGCTTGCGGCGAGGCGGCGATATCGTGGCGCGCGACGAAATAGCCGGAGCCGCGCCGTGACGACAACAGGCCCAGGTTGACCAAGCGGTCATACGATTCGACGACGGTAAAGGTCGATACGCCATTGCATCTGGCGAACTGGCGCACGGACGGCATCCGCGTGCCGATGCGCAGGGCGCGGCTGCCCACCATGACGCTGATGGCGATGACGATCTGCTCGACGAGGCCACCCTTTTTCTGGCGGTCGATGTCCAGCACGGGCCAGCCGGTCGCTTGCTCGGGGGCATCGTCTGTGCTGTCGCTGTACTTCACGGTGGCTCCTTATGCGGCCTTGCACAAAACTGTACTGTTTTTCCGACCTGTACGGTTGGGATACTTTGCCGTTTGTGTATCTGTGCCATTGGGGATGGCCTGTCTATTATTACATCAGCTTTTTGCCAACTGGTAAATTATTTTACGCTTCGTCAAAAACGATCTTGGCGCTGCGGCAGCCCATCCCAAGGAGAAGGTCATGAACGAAACAAGGCCGGAATCGATGTCGGCATTCTGGATGCCGTTTACGAATAACCGCGATTTCAAGGCTAATCCGCGCCTGCTGGTCTCGGCCGAAGGCATGTACTACAAGGACGTCGATGGCAACGCTATCCTCGATGGCACGGCCGGCCTGTGGTGCGTGCCGTGCGGCCATGCGCAGCCGAAAATCGTCGGCGCCATCCGCGACATGGTGGGCCAGCTGGACTTCGCTCCCACCTTTCAGATGGGTCATCCGGCCGCCTTCGACCTGGCGGAAAAACTGATGGACTATACGGGGCATAAATTTGGCCACGTGTTTTATACGAACTCCGGTTCCGAAGCCGTCGATACGGCGTTGAAGATCGCGCTGGCCTACCACCGGGCGCGCGGAGAGGGCGCACGTACCCGCCTGATCGGGCGCGAGCGCGGTTATCACGGCGTGGGCTTCGGCGGCATTTCCGTGGGCGGCATCGGCGGCAACCGCAAGGCCTTTGGCCCCTTGCTGCCGGGCGTGGACCACCTGCCGCACACGCACAACCTGGACAAGAACGCCTACACGGTGGGAGAGCCCGAATACGGCACGCACCTGGCCGATGAACTGGAACGCATCGTCGCGCTGCACGACGCCTCGACGATTGCCGCCGTCATCGTCGAACCGGTGGCCGGTTCCACTGGCGTGCTGATTCCGCCGAAAGGCTATTTGAAACGCTTGCGCGAGCTGTGCACCAAGCATGGCATCCTACTCATCTTCGATGAAGTCATCACGGGTTTCGGCCGCATGACGACGCCATTTGCAGCCGACTATTTTGACGTCGAGCCTGATCTGATGACGACGGCCAAGGGCTTGACCAACGGTATGGTGCCGATGGGCGCCGTGTTCAGCAAACAGTACATCCATGATGCCTTCATGGACGCGCCAGCCGGCATCGAACTGTTCCACGGTTACACGTATTCCGGCCACCCTCTTGCCTGCGCCGCCTCGCTGGCGACCCTGCAAGTGTTCGAGGAACAGGACATCCTGGGCCACGCTAAAGCGATGCAGGCGTATTGGAGCGACGCCGTGCATTCGCTCAAGGGACTGCCGCACGTGATCGACTTGCGCAGCATCGGCCTGATCGCTGGCATCGAGCTTGCCCCCATCGCCGGTAAACCCGGCGCGCGCGCTTTCAACGCCTTCAAGCAGGCCTTCGCTGACGGCGTGCTGATACGCACTACGGGTGACATCATCGCCCTGTCGCCGCCGCTGGTGCTGGAAAAACAGCATGTCGATGAGCTGTTTGGCAAGCTGGCCAAGGTATTAAGAAATCTCGACTAAGGAACACCATGAACACTCTCGACACCATCACCCACTTCATCAACGGCGCCAAGGTCGACACCACCAGCGGACGCTATGGCGACGTGTATAACCCGGCACTGGGCGTACCGGTCGCCCGGGTCGCACTCGGCACCGTGGAAGACGTGGACGCTGCCGTGCAGGCGGCCGCCGCCGCCTTTCCCGCATGGTCGGCCACGCCGCCGTTGAGCCGCGCCCGTGTCCTGTTCCGTTACCTGCAGCTGTGTCAACAGCACACGGACGAATTTGCCGCCATGCTCACGCGCGAGCATGGCAAGACTTTTGCCGATGCGCAGGGCGAGGTGGCGCGCGGCATCGAGATGGTGGAATTTGCCGTCGGTATTCCGCAATTGTTAAAGGGCGAATTTACGGACCAGATTTCGCGCGGCATCGACGCCTGGTCCATGCGCCAGGCGCTGGGTGTGGTGGCCGGCATCACGCCATTCAACTTCCCTGTGATGGTGCCGATGTGGATGTTCCCCGTCGCCATCGCCTGCGGCAATACCTTCGTCCTGAAACCGTCCGAGCGCGATCCGTCGGCCTCCCTGTTGCACGCGACATTGCTGAAAGAATCGGGTTTGCCCGACGGCGTCTTCAACGTGGTGCAGGGCGACAAGGTCACGGTCGACGCCTTGCTCGACCACCCGGTGGTGCAGGCGATCAGCTTTGTCGGTTCGACGCCGATCGCCGAATATATCTATGCGCGCGGCAGCGCCAGCGGCAAGCGCGTGCAAGCCCTGGGTGGCGCGAAGAATCACATGGTGGTGATGCCCGATGCTGACATGGAGATGACGGTCGACGCGTTGATCGGCGCGGCCTACGGTTCGGCGGGCGAACGCTGCATGGCCATCTCGGTGGTGGTGGCCGTGGGCGACGCGGGCGACAAGTTGATCGATGCACTGGCAACGCGCACGGCTGCACTGAAAGTGCGCGACGGCATGGCTGATGGTGCGGAAATGGGGCCGGTCGTGTCGCTGGCAGCCAAGCAGCGCATCGAAAAACTCATCGCCTCGGGCGTGGAGCAGGGCGCGACTTTAGTGGTCGATGGCCGCAACCATGTGGTGCCGGGCCGCGAGAAGGGCTTCTTTGTCGGCGGTACCTTGTTCGACCATGTGACCCGCGAGATGAGCATCTACAAGGAAGAGATTTTCGGCCCCGTGCTGTGCGTGCTGCGCTGTCCTGATGTGGTGCATGCGGTGGAGCTGATCAACGCCAACGAGTATGGCAACGGCGTGGCCATCTACACGCGCGACGGCGGCGTGGCGCGCGAATTCGTGCGCCAGATCCAGGTCGGCATGGTGGGCGTCAATATCCCCTTGCCCGTGCCGATGGCCTTCAACAGCTTTGGCGGCTGGAAGCGCAGCATGTTCGGCGATCACCACGCGTATGGACCCGAAGGCGTGCGTTTCTACACGCGCCACAAGGCCGTGATGCAGCGCTGGCCGAACACGGCAAGCGCTGGTGTGGAATTTGCTTTTCCCCAGATGAAGTGACGGTTATACACTAAATCCACCGCAGGCTCAAAGAAGGAAAACGCGATGATCGAGTCCTTGAAGTATTTGCCGCATCCCGCCCTGCCCAACGAGGAATTGGCGGGTCATTTCACGGACCTGGCGCCGCCCCTGACGGCGCGCCAGGCGGCCATCGAAAGCGCCCGCTGCCTGTATTGCTACGACGCGCCGTGCAGTCGTATCTGTCCGTCGGAAATCGACGTTGCCAGCTTCATCCGCAATATCCACGACAAGAACATCAACGGCGCCGCCGCCGGCATCCTGAAGCAGAACATCCTGGGCGGCAGCTGCGCCCGCGTCTGCCCCACGGAAATCCTGTGTGAAGACGTCTGCGTGCGCAACCACGACGCGGAAGGCCAGCCCGTCAAGATTGGCCTGCTGCAGCGCTACGCTGTCGACCACATGCATTTCGCGCAGCACCCGTTCCAGCGGGCGGCCGCCACGGGCAAGACGATAGCCATCGTCGGCGCGGGACCGGCGGGACTGTCCTGCGCGCACCGTCTGGCCATGCTGGGGCACGACGTGGTGATCTTTGAAAAGGAAGATAAGGCGGGCGGCTTGAATGAATACGGCATCGCCAAGTACAAGCTCACGGAAGATTTTGCGCAAAAGGAAATCGACTTCCTGCTGCAGATAGGCGGCATCGAGATCCGATGTCGCCAGGCGTTGGGCACGAACCTGCAGCTGCGCGACCTGCACGCGCAGTACGATGCCGTCTTCCTGGGCCTGGGCCTGGGTGCCAGCCGCAAGCTGGGCCTGACGGGCGAGGATGCACCGGGCTTGCTGGCCGCCGTCGACTATATCAGTGCGCTGCGCCAGGCGGACGACCTGGCCGCGCTGCCCGTGCCGAAGCGGGCGATTGTGATTGGCGCCGGCAATACGGCCATCGACATGGCCGTGCAGATTGGCCGTTTGGGCGCGGAGGAAGTCACCCTCGTGTACCGACGCGGTTTCGACGCCATGACGGCCACCCACCACGAACAGGATATCGCCAAGGCCAACCAGGTGCGCATGCTGACGTGGGCCCAGCCGCAGCAGGTGCTGCTCGACGCGGCTGGCCATGTGGCGGGCATGCGTTTCGAGAAAACGCGGATGCAGGGCACGCGCCTGGCGGGGAGGGACGAAACGTTCGACGTGGCGGCCGATGCCATTTTCAAGGCCATCGGCCAGAGCCTCGATGCGCAAGTGCTGCGCGATCCCATGGCTTCATTGCTGAAACGTGAGGGCGACAAGATCGCCGTCGACACGGGCTTTCGCACGGTGCTGCCGGGCATCTACGCGGGCGGCGACTGCGTGGTGCCGGGGCAGGACTTGACGGTGCAAGCTGTCCAGCATGGCAAGCTGGCCGCACTGGCCATCCATCACGATCTTCTTTCCAAAGTGGAGGCTGCATAATGGCTGATCTCAGCATCGAATTTTTCGGCATCAAGGCGCCGAATCCTTTCTGGCTGGCGTCCGCACCGCCGACCGACAAGGCCTATAACGTGGTACGCGCCTTCGAAGCGGGGTGGGGCGGCGTGGTGTGGAAAACCCTGGGTGAAGACCCGGCCGCCGTCAACGTCTCGTCGCGCTACTCGGCCCTGTATGGCAAGAACCGCGAAGTGGTCGGTTTCAATAACATCGAACTCATTACCGACCGTTCTCTGGAAATCAATCTGCGCGAAATCACGCAGGTGAAAAAGGACTGGCCGGACCGCGCCATGATCGTCTCGCTGATGCTGCCCTGCGAAGAACACTATTGGGCCGACATCCTGCCCAAGGTCGAGGCGACGGGGGCGGACGGCATCGAACTCAATTTCGGTTGCCCGCACGGCATGCCGGAGCGGGGCATGGGCGCGGCCGTGGGCCAGGTGCCCGAGTATGTACAAATGGTGACCGCCTGGTGCAAAAAGCACAGCAAATTACCCGTCATCGTCAAGCTCACGCCCAACATCACGGACGTGCGCATGCCGGCGCGCGCGGCCAAGGCGGGCGGTGCGGACGCCGTCTCGCTGATCAACACCATCAACTCGATTACCTCACTGGACCTGGACCGCATGGTGGCCTTGCCCATCGTGGGCGGCGCCAGCACGCACGGCGGCTATTGCGGTGCGGCCGTCAAACCGATCGCGCTGAACATGGTGGCGGAAATCGCCCGCGATCCGCAGACGCGTGGCTTGCCCATTTCCGGCATCGGTGGCATCGGCAACTGGCGCGACGCCGCCGAATTCCTCGCTCTGGGCGCCGGCTGCGTGCAGGTCTGCACGGCGGCCATGTTGCATGGTTTTCGCATCGTCGAAGAGATGAAGGATGGCTTGTCGCGCTGGATGGACGAGAAGGGCTACGAACGCATCAGCGACTTTTCCGGCAAGGCCGTGGCCAACACGACGGACTGGAAATACCTGGACATGAATTATCAGGTCATCGCGCAGATCAACCAGGACGACTGCATCAAGTGCGGCAAGTGCTATGTGGCTTGCGAAGACACGTCGCACCAGTCGATTGCGCAACTGATCGACGCTGCCGGCACGCGCACGTATGAGGTGATCAAGGAGGAATGCGTGGGCTGCAACCTGTGCGAGATCACCTGTCCGGTGCAGGGCTGCATCACGATGGTGCCGCAGGTCACGGACAAACCGTACATGAACTGGACGCAGGATCCGCGCAACCCGCATGCGTTGGTAGAGACGGTGTAGGGCACGCATCAAGGCATATATCTTGCGTGTGTTTATTTTATAAACAGCGGCTGGCCTTTGCGGTAAGCTAGATTGACTTAAAAGTCGAGCCGTTTCTATAAAACCGATCCCCTCCCAACCGATGGAGCATACCTGTGAACCAAGACTATTCAGGCAACACGCAACTCTGGAATGAAGACCTGGCGCCCACCACGGCGGCGCAGCGCACCTGGCGCTGGTATCACTTCGCCGCGCTGTGGGTCGGCATGGTGATGTGCATTCCCGCCTACACCCTGTCGGCCAGCCTGATCGACAGCGGCATGTCCGGTTACCAGGCCGTGCTCACGGTATTTCTCGCCAACGCCATCGTGCTCTTGCCCATGCTCTTGATCGGCCATGCGGGCACCAAGTACGGCATCCCGTATGCCGTACTGGCGCGCGCCTCGTTCGGCACCATGGGCGCGCGCTTGCCGGCCCTGATGCGCGCCATCGTCGCCTGCGGCTGGTACGGTATCCAGACCTGGTTTGGCGGGCAGATGATCTACACCCTGATGGGCGTGCTGGTGGGCCATGAGCTGGGCGGCGAAAAGATCGCAGGCCTGGGCATCAACGGCAGCCAGTTGCTGTGCTTCCTGGCTTTCTGGGCCATCCAGTTCTACTACATCCTGCATGGCATGGAGTCGATCCGCAAGCTGGAAACGTACACGGCGCCGCTGAAAATCCTCATCTGCTTCGTGCTGCTGTACTGGGTGCACAGCAAGGCCGGCGGCGTGGCCAGCCTGCTGGACCAGCCATCGCAATTCATCCCCGGCGGTAAAAAGGCGGGCCAGTTCTGGAGCGTCTTCTGGCCGTCGCTCACCGCCATGGTGGGCTTCTGGGCAACGCTGGCGCTGAACATCCCCGACTTCACGCGCTTCGCCAAGACGCAGCGCGACCAGGTGATCGGCCAGTCCATCGGTTTGCCTGTGCCCATGGGATTGCTGGCCATGCTGGCCGTGATCGTCACGGCAGGCTCCGTGGTCATGTACGGCAAGGCTATCTGGGACCCCGTGGACCTGGCCAGCCGCATGACGGGCGCCGCCGTGCTGATCGCCCTGATCATCCTGCTGATCGACACGGTCAGCGTCAATCTGGCGGCCAATCTGGTGGGCCCGGCCTATGACTTTTCCTCACTGGCACCGAAGCAGATTTCGTACAAGATGGGTGGCTATATCACGGCCTTCATCGCCATCGTCATGATGCCGTGGAAGGTGCTCGAATCGACGCAGGGCTATATCTTCACGTGGCTGATCGGCTATTCGGCCCTGCTGGGCCCCATCGCCGGCATCTTGATCGTCGACTACTACTTTGTGCGCAAGACGCAGCTCGACGTCCGGCAGCTGTACCGCGACGATGGCATCTACTCGTATGGCAATGGCTGGAATATGGCAGCCTTGATTGCCTTTGTCATCGCCGTGCTGCCGAATATCCCGGGCTTCCTGAATGCAGCCTTTCCCACGGCGTTTCCCGATGTGGCCGAAGGCTTTAAAACCATTTACACCTACGCCTGGTTCGTGGGCGTGGCCATCGCCGCAGTCGTCTACGGCGTCATGATGAAGGGCAAGGCCGTGGCGCACGTGCAGCGGGCGCCGCAGTCCTGATCTTTTCGAGAAGGAGACAAGATGACTACACTGATACGTGGCGGTACTGTCGTCAACGCCGACCGCGCCTTTCGCGCCGATGTGCTGATCGAGGGCGACACGATCGCCGCCGTCGGCGAGAATCTCGCTGTTCCCTTTGGTGCCACCGTGATCGACGCGGGCGGCCTGTACGTGATGCCGGGCGGGATAGACACCCACACGCATATGAATCTGCCCTTCATGGGTACCGTGACATCGGACGATTTTTTCACGGGCACGGCAGCGGGATTGGCGGGCGGCACCACCACCATTATGGATTTCGTCATTCCGGCACCCAAGCAGTCCCTGATAGAGGCGTATCACCAGTGGCGCGAGTGGTCGGCCAAGGCGGCCGGCGACTACACCTTCCACGTGGCGATTACCTGGTGGAGCGAGCAGGTATATGAAGAGATGGGCATCCTCGTGCGCGAACATGGCGTGAACAGCTTCAAGCACTTCATGGCCTATAAGAACGCCATCATGGCCGACGATGAAACGCTGGTGAAAAGCTTCAGCCGGTCGCTGGAACTGGGGGCGCTGCCCACCGTGCATGCGGAAAACGGCGAACTGGTTTTTCAATTGCAGCAAGCCTTGCTGAGAAAGGGCATCACCGGACCGCAGGCGCATCCCTTGTCCCGCCCGCCCGCCGTGGAGGCCGAGGCGGCCAACCGCGCCATTGCCATCGCCAATGTCCTCAATACGCCCGTGTACATCGTGCACGTCTCGTGCGCTGAGTCGCTCGACGCCATCACGCGGGCGCGCGCGAATGGCCAGCGCGTGTATGGCGAAGCGCTGGCGGGCCATCTGGTGATCGACGATAGCGTCTACCAGAGCGATGATTTCGATTACGTGGCGGGCCACGTCATGAGCCCGCCGTTCCGTGGCAAGCACCATCAAGCGGCCTTGTGGCATGGCCTGCAGAGCGGCAACCTGCACACGACCGCCACCGACCACTGTACCTTTTGCGCCGAACAGAAGGCGGCTGGCAAGGACGACTTCACGCGTATCCCGAACGGCTGTGGCGGCGTCGAGGAACGCATGGCCGTGGTGTGGGATGCTGGCATCAATTCCGGCATGCTCACGCCCTCCGAATTCGTCAAGGTTAGCTCCACCAATGCGGCGCAGATATTCAATATGTATCCACGCAAGGGCGTCATCGCCTTGGGCAGCGATGCCGACATCGTGCTGTGGGACCCGCAAGGCACGCGCACCATTTCCGCCGCCACGCAGTTCGCCAAAGGGGGCTTCAATGTCTTCGAAGGGCGCACCGTGCGCGGCATCCCCAGCACCACGATTGCCGCCGGCAAGGTGGTGTTCCACCAGGGCGAGCTGACGGCCGTCGAGGGCGCGGGGCGCTATATCGAGCGCCCGGCGTTTTCCGCCACCACAGCATGAAGTCAGGAGACAACAATGGATGATCTACGGGATGATTTACGCATCAATGGCGAACGATTGTGGGCGGCCCTGATGGAGCTGGCGCAGATCGGCGCGACAGTGAAAGGCGGCGTCAAGCGCCTGGCCCTGACGGACCTGGACAAGCAGGGGCGAGACCTGGTGGTGCGCTGGGGCCGCGAGGCGGGCATGAGCATCACCATCGACCAGATCGGCAATGTTTTCATGCGCCGCGACGGCACCGACAATACCCTGCCGCCCGTGATGACGGGCAGCCATATCGATACGCAACCCACGGGCGGCAAGTTCGATGGCAATTATGGCGTGCTGGCCGGCCTGGAAGTGGTGCGTACCCTGAACGATTTGCAGATCAAGACGCAAGCGCCCATCGAGGTGGCGTTCTGGACCAACGAGGAAGGCTCGCGCTTCGTGCCCGTGATGATGGGTTCCGGCGTATTTTGCGGCGCCTTCTCGCTCGAAACCGCGTATGCGGCCAGGGACATGGAAGGGAAGACGGTAGGCGAGGAACTGGCGCGCATCGGATACAAGGGCGACCAGGTGCCGGGCGAGCATCCCATCGGCGCCTACTTTGAAACGCATATCGAGCAGGGGCCCGTGCTGGAAGATGCCGACAAGGTCATCGGCGTGGTGCCGGCCGTGATGGGGTTGTCGTGGTACGACTGCGTCGTTACGGGCATGGAGGCGCATGCGGGACCCACGCCCATGGGGCTGCGCAAGGACGCGCTGCAGGTGGCCACCACGATCATGCAGGAAGTCGTCGCCATTGCCAAGCGCTATCCGCCATATGGCCGCGGCACAGTGGGCATGGTGCAGGTGTTCCCGAACAGCCGCAACGTGATCCCCGGGGAAGTCAAATTCAGCATCGACCTGCGCAATGTGAACGATGAACTGCTCAATACCATGCATGGCGAGATCACGGCCTTCATCGACGCCACGCGCACCGGCACGGGACTGGATATATCTCTTGAACGGGTTTCCTATTACCCGCCATGCCCGTTCCACCCCGACTGCGTGGGTGCCGTGCGCAATGCCACGGCCAAACTCGGTTACTCCGTGATGGACGTAGTCTCCGGCGCCGGTCACGACGCCATCTACGCGGCCAGATTGGCGCCGGCCGGCATGATCTTCGTGCCGTGCAAGGATGGCATCAGCCACAATGAAATCGAGGACGCCAAGCCCGAGCACCTGGCAGCGGGTTGCAACGTGCTGTTGCACGCGATGCTGGAGCGGGCCGTGGCGGTGTAGGTCACCGGCCCACGTCCCCCACCTAGGGTTTGGGTTGGAAGTTGCGCAGGAAGGCCAGCAGCGCCTGCGCCGCGATGTCGGCGTCGTCCGCAGTCATGGTTTCCAGCGGGTTGTGGCTGATGCCGCCGTTGCCGCATCGCGTAAACAGCATGGCCACGTCGGTGATGGCGGCCATGGCCATGGCGTCGTGGCCGGCGCCCGATAGCAGCGCATACGGTGCGATGCCGACGGATTCCACTGCCTGCGCCAGCTGCGCCATTAGCCATGGCGCGCACGGCGCGGCACGTGCCGACAGCAGCAGCTCCAGCTGATAGTCGATTTGGCGCCGCGCGCAGATGGCGGCGATGCCATCGAGAATATCGTCGACGGCCGCCTGGCGTACAGCATCGCTGGCGGCGCGGATATCGAGCGACAGGGTGCAAGCGCCGGCGATCACGTTGACGGAGCCGTTGGGCACTTGCAGCTGGCCTACGGTACCTACCAGCGCTACGCCCTGGTTGCAGCGCTGTTCCACCAGCAGGATGATTTCGGCGGCCGCGCTGGCGGCATCTTTGCGCATGGTCATGGGTGTGGTGCCTGCGTGGCTGGCCACGCCGCCAAGAGTCACCAGGTAGCGCGAGCTGCCGGCAATCGCCGTAACGATGCCCAGTGGAAGGTCGCGCTCCAGCAGCACGGGCCCCTGTTCGATATGCACTTCCACATAGCCAAGCAAGTCGGCCGGATCGCGCGCGATGGCGCCGATGGCGCTCGCCTCGTGACCTGCGGCGGCCAGCGCCTCGCGCATGCTCACACCGTCCGCATCAAGCTGTTCCAGCAGCGCCACGTCGAACTTGCCCGTCACGGCCGTGCTGCCCAGGAAGGTGCTCTTGAAGCGCACGCCTTCTTCCTCGGCAAAGCCGACGATCTCGACGTGGAAGGGCAGTTTTTCGCCTCGTTCGTGCAGGTGGCGCACGACGGCGATCGGCAGCACGATGCCCAGCCGGCCATCGTATTTGCCGCCGTTGCGCACCGTGTCGTAATGCGATCCCGTCATCAGGGTTTTTGCACCTGGCGCGTCGGACAGATAGCGTCCGACGACATTGCCGACGGCGTCGATCTGTACCTGCATGCCCGCGTCCCGCATCCAGTCGGCCAGCTGCGCTGCCGTTTTCCGGTGCGCCGGCGTCAGGTAGGCGCAGGTCAGGTTGTAGTCGCTGTCGCTCCAGCCGGCCAGGGTTTCCGCGTGCTGCATGATGGCCGGGCCGAAGTCCAGGCGCACGTCGAACAGGTCGTTCAGGCGCAGCTCGGCGATGCGCTTGATTTGCCGCAGCGATTCGGCCAGCTCATCGGCGTGACGGTTTTTCAGGCGCCGCGCAAACGTGGCGATGATGTCCTGGCGCGTCAAGCCTTCGCCCGTCGGACCCTTGACGGCCAGGATGAAGGGAAAGCCGAATTTGGCGTTGTACTCGCTGTTGAGGCGCTGCAGCGTGGCAAATTCATCAGGACTGCACAGGTTCAAGCCGGACTTGGCCTGCTCGCGCGTCGATTCCGCCGTCAGCTGGCCCGCGATGGCGGCCTTGCCGGCCAGCTCCGGGTGGGCGCGTATCAGCCCCAGCTGCTCTTCGGGCGAGGCTTGCGCCAGCACGCGCTGCAATTCCGTCTTGAGTACCGTCAGGCTGGCGAATGGCCGGGCGGGGGCCGCGCGCTGGGCGATCCAGGGCGAATGTTCGTAAATGCCGTGCAGGTGCGCGATAAAATCGGCCTGGCTGCCGGCGTTCAGGTCTGAAAGGGTGGTCATGGTTTTCCGATCATGCAAGCGGTGATGATAGCGCCCCGTTCCTGTCTCCATTATATGCGCGTGCTGATAGCTGCTATCGCTGCACCAGCGCCTTGGCCGCCGCGCTGACCTGGTCGCGCAGCCATTTGTGCTCGGGTGCCTGGTGCACGCGCTGGTGCCACAACTGGTAAAAACGCATGGGTGGGAATTTCAAGGGCACGGTATACGTTTTCAGCGGCAGGGTTTTTTCATAGAAGCGCATGAATTGCCGTCCCGTGGTGAGCACCAGATCGGTCTGCGTCAGCATGTAGGGGATCAGGCCGAAGTACGCTGATTCGACCACCACGTTGCGCTGCAGGTTTTGCCGTTCGAGGAAGGAATCGATCACGCCGTGGTAGCCAGGCATCATCTGCGACGGCGCCACGTGGGGCAGGCTCAAATAATCGTCGAGGGTCATGGCATCGCTGGCCGTACGCCGCGCATAGGCGTTTTCCGCATGCATGGCGCAGATGATGGGGTCTTCAAACAGTTTCGAGATATGCAGATGGGCGGGCGGCTCGTCCCAGTTGGCGATGACCAGGTCCAGGCCTCCATCGGAGAGTTGGCGGATATGGTCGATGCCCGGCCCCAGGCTATGCAGCACCACGCGGCTTTTCGGTGAACCGCGGCGCAGCAGGGCCACCACGTTGGGCAGGAACTGGCTGTCCAGGTAGTCGGGCGCGGCGATATGGAAGGTGCGCGCCTCTTCCTGCGCCACGAATGGCGTCTTCTTGACGAACAGGCTCTCCGTCTGGTCGAGGATGCGCTTGGCCGGATTGAGCAGGCTTTCGCCATGTTGGGTGGGCACCATGCCGCGCGCGCCGCGCACCAGCAGCGGGTCGCCCGTCAGTTCGCGCAGCTTGCGCAAGGAGGCGGAGATCGAGGGTTGCGGCTGATTGAGTTTGAGCGCCACGCGCGAGACATTCTTTTCCACCAGCAGCAGGTAGAGAATGCGGATCAGGTGCAGGTCGAGGTGTTGCGGCAGGCTGGACATGTGGCGGCGGCTCGGTTGTATATCGATTTGAATATGTCAAATATACGATATTTTTCATGTGATGGGCGGTAAATCCGTTTATCTTGTGTAGATTGGCACGAATATGGGTTCGGTCTGACTAGAGGAAATTTATGGAAGTATTTGCCTACCTGATTCCGTACGGCCTGGAGTGGCTGAACCTGATCGTCCGCTGGCTGCACGTCATCACGGGCATCGCCTGGATCGGTGCTTCCTTTTATTTCGTCTGGCTCGACAACTCGATCCGCCCGCCCGCGCCCGGCTCCGAGCTGGCAAAGAAGGGCGTCTCGGGAGAATTGTGGGCCGTGCATGGCGGCGGCTTCTACAACCCGCAAAAATACCTGGTGGCGCCCGCCGAACTGCCGAAGGAACTGCACTGGTTCAAGTGGGAAGCGTATTCGACCTGGCTGTCCGGTTTCGCGCTGCTGACGATTGCCTACTACTTCAATGCGCAGGCCATGATGATAGACAAAGCCGTGGCCGATATCTCCAGCGGCCAGGCCGTCGGCATCGGCATTGCCACGCTCGTCATCGGCTGGACCGTGTACGACCTGCTGTGCCGTTCCCCGCTGGCCAAACATGAATTGTGGTTCGGCGTGACGGTGTTCGCGTTGATCGTCGGTGCCGCGTACGTGCTCACGCATTTGCTCAGCGGGCGCGCCGCCTACATCCACGTGGGTGCCATGATCGGCACCATCATGGTGGCCAATGTGCTGATGCTGATCATTCCCGGCCAGCGCAAGATGGTCGAAGCCATGGCGGCCGGCAAGCTGCCCGACCCCAAGCACGGCTTGAAAGCCAAGCAGCGCAGCGTGCATAACAATTACTTTACCTTGCCGGTACTGTTCATCATGATCAGCAACCACTATGCGATGACCTACCGCAACGATCACGCCTGGCTGGTGCTGGCGCTGATCATGGCGGCCGGCGTGTTCATTCGCCACTTCTTCAACCTGCGCCACAAGGGCCGGGTCGAGTGGCGCTATCCGGCCATCGGCGTGGCCCTGCTGTTGGGCGTGGCCGTGGCCATCGCGCCGAAAGCGCCCGTGGCCGTGGCGGCCGTACCGGCGGTGGACCCGGCAGCGCAGTTCAAGGGCGTGCATGCCATCATCGCCCAGCGCTGCGCCACCTGCCATTCGCTCCGGCCCACGCAGCCCGGTTTCGCCACGGCGCCGGCCGGCATGATGCTGGATAATGAAACGGAGATTCGCCAGCACGCGGCGCAAATCTACAAGCAGGCCATCGAGCTCAAAGCCATGCCGATCGGGAACCTGACCAACATGACCGACGCCGAGCGCAGTGAACTGGGCGCCTGGCTGCAACAGACCATGCAAGGAGCAAAATGACAACGCACGCGGAACGAATCACGGCCTGGATCGACGAACACTTCGACGAAGAAGTCGCATTTTTACAGAAAGTGGTGCAGCAGCCGACGGATACGCCGCCCGGCAATAACGCGCCCCATGCGGAATTGGTGGCGCAGTTGCTGCAGGCGTATGGCTGGCAGGCGGAAAAGCATGCCGTGCCAGCGGACCAGGTGGTGGCGTACGGCATGCAGAGCATCACCAACCTGATCGTGCGCCGGCCGTATGCGGCGGGCGGGCCGACGGTGGCCCTGAATGCGCATGGCGACGTGGTGCCGCCTGGCGACAACTGGACGTATCCGCCGTATGGCGGCCAGATCGACGGCGGATATATGTATGGCCGCGCGACGGCTGTCTCAAAAGGCGATTTCGCCACCTATGTGTTCGCCGCGCGCGCGCTTGAAGCGCTGGGCATTTTCTTGAAAGGCCAGTTGGAACTGCATTTTACCTACGACGAGGAATTCGGCGGCTTGCTGGGGCCGGGCTGGCTGCTGGAGCAGCAACTGACGAAGCCCGATTTCGTCATCGCCGCCGGTTTCAGCTACGGCATCGTCACCGCGCACAACGCCTGTCTGCAGCTGGAAATCACTGTGCACGGCAAGTCGGGCCACGGCTCCATGCCGGAAACGGGGCATGACGCCCTGCAGGCAGCCAACAAGATCCTCAACGCCATCTATGGCCAGTTGCCGGAGCTGAAAAAGATCAAATCCAAAGTGGCGGGTATCGACTCGCCGACCATGCTGGTGGGGCGCATCGACGGCGGCACGAATACCAATGTGGTGCCAGGCAAGGTGGTCATGAAGATGGACCGCCGCATGATTCCGGAAGAAGATCCGGTGGCGGTGGAAGCGCAGGTGCGCGCGCTGATCGAAGACGCCGTGCGCGGCGAGCCAGGCATCCGCATCGAGATTCGCCGCCTGCTGCTGTCGCATGCGCTGCGGCCCTTGCCCGGTTCTGAGCAGCTGGTCGGCAGCCTGCAAAAGAATGCGCAAGTCATCCTCGGCGAGATGATACCCGCCGTCGGCACGCCCCTGTATGCGGATGCGCGCCTGTATGGCGAACGGGGCATTCCTGCCGTGCTGTATGGCGCCGGTCCGCGCACGGTGCCTGAATCGAATGCAAAGAAGGCCGATGAACGCCTGGCGCTGGACGATTTGCGCAAGGCCAGCAAGATCGTCGCCTTGACATTGCTCGACTTCCTGGCTGCTTGACAAGGCGGCGACTATGCCGCTTGCATCCGGTAAGATGCATGCCTGGAAAATCGAGGAGGCAGCATGGATTTGACTGGCAAGAGGACGATAAGGGAACTGGCGGCCGACCTGGCCGCCGGCTGCATCACCAGCGTGGAACTGACGCAGCGCATGCTGGCGCGCGCCGAGGCGCACCGGGCGCAAGGTGGCCATGCCTATGTCAGTCTTGATGGCGAACAGGCGCTGATGGAAGCGCGTGCCAGCGACGCTGCGCGCGCGGCGGGCATCGTTGCCTCGTCCCTGGCCGGCGTGCCCATCTCGGTCAAGGACTTGTTCGACGTCAGGGGGCAGGTCAGTAGCGCCGCCTCGCTGGCGCTGGCCGATGCGCCGCCCGCCGATGCCGATGCGGGCGCCGTGGCGCGCCTGCGCGCGGCCGGCGCCATCCTGTTGGGCCGCACCAACATGAGTGAATTCGCGTTTTCCGGCCTGGGCTTGAATCCCCACTACGGCACGCCGCGCAATCCGTACGACCGCGCACGCGTGGCGGGTGGCTCTACTTCTGGCGGCGCCGTGACGGTGGCTTTGGCGATGGCGGCCGGCGCGCTGGGCACGGACACGGGCGGCTCGATCCGCATCCCGTCCGCCTTTTGCGGCCTGACCGGGTTCAAGCCGACGGCGGCTTCCGTGTCGTTGGCGGGCACGGTGCCTTTGTCGCGCTCTCTCGACTCGGCCGGGCCCATTGCCCACAGCGTCGATTGCTGCGCCATCCTGTATGCGGCCTTGTCCGGCCACGCTATCCCCGATGGCGCGCCAGCCCTGAAAGGCTTGCGCTTCGGCTTTACCATCGATTACGTCGGCACGCACCTGGAGCAGCAAGTGCAGCAGGCTTTCGAGCGCGCGCTGGACAAATTGCGCGCGGCCGGTGCGCAGGTAGAACAGTTCGATTTCCCCGAGTTGCTGGAGCTGCCGACGATCAATGGCGGCGGTGGCCTGGTGGCTGCGGAAGCCTGGCACTGGCACAGGCTGTTGCTCGAAGAGAAAGGCGCGCAGTACGACCAGCGCGTGGCGGCGCGCATTCGCCGCGGCCAGCAGCAGGGCGCAGCTGATTACATTGATTTGCTCGATGCGCGCGCGCGCCTGATCGCCATCGCAGAGCAGCGCCTGGCGCCATTCGATGCCTGGCTGATGCCCAGCGTGGCTATTCTAGCGCCGGAAGTCGCGCCGCTGGAAGTGGACGACGCCACTTTTTTTGCCACGAATGGCCTGGTGCTGCGCAACGCCAGCGTGATCAACTTCCTCGACGGCTGCGCGCTGTCGCTGCCTTGCCATGCCGACGGTGAACTGCCCGTGGGACTGGGTATCTGCGGCCTGGCGGGCGCGGATGAAAGAGTGCTGCAAATTGGCCGGGCGGTCGAGATATTGTTAGACGCACAAGAATAAATAGTGCTGAGGTGCAGGAAAATGCCAACTCTGTCATGATGACTGGCATTGACATGGATAGTCGCGCTTCGTGCGCCGGCAAACTTCACACTGTGCACCGATACGACCTGATTAGCTGTCATGACTGTGGCGTGCTATACCGCAAACGTCCGCTGCGTCCGCGCGAGAAGGCGCGCTGCATCCGTTGCCGCTCGGTGCTGTACCGGGCCGTATCGAGCCGGGGCGCCTCCGCAGGACTGGATAAGGTGGTGGCGCTCACCCTGGGCGCCGCCCTGGTTTTCCTGATCGCCCAGTTTTTTCCCATCGTCGAACTTGACGTCAATGGCCTGACCTCCAGCGCCACCTTGCTCGGCTCTATTCGCGTGCTGTGGTCCGAGCAGATGCAGGTGGTGGCGACCATGGTGTTCCTGTTTACCATTCTCTTCCCGGCCATCGAACTGGGCTCTCTGCTGTATGTGGCGCTGGGTCTGCGCGGCGGCGTCAAGGTGCCCGGCTTCAACCGCGTGCTGCGCGCCGTGCAGACGGCGCGCGAATGGGGCATGACGGAAGTGCTGATGATCGGCATCCTGATCACCGTCGTGAAGATGACCAGCCTGGCCACGGTGCTGCCGCAACCTGGCTTGTTCGCGTTTGGCGCCTTGACCTTGTTGCTGGCCATCGTCGTCTCGTTCGACCCCAAGGCCTTGTGGAACCTGGGCGATGACCTGACGCGGCAAGCGCTGCCCGGCATCCGCTACAAGGCCTTCGCGCCCGGCGCGAAGGTGGTGCCTTGCCATGCCTGCGGCCTGGTGGCGCCGCCTCTGGGCAAGGGCAAGCACTTGGCGTGCGTGCGCTGCGGCACGGCCCTGCATGTGCGTAAACCAGATAGCATCAACCGCACCTGGGCCTTGCTGATCGCTGCCATGATCCTCTACATTCCCGCCAACCTGCTGCCCGTGATGGTCACGTATTCCCTGTTTGGCGCGCAGAACGACACCATCATGAGCGGCGTGGTGCTGTTCTGGACCAGCGGCTCGAAGGGCCTGGCTATCATCATTTTCATCGCCAGCGTGGTTGTGCCCATGCTCAAGCTGGGCGTACTGGCGCTGCTGGCGTTCACGGCGCAGCGGCGTTCGCGTTGGCGGCCGCGCCAGCGTACCATCTTGTACCGCATGGTGGAATTCATCGGCCGCTGGTCCATGCTCGACATCTTTGTCGTTACCCTGACGGTGGCGCTGGTGCGTTTCAAGTCGCTGGCCGTGATCACGGCAGGTCCCGGCGCGTTGGCTTTTGGCGCCGTGGTGGTGCTGACCATGCTGGCGGCGATGCAGTTCGACCCGCGCCTGATCTGGGACCCCGTCGACGGGCAGGTGCCTGGCGAGGAAGAACCCGTGGTGGTGACAAATACCGGAAACAATACAGTGAATGGAGAACAGCATGTCTGACAAAGAAGCAGGCGACCTTGCCGAAACGGGTGGCCGGCCATTGACGGAACCCGATGTGGAACAGGGCAGCCGCTGGCTGCCGTCGCTGGTATGGCTCATTCCGTTGCTGGCTGCGCTGATCGGCGCCGGCCTGGCCGCCAAGTCCATCCTTGACCAGGGCCCCACGGTAACGGTCAGCTTCAAGAGCGCCGAAGGCCTGGAGCCGGGCAAGACCAAGGTCAAGTACAAAGATGTCGATATCGGCCAGGTGCGCGGCATTACCCTCGGCGACGACTTGAGCAAGGTGCTGGTGACGATCGACATGAGCAAGGAAGCGCGGCGCTTCGCCACGGCCGATTCGCGCTTCTGGGTGGTGCGCCCGCAGATCGGCGCCAGCGGCGTGACGGGCCTGGGCACCTTGCTGTCGGGCGCCTACATCGGCGTCGACACGGGCAAGTCTGAGCAGAAGAAGGACAACTTCGTCGGCCTGGAAAATCAGCCCGCCGTGGCCGGCGACCAGAAGGGCAAGCTGTACACCCTGCATGCGGACAGCCTCGGCTCTGTCGACGTGGGTTCGCCCCTGTTCTTCCACCGCCTGCGCGTGGGCAAGGTGGTCAGCTTCGCGCTGGACAAGGATGGCAATGGCATCACCCTGTCGGTCTTCGTGAATGCGCCGTACGACCAGTTCGTCGGCAAGAACGCGCGCTGGTGGCATGCCAGTGGCGTCGACGTGCGCCTCGACTCCAACGGTTTCAAATTGAATACGCAGTCCTTGGCCGCCATGCTGGTGGGTGGCATCGCCTTCGAGGCGGAAAATGGCCGCAAGCCCGAAGAACCGGCGCCGGCCGATACCAATTTCCGTCTGGCGGCCGACGAGGCCAGTGCCATGCGCGAGCCCGATGGTGAAGCCATTACCACCGTATTCTATTTCGACCAGTCCCTGCGTGGCTTGCAGCCCGGCGCCACGGTGGACTTCCGCGGCATCGTACTGGGTGAAGTGCGCTCGGTGGGTATCGAATTCGACCCTGTGAAAAAGAACTTCCGCATGCCGGTCACCGTCAATCTGTACCCGGCCCGCCTGGGCATGCGCTTCAAGGCGGCCGTCGACGATGCGGAAGGATCGGCCGGCCACCAGCTGATCGAACGCATGGTCAGCCGCGGTTTGCGTGCCCAGCTGCGCACGGGCAACCTGCTCACCAGCCAGCTGTATATCGCGTTGGACTTCTTCCCGAAAGCGCCGAAGGTGGCGCTGGACTTGAACAGCTATCCGCTGGAAGTGCCCACCGTGCCGAATACTCTGGATGAACTGCAGACGCAGATTGCCAGCATCGCCCGCAAGCTCGATCAGGTGCCGTACGCGGAGATCGGCAACAATTTGAACGCCACCATCAAGCAGGCCAATACCCTGTTCAAGCAGCTCGATGGCCAGGTGGTGCCGGAAATGCGCGATACCTTGACGGCGGCGAAACAGACCTTCGGCACGGCCGAACAGGTGCTGCAAAAGGATTCGCCGCTGCAGTCTGACGTGCGCCAGGCATTGCAGCAGCTGACGCAAACCCTGCAATCGCTGAACGCGCTGTCGGATTATCTGGAACGTCATCCCGAGTCCCTGATCCGCGGTAAAAAAGGAGATGAAAAAAAATGAGGAAACCAATTTTTGCGCTACTGATGGTGGCCAGCCTGCTCGGCGCCTGCTCCACTCCCCAGTCCGAGCATTTCTATACGCTCAGCGGCGGTGCCGACGCGCAGCCGGCCAAACCCGTCAAATACTATGTCGAGGTGCTGGCCGTCAGCGTGCCGCAACAGGTGAGCCGCAACCAGTTCGTCGTGACGGCGCCATCGGGACGCATCGAATTGCTGGAGCAGCAGCGCTGGGCGGGACCGCTGGCAGGCGAAATCGGCCAGGCCCTGTCGACGGCCGTGACGAACGACCTGGGCGCCATCGATGTGTTCCGCACGCCGCACCCCGAGAACCTGCCCGTGTACCGCATCAGCACCAATGTGCAGCGCTTCGAGTCCGTGATGGGCCAGTATGCGCTGATCGATGCCGTGTGGAGCGTGCGTCAGCTGGCCAGCAACAAGGTGGTCACTTGCCGCACGATAGCCAATGAAAAGGTGGGCGCAGGCTACGATGAACTGGTGCTGGGCCACCGCCGCGCCGTGAACCGCATCGCCGCCGATGCGGCGAGCGTAGTGCGTGCTTTTGACAGCGGTAACGCCGCCTGCCCGGCCGCCTGAGCCGCTTTCCACTACCCAGTCCCGGCGGCCGCTGGTAAAATGCGGCCATGGGAATGACCTTGTTCACGCGCCGCTTTGCCGCATGGATCGCCTGTTTTGCGATCCTGCTGGCGGCGCTCGCGCCATCGATTTCCCAGGCCGTCGCCAACGCCAAGCAGGAGTCTAGCTCCGGCTGGGCGGAAATCTGCTCGGTGGCCGGCATCCGTTTTGTCCAGCTTGTCCAGGTCGACGATGACGGCGCCGCCGATGACAAGTCTGGCGGCAAGGCCATGCAGATGGAGCATTGCGCCTTCTGTTCCACGCATGCGGGTTCCGTGGGCTTACCACCTAGTCCTGTGCTGCCGCTGTCCGTCGCCAGCGGCACGGCGATTTTCCCGGCCCTGTACTACCAGTCGCCATCACCGCTGTTCATCTGGTCCACCGCGCAATCGCGCGCGCCGCCCGCCCTCATTTAAGTCTTTGCATATTTAGTGCTTGCCCTGCGCGCCCTCCAGCGCGACGGGCAGCATCCGCACACTTAAACGAGAATCACATGAACAAGAAACTGTTGGTGCTGGCCGTGGCCATCACCGTGGCTTACCCCTGCGCGCAGGCGCAGCAACTTGACCAAACTGATCACGCCATCGACACCGTCGTCGTTTCCGGCTCACGCGCGCAAGCGTGGCTGTCCGAGACGCCGCAGGCCATCGGCGTCGTCAATGCCAAAATGCTGGAACGCGACAAGCCCAAGACCATGGGCGATATCCTCAACCGCATCGCCGGCGTGTACTGGAATGACCTGGGCAACGAGCAGCACAGCATGAGCATCCGCCAGCCCATCGGCACGAATGCCGTCTACCAGTACCTGGAAGACGGCATCCCCATCCGCCCGCTGGGCGTCTTCAACCACAACTCGCTCAATGAAATGAACATGGCGGGGGCCAGCGGCGTGGAAGTGGTGAAGGGCGCTGCTTCCTCGCTGTACGGCAGCAATGCCGTGGGCGGCGCCGTCAATTTCCTGACGGCCGGCGCCAGCGCCACGCCGACGGCCAAGGTGGGCGTGCGGCGCGATAATGTGGGCGGCTACACCCGCTACGACACCTCCGCCAGCGATACCTGGGGCCCGCTGGGACTGCGCTTTTCCCATTACAGTTCGCGCCGTTCGCGCGACAACTGGCAAGAGTACAGCTATGGCGACAAGGATTCGTTTTCGCTGCGCGCCGACTATGCGCTCAGCCCCACCTCGCAGCTGCGCGCCACCATCGTCCATACGGATCTCGATGCGGCCATGACGGGCAGCCTGTTCGAGAACGATTACCGTAACAATCGCGGCAGGAGTCTGAACACGTTTACCTACCGCAAGGACAAGACCACGCGCATGAATCTGGCGTGGGAAGGGCCGACGTCGGACAATGGCACGAGCACCGTCACCGTGTTTACGCGCAAGAATGGCCATGGGCAGATTCCCGCGTATTCCATCGGCAGTTGCGCGGGCATGCTGTGCAAGGGCGTCATCAACAACAACCACGTCGATTCGCTGGGGCTGGACGTGAAACACCAGCAGAATTTTGCGTGGCTGAATGCGCGTTTGATCTTTGGTGTGTACGTGGATAAGAGCGACAATCCCTTTGTCAGCGACAACCTGTCCATCGTGCGCGATGCCGCCACGGGCCGCTATCTGCGCTATACGCTGGCCAATGCCAGCAATCCGCAGGGCGTGCGCGACTACCAGACGGACATTCTGAACACGGCCGTCTTCGCGCAATGGGAGTTTTCTCCGCTGGCGGGCACGCGTGTGGTGCTGGGCGGACGCTCGGATGCCATCCGCTACGATTACCACAACAAGCTGGCACCGGGCGGCAGCGTCAATTACGGCGCGCCCGACGAGTCGCGCAGCTTTTCCCACGTCAGCCCGAAACTGGGCGCCACCTACGCCATCGGCCATGCGGGCAGCGCGTATGCGAACGTCAGCCAGGGCTTTACCCCGCCCGAGGTCAGCCAACTGTATGGCAAGACGGGCATCGCCGACCTGCAGCCGTCCGTCTACAACAACTATGAACTGGGCTTGCGCTGGGCCTTCCTGCAGGGGCGCTTGAAACTCGATACGGCCTTGTACCGGCTCGATGGGCGTGACACCATCGTCAGCTATACGCTCTCGCCGGGCAACAGCGAAAACCGCAATGCGGGACGCACGCGCAGCGAAGGCCTGGAGCTTGGGCTGAACTACGACAGCGGCCCGTTCGACGCGCGCTTCGCCACGGCCATCGCGCGCCATCGCTACCTGCGCTACCAGGTGTCGTCCAGCCTCGATTACAGCGGCCGCGCCATGCCGCAGGCGCCGCGCGACATCACTTCGTTCGAGGTCGGCTACAAGCCCGTGGCTGGCGCCAGGGTAGCGCTCGAAGTCGTGCACCAGGGCCGCTACTGGATGAACAATGCCAACACGGTGGAGTACAAGGGCCACGCGTTGTTGAACCTGCGTGCCAGCTACCAGCTTGCGCGCGGCCTGGAAGCGTGGGCGCAGGTGCGTAACCTGGCCGATAAACGCTATGCCGATTCGGCCAGCAGCAGTTACGCCGGCGTGGGCAGCTATGCGCCGAACAGCCAGAACCAGTACACGCCCGGCGCACCGCGCAGCGTGATGCTGGGCCTGGGCTATACCTTCAACGCACTGTGAGGATGGTCATGGACGACGCAACTTTTCTCATCGCACGGCGTAAAAGCCTGTACTGGCGCATCCACTTTTGGGCCGCGCTGATCGCCTCGCCGTTTGCGCTGGTGGCTACCCTGACGGGCATTTTGTATGTGTTTACGCCGCAGATCGAGGCACGGCTGTACCAGCACCTTGACCATGTGGCGCCGCAAGCGTCCATGCTGCCGCTGGACGCCGCCGTGGCGGCAGCGGAACAGGCGGCGCCGCGCGGTTGGGCAGTGCAGCACGTGGTGCCGCCGTTTCAACAGGACGATGCGGTGCAGGTGGCGTTCGCGCCGCCCGGCGGCGTGCAGGATGAACATGCGGGCCATGGCGGACATGCCGCGCCGGCCACGCCCCCCAGGCCGAAGTTCGGCCTGCCCGCGCAAGCCATCATCGTGTATGTGAATCCCTATGACGCGCGCGTGCTGGGCAGCCTGGCCAGCAGTGAGCGCTTCGGCAACTGGGCCAAAAAGCTGCATTCGCGCCTGCTGCAAAACGATGACTGGCGCTGGATGATCGAGCTGGCGGCCAGCTGGCTAATGGTGATGCTGGTGACGGGTGTGGTGCTGTGGTGGCCGCGCGGCACGCAAGCGGGCTTGCCGAAGCGGGGCGCGCGGGGGCGCAATGGCTGGCGCCAATGGCATGCCTTCCTGGGCGTGGCGTTCGGCGTCATCAGTTTGGTCATCCTGGCGACAGGCTTGACGTGGAGCCAGCAAGCGGGCGGGCGCATACGCGCGCTGCGTGACGTCAGCGGCCAGGCGCCGCCGCCCGTGCCGCGCGGCCTACACTCGACCGAGGAGGGTGCTCCGCTCGACTGGCAGGATGCCTGGCGGGTGGCGCGCAGCCATGCACCCGCCATCGCCGTGCAACTGACGGCGCCGGCAAGCCAGGACGATGTGTGGCGCGCCACCATGGCCGACCGCAGCCAGCCCACCTTGCGCTTCGATCTGCAATTCGATGCCTACAGCGGCAAGCCTCTGTATTACGCGGGGTGGGAGGCGCAGACTGCGTTCGGCAAGGCGACGGCCATCGGCATCCCCTTCCATCGGGGCGAATTCGGCTGGTGGAATCAGGCGCTGTTACTGCTGTTCGGCGCCAGCGTGCTGTTCTCGCTGGTGTCGGGCTGGGTGATGTTTTTCAAGCGGCGCTTGCCAGGTTCGCTGGGCTTGCCCCGGCTGCTGCCAGGTGCCTGGACCTCGCCTTCGGCGCTGGCCTGGCTGCTTGCCGCCGCCATGTGCGCGCTGATGCCATTGCTGCTTATTTCCGCCTGCATGCTGATGCTGCTGGAGCTGATCCTGGCAAGATGGGGGGCGCGTATCGGCAGGATGCGTCTGCGCTAGAATAAGGGGCGCGGCCAGGCTCGTTGCCATGGGCCGCCCCTTTGTACTGGTTGACGCATGTTATTCATCGACTTTCCCGCCTTGTCCGCATTGGCCGCCACGTCGGCGCTGGTGACAAAAAAATGCAGTTGCTGCGCCGTGCCGTTGGACGCCTGGCAGCGTCTTCCTACTTCGCTGGAGCTGGACCGCTTCGAAGAAATTGGCACCTTGCGCGAAGATCCGTACGAGGAACCGACGTTCGCCGAATACCATCCGCACGGCACGCGCTATGACAGCATGGACGCGCCCATCGCACCGCGTTACTACCCCGCTAACCTGAGCCAGGTGGCGCGTTGCCTGAACTGCGGCCGCCACTATCTGCGCTACAACGAAGCGGGCGGCTATTTCACGGAGCTGCGCATCCGCGCGCTGCGCCCGGCATTGCTGGCCGACGCCGCCCTCTAGTTGCTACAGGCTTTCCTTGACGTGCGCAATGCCGTGTTCATCGTAGATCGAATACACGGCGGCGAGGAGGTTGTCCAGTTCCGGCGAGCGATCCATATGCCGCATGCTGAACAGGATGGGCGAGAACGCATGCTTGTCGTCCAGCTTGCGGTAGACCACGTTCCTGTGATGCATGGCCTGCACGCTTTCGGGCACGATGGAAATGCCCTGGCCGGCCGCCACCAGTCCCATGGAAATCTGCAGCTCGCGCACTTCCGTGACGCGGCCGGGCGTGACATTGCCTACACTGAACATGGTCAGTACCTGGTCGGCAAAGCTGGGGCGGGGCGCTTTCGGATACACGAGCAAGGTTTCATGCACCAGGTCGGTCAGGCGCAATCCGCCTTCGCCCTCGGCCAGCCGGTGGCCGGGCGGCAGGGCCACCACCAGCCGCTCCTCGCGTAGCAGGATGCGGCGGATGCTGGGATCTTCGCTTTTCAATCGCCCGAAACCCACGTCGATGCGGCCTTCCTTCAGGGCCTTGAGCTGCTGCACCGTCGTCATTTCGTGCAGGCTCACGTCGACCTCGGGATGGCGCTCGCAATAGCGGTGCACGATGTCGGGCAATTCGCCATACAGGGTCGAGGCGACGAAGCCGATCGACAGGGTGCGTTCCAGCTTGCCCACGCGCTGCGTCATCGCCTTCAGGTCACGCACCTGGTCGAGCAGAGGCCGCGCATGGGCGAGGAAAAACTCGCCCGCTTCCGTCAGCCGCAGGGGCCGCGAGCCTTTCTCGATCAGCGCCACGCCCAGCGTTTCTTCCAGCTGCTGCATCTGCCGGCTGAGTGGCGGCTGCGCGATATGCAGGCGCGCGGCCGCCCGCGTGAAGTTCCTTTCCTCTGCGACCGCAACGAAGTAGCGCAAGTGGCGTAATTCCATCTTCATACCTTTCAGGTATAGGTTCAATACCAACTCGGTGTTGGACGTGGGAACATTCGGGGAATATCGTGTCACCAATCCATGGAATTATACGGAATAAATATGATTCAAAATATCGAGACCTACCTGGTCGATGTGCCAACCATTCGTCCCCACCGGATGTCCGTCGCCACCATGAACACGCAAACGCTGGTGCTGGTGCTGCTGCGCTGCGCCGACGGCATCACCGGCTGGGGCGAAGCGACCACCATCGGCGGCTTGAGCTACGGCGGCGAAAGCCCGGAAAGCATCAAGATGAATATCGATACCTATATCGCGCCGCTGCTGGTCGGCATGGAAGCGAGCGAGGTCGCCAAGGCGATGGCCAAGGTACGCAAGGTCATCCAGGGTAACCGCTTCGCCAAGTGCGCGATTGAAACGGCGCTGCTGGACGCCCAGGCGCGCCGCCTGAACGTGCCGCTGTCGGAACTGCTGGGCGGACGGGTGCGCGATGCGCTGCCCGTGGCCTGGGTGCTGGCCAGCGGCGACACCGCGCGCGATATCGCCGAAGCGGAAAAAATGTTGGACTTGCGTCGCCACCGCATCTTCAAGCTGAAGATCGGCCTGCGTGACGTGATGGATGACGTGGCCCACGTGCTGGAGATCAAACGGGCGCTGGGCGAACGGGCCAGCGTGCGCGTCGATGTCAACCAGGCCTGGAGCGAGATGGACGCCGTGCGCGGCATCGCCGCGCTGGAAGCGGGCGGCATCGACCTGATCGAGCAGCCGGTCAAGGCGGGCAACCGCGCCGCGCTGGCACGCCTGACGCAGCGCTTCGACGTGGCCATCATGGCCGACGAAGCCTTGCACGGCCCCGACGATGCGCTGGCGCTGGCCCAGGCCGATGCGGCCGACGTGTATGCGGTCAAAATTACCCAATCGGGCGGCTTGCTGCCCGCACTGGAGGTGGCCACCGTGGCGCGCCTGGCCGGCGTGGGCCTGTACGGCGGCACCATGCTCGAAGGCGGCATCGGCACGGCCGCCACGGCCCACGTGTGCTCCACGTTTGCCGAACTGGCCTGGGGCACGGAATTGTTCGGGCCTTTGCTGCTGACGCAGGAAGTCTTGCGCGAGCCGCTCGTGTATCGCGACTTCATGCTGCAAGTGCCGACTGGCCCGGGCCTGGGCGTCGAGATTGATACCGACAAACTGCACTCCATGCAGCGTCAATAAGGGAGCAACCATGTTATTCCATGTACGCATGAACGTGAACCTGCCATTGAGCATGCCCGCCGAACAGGCGGCGCGGCTGAAGCAGACGGAAAAGGAACTGGCCCAGCGCTTGCAGCAAGAGGGCAAATGGCGCCACCTGTGGCGCATCGCCGGCCAGTACGCCAACGTCAGCGTCTTCGACGTCGATAGTGTCGACGAACTGCATCATTTACTGACCTCGCTTCCCCTGTTCCCCTACATGCAGATCGACGTGATGCCGCTGTGCCGCCATTCTTCGTCGGTGCGCGACGACGATTCCTGAGGAGACATGCGATGACGCATACAGGCAACGACACTGCCGGGAAAATGTGCGAGGTGGACGCTACCCGCATGCATTACCGTACCGATGGCGAGCGCAGCAAGCCCTGCCTGGTCCTGTCGAATTCCCTCGGCACGGACCTGTCCATGTGGGATGCGCAAGCGGCCGCGCTGGCCGGCGACTTTTTTGTCGTGCGTTACGACACGCGCGGCCATGGCCAGTCGGCCAGCGGCAGCGCGCCGTTCGGCATCGAGCGACTGGGCCTGGACGTGGTGGCGTTGCTCGACCACCTCGATATCGCCCGTGCCGCCTTCTGCGGCATTTCCATGGGCGGCTTGACGGGCCAGTGGCTGGGCATACACCGGCCGCTGCGCTTGACGAAGCTCGTGCTGGCGAATACGGCGGCGCGCATCGGTGGCGCCGCGCCGTGGCAGCTGCGGGCGGAGCAAGTGCGCAGCGACGGCATGGCCGCGGTGGCCGAGAGCGCCGCGGTGCGCTGGTTCACGCCGCAGTTTATTGCGCGCGAGGCGGACACGGTGGCGCGCCTGACAAGCACCTTGCGCGGCCAGGATGCCGGCGGCTACGCGGCCTGCTGCGAAGTGCTGGCCCAGGCGGACTTGCACGCCTGCGTCGGCACGATAGCCGTGCCCACCCTGATCATCGTGGGCGAGCACGATCCCGTCACCACCATCGACGACGGGCGCTGGCTGCAGCAGCAGATTGCTGGCGCCCGCCTGGCAAGCCTGCCCGCTTCGCATATCTCGAATATCGAGGCGGCGGACTTGTTTACGGCGCAGTTGCGGACTTTTTTAGTGTGAGGCTTGCTGTACCTTATCGGTACGGCAGGAATTTGACTTTCCTCTGAGCACTGCCACCAATTGGTACGGCATGCGGCAGGGGAAGCTTTCTTGAAAAATAATAATAAGAAAAGCAGACTTGGAGTAGACGGATGGAAAACAGATTGATCATTATCGCCGCGGTCACGGTGGGCTATTTCGCCCTCATGTCCTACATTACTTACAGCGTGCGCAAGCATGCCAACAGCGCCGAGGGCATGACGGCGGGCGGGCGCAATTATCCCGCTTACCTGATCGGCGCGCTGCTGCTGTCGGAATTCATCGGCAGTTCGGTGAGCATCGGCACGGCGCAAAAAGGCTATGAACTGGGCATTTCCGCTGCATGGAATCTGGTGGCGCTGTCGCTGGGCTTCTTGCTGCTGGCCATCGTGTTAGTGAAAAAATACAAGGAAAGCGGGCAGTCGACGATTTCCGGCATCCTGGCGCAAACCTACGGCGAACCCGTGCGCTATGCCGCATCGATACTTACCATCGTCGCGCTGAGCATCGTTGCCGTGGCCCTGTACGCGAGCGGCGGCGCCGTGCTGGCAGCGGTGCTGCACATCAATAAAACCGTGGCCATTTTGCTGGTGGGTGCCATTACCGTGATGTATGTCAGCCTGGGTGGCATGCGCTCGGTCGTGTACACCAATTTCGCCCACTCCATCGTCAAGTACCTGGGCGTGATCCTGGCGCTGGCTTATGCGCTGGAAGCGACGGGCGGCATCGGCGCGCTGCAGGCGCAATTGCCGGCCAAGATGTTCAACTGGGTCGAGATCGGCTGGGGCCAGATCATTGCCTGGATGATCGGCGGCATCGGTTCCATCTTTGCCACGCAATACGTGATCCAGGCCCTGGTCAGCACGGACAACCCGGCCGTGGCCAAGCGCGCCTGCTATTACGTGTCGTCGCTGATGATTCCGTTCGGCCTGATGGCGGCCCTGATCGGCATGTGCAGCGCCGTGCTGTATCCGGGCATGAAGTCGATCGATGCCTTTCCTACCCTGATCGCCCACATGCCGGCGTTTTCCGCCAGCATCATGATCGTGGGCTTGGCCGGCGCCCTGTTCGGCGGCATTTCCGCCACCACCCTGGCGTCGGCCACCCTGGCCATGAAGGATTTTTATGATCCCTGGTACAACAAGGCGAAGAATGACGCGAAATCGCTGATGTTCCTGCGCATCGCCATCGTCGTCGCATGCTTGCTGCCGCTGGTGCTGGCGCTGTATGCGGAAAAACTGCTGATGATCGCCTTCCTCGGCAAGGCCCTGCGCGCCACCCTGGCCGTGCTGGTGCTGATGGCCTTCTATGCGCCGAAATTCGGCACGCCGCGCGGCGCCTTTGTCGGCGTGATCGTCTCCGTGATCGCCACCATCGGCTGGTTCCTGGCGGGCAATCCGTATGGCGTGGACAGTTCCTATCTGGCGCTGGCTGGCCCGCTGCTGACCATGGGCATCAGCCATTTGTTCAAGTCGGCGCAAGTGGCATCGGCGAAGCCGGCATCGTCGTCGCGGCTGTAGCTTGCCCCAACCCTCAGACCAGCCCCGTCAGGTAATAGATGGCAATGACGAGGAATACGGCCACCGTCTTGATGACGGTGATGCCGAAAATGTCGCGGTAGGACTGGCGGTGCGTGAGGCCGGTGACGGCCAGCAGGGTGATCACGGCGCCATTGTGCGGCAAGGTATCCATGCCGCCACTGGCCATGGCCACCACGCGGTGCATCACTTCGAGCGGAATGTGCGCCTGCTGCGCGGCCTGGATAAAACTGTCCGACATGGCGGCCAGCGCGATGCTCATGCCGCCCGAGGCCGAGCCGGTAATGCCGGCCAGGGTCGTCACGGACACGGCCGCATTGACGAGGGGATCGGGCACGCTGCGCAAGGTATTGCTGACGGCGAGGAAGCCGGGCAGCGCCGCGATGACGCCGCCGAAGCCATATTCGGACGCCGTATTCATAGCCGCCAGCAGCGCGCCGCCCACGGCCGCCTTGGTGCCTTCGGCAAAGGCGGTGCGGATGCGCCCGAAGGCTGTCACGCACACCAGCAAGATGCCCAGCAACAAGGCGCCTTCCACGGCCCAGATACCCGTCACGGAGCCTATCGATGTCGACACGGGCACATGCAAGCCGGGCAGGGTCTCGGCGGTGAGCACGTAACTGTCGCCATACCAGTGGGGAATCAGCTTGGTCAGCGCAAAGTTGGCCACGCCCACCAGCACCAAAGGCGCCACCGACAGCAGCGGATGGGGCAGCTCGCCACCGCCGGTCTTGGCCTGTTCCGCTTCCACTCCATAACCTTCGCCCGTTGCCATGACGGAGCGGCGGCGCCATTCGAGGAAAGCCAGTCCCATGATCACCGTCAGCACGGCGCCGATGGTGCCCAGCCACGGCGCGGCCCAGCCGGTCGTGTTGAAAAAGGTGGTAGGGATGATGTTCTGGATTTGCGGCGTGCCGGGCAAGGTATCCATGGTGAAGGAAAACGCGCCCAGGGCAATGGCGCCCGGCATCAGCCGCTTGGGGATATTGCTCTGGCGGTACAGCTCGGCCGCGAACGGATACACGGCAAACACCACCACGAACAGCGATACGCCGCCATAGGTCAGCGCAGCGCAGACTGCAACGATCACGGCATTCGCGCGCGTACTGCCGATGTAGCGGATGGCCGCCACGACGATGGACTGGGAAAAGCCGGACAACTCGATCAGCTTGCCGAACACGGCGCCGAGCAAAAAGACGGGGAAGTACAGCTTGATAAAGCCCACCATCTTTTCCATGAAGATGCCGCTGAAGACAGCCGGCACGGCAGACGGATCGGTCAGCAGCACGGCGCCCAGTGCGGCGACGGGCGCAAACAGGATCACGCTGTAGCCGCGGTAGGCGGCCAGCATGAGGAAGGCCAGTGCGGCCAGAACTATCAGGAAAGACATGAAGACCGTACCCTTGCACGATGAAAGTGTTCAATTAATTAATTGTTCAATTAATATCATACTTTTAGGCAACATGCCAACACGCGGGTCAAGGATTGCGCGTAGAGACAGATGCCAACGGCCAACTATTCCACTATCGCGTTAACCTTGCCAATGAGCGAGCATCCGCACGCCGTTTTGCAGCCATGTACGGCCACAGGACCTCTAAGAACGTGTTCACGATCTAGCCGAATTGCCGGATAATTGAGGGATGAGAAAGCTCTACGCCAGCGACGTCAGTCGAGAAAAATTTGAAGAAGTTCTGCCGCTATTGCAAAGCGTGAGGAAACGCACGAAGCCGACTACGTTGGACTTGTATGAAGTGTTCTGCGCGGTGTTGTATCTGCTACGCAGTGGCTTTCAGTGGAGGATATTGCCGAAGGATTTTCCCAAATGGAGGACGGTGCATTCGTATTTTGCCAAATGGAGCGAGCCTGACCAGCACGGTATCAGCGTGCTGGAGCAGGCATTAAAAAAATCAGGTTGGCGCGGCCCGCGAAAAACTGGGGCGCAGCGACACGCCGACGCTGTTGATCGTGGACGCGCAGAGCGTGAAGAACACGGATACAGCCGTTAGCAAGGGTTACGACGCGCGCAAGAAGGTTTCAGGCATCAAGCGCCACATCGGCGTGGACACGCAGGGGTTAGCTGAAGGTGGGATACAGGATCAGAGTGATGATAGACGGGTTTTTAGCATGATGGGCAGACCATAGCTAACTTTGGCCCAAAATCATCGGTAATTGGCATCCGGGTCAATTTTAAGTTCTCACTAACACCGCCACAATGTTGCTTGTCGATACTCACTCAATGGAGCAACAACATGAAATCAATCAAAGTTTTAGTGATCGCGATGGCTTTGGCCATGGGATCCACAAGTTTCACTGCCCATGCCGGTGCGACGGCCGCCACCGGCGCCACCGTGCAGGTACAAGTCCAACAGATACGCAACGCCACGGCAAAAATTCAGTATGCCGGCAAGACCTTCCTGGTCGATCCTTTCCTGGCAAAAAAGGGGACCTATCCCGGCTTTCCGGGCACTTTCCACAGTGAGCTGCGCAACCCGACGATTGAACTGCCGCTGCCAGTCAAGGACATCATGAAGGGAGTGGACGCTGTAATCGTCACCCATACGCACCTCGACCATTGGGACGGCGGTGACCACAACTTCATACCGAAGGCAATGCCACTGTTTGTGCAGCATGAAGCCGATGCCGCGTTGATTCGCGGCCAGGGTTATACCGATGTCCGTATCATGACTGGAAGTACCGAGTTCGAAGGCGTGCGCCTGACCAAGACCGGAGGCCAGCACGGCACCGACGAAATGTACGGCAAGAAGCCGCTGGGCGACATGCTGGGTGAGGCGATGGGTGTGGTCTTCCAGGCTCCCGGTGCGAAGACCGTGTACATCGTGGGCGATACAGTGTGGAATGCGACAGTGGATGGCACGCTGGCAAAATTCAATCCCGATGTCGTCATCCTCAACACCGGCGACGCCCGCATGAAAGGTTACACAGGCTCCATCATCATGGGTAAGGACGACGTTCTGCATGCCTACCAAGCCATGCCCAACGCGACCATCATCGCCACCCACATGGATGCCATCAATCACATGACGCTGAGCCGCAAGGAACTGCGCGACCACGTGAAAGAGCATAAGATCGGTGACCGCGTGCGCATTCCTGCCGATGGCGAGGTGTTGACGTTTGCTGTGGTCAAGTAATTTCGGAGACAACGATAGGTGCGCGTGCTGCCATTTTCTGTTCATTGACGCTGGGCGGCAGATTGCCCAATGCTGAATTGATGCGCTTGCAGTTGTAGAAGCCGACGATGTCATCGGTAATGTCAGCCTTTGCTTCGGCATGGTTGGTAACTGGAAGGTCTTCGCCTTGCCGTGCCATACGACGTAGTGTTGACGTGCGTCGCAGTGGCGGCAGGCGAAGCCACTCGGCCAGCGGCAGCGCTCCAGCGCTTCCTCACATTGCCCCTGCTCGCCGTAGAGCGCCATGAATTGGTCCAGGCTCATGCCGGCTTGAAATTAAACTTGGATTTATCTTTGCCATGATCCGCCCCGTTGGTATCCGCAGCGTTGTGCTGCACCAGGTTGTACCATTGGCAGGCAGGACGGTTCGGCAAAGATGAAGATCAGCGCTAATCAATTTGTTTTCAAGGGTATTTTGGTCGAGGTAAGAGGATTCGAACCTCCGGCCTCTGCGTCCCGAACGCAGCGCTCTACCAGGCTGAGCCGCTCCCTCCCTCCGCTTACTGGTATTACAGCAGATGGCGGGGTGGGTTTCAAGCTGCCGCGTCAAGGCCTATTTCTTTTCTTGCTGCGCCTTTTTGATGTCCGCTTCGCTGACTTTTTTCGCCGGTGCATTTGTCGCAGGCGAGGTGGGCGCCCTGCGCGTGGCGTTCGCTTGCGCCATGACGGCGGCGCAGTCCGTGTCGGGGGCTTTGTCGACGTTGACCAGCGGAAGCAGGGCGGCCAGCGGCGTCACCAGGGTAGCCAGGGCCACGGCGGCGGCAGTTTTCAGGGCCAGCGGGCCTTTTTGCGGGCCCACGTCCGGGTTCTTGAAGGTGCCTCTCGCATACAGCGGCGTGCGCAAGGTGATGATGCGGGCGCCCTTGGTGCGCGGGCGTACGTCAAGGTTCAGGGTTTCGTGGGCCAGGTTGACATTGCCCGTGACATTCACGACGGCCGTGTCCGTGTCGAGCACGAAGCGGCGCACGTCGGCCTGGCCATTCGTGACGGCGAAATCGCTGGCCAGGCAGTTCAGGTGGACTTGCTTGTCGCCAAAGACTTTCACAAAGACGGCATTGGCCAGGTTCAGCCCGGCCAGTTCCAGCATGAACTGGCTGACGGAGCCTTCGCTGACGGTGGCCGCCAGTTCGCCATTTGCGCTAGCCAGCATGGCCGAGATGGAATTGCCGTGACCCGTGAGTGCCGCATCGCCATACACTTCTCCGAAGCTCGCTTGCATCGATTGCAGCCTGGGAAACAGTTCGCGAATCTTGAGGTGGCGCGCCGTCACCTTGGCTTGCGCGGCGATGGTCTTCTGGCGGCCATCGAGGGTGATATTCGAGGTGATGTCGCCACCGGCCATGCCGAAATTGAGCGGCGTCAGACTCAGCACCTTGTCTTTCATGTGGATGTGGGCGACGAGATCGTTGAGCGGGATATCGTGCGTGCGCACCAGTTTTTTCCCGGTGAATTTCACGTCGGCGTCGAGCGCGTTCCATTTGGCCGTGTTGAATTGTTCCACTGGCAAGGCTTTATTCTCGGGCTGCACGGGTGCCTTGCCGCGTGCCTGTTTCTGCGCATTGCTGTCCGCGCCGATGGTGGGCCCCAGGTCTTCCAGGCGCAATTGCTGCGACGTCACTTCACCGCGCAGCAAGGGACGCGGCTGGCGTGGCAGGTATTGCAAGGTGCCGGCCAGGTCGCTCTGGCCCACCGTGCCCTTGAAGTTTTGATAGGTCCAGCTCCAGGTGCCGCCGTCCTTCTTGCCCAGCAGGCGACCCTTGGTGGCGTAGTTCGGCGTTTCGGGCAGCAGCACGCCCGTCAGCGGATACAGGTCGGCCATGCTGGCGCCCGCCAGGCTCAGCTGCAAATCGATGCCGGACAGCGAGCGCGGGTCCGTCAGGGTGCCGGCGATGCTGGCCTTGTTCTTGCCCAGCACGGCGTGCGCCTGCACGGGATACACCGTGTTGTTATCGGTCAGGGACAACACGGCACCTGCCTTGCCGCCGCCCGTCACGGGGGCCTTGCGGTAACTGCCACCCAGGGTAAAGGCGATGCCGTATTTCTCTACGGGCGCGTTGCCTGGCGCATTGCCCGACGTGGCGTCGGGTGCCGTCGAGCTGACCTTGGCGCGCACGTCGAGGGCGATGCCATCGTCGAGGTAGCGGATGGCGCCGTTGCCGAAGGCCATGCGCTGGATTTCCACCTTCCAAGGCAAAGGGCCATTATCCTTCAAGGTCCAGCTATTGCTGCCATCGGCGCGCCGCTGCAGGGCGATCTGCGGCGCGTCCAGCGTCAAGTCCGTCAGCACCACCTTGTGCAGCAGCAGGGGCAGTGGATGGATGACCACGTCGATGCGCCTGGCGCTGGCCAGCTGCGGACCGGCCGTGGCCCAGTCCGGGTTGCTCATGCGCACGTCCTGGGCACTGATGTGGGGACGCGGCACATAGCGGCGCCAGCCCGACTCCGTCTTCAAGCCTTGCCGCCACTGCACCTGCAAGTCACCGCCGATGACGAAGCTGCGCCCCGTGCTTTCCGACACCTTCTGGTTGATGTAGGGGCGGGCGCGGTTCCAGTCGAAGGTCAACACAAGGATGACGAGGAGGGAGATGAGGGTCAGCAGGGCGGCCAGGCTCCAGCCGAGGATGTTGAGCGGGGTTGAGCGTGTCATGGTAATCCAATCACAATGATTTTTTCATCAAGGTAGACCGATAGGCCATCACAGTCGGTGCGCTGGGGTACGTAAGATACGTGGGTAAGGCATGTAGGTAAGGCATGTAGCTAAGGCATGTCGCTTGAAATGATTCAATAATTCGAGTATTATTGAATTATGAAAAATGAAAAGACGATCACTGACCCGGCGACACCGCTGACGAGTGCTTCCGCCATCGTGGCCCTGGCTGCGCTGGCACAGGAATCGCGGCTGGCCGTGTTCCGCCTGCTGGTGCAAGCGGGGCCGCAAGGCATGGCCGCGACGAAAATTGCCGAAGCGTTGGCCATTGCGCCATCGTCGCTGTCGTTTCATTTGAAGGAACTGGCGCACGCCAATCTGGTGACGGCGTGCAAGGCGGGCCGCTCCATCATCTATGCGGCCAACTATGCGGGCATGAACGGCTTGCTGGCCTTTTTGACCGAGAACTGCTGCGCCGGCGCCCCTTGTTGCGTCAGCGAACCACATTTATTGAAGGAAACGACGACATGACGATCACGATCTATCACAACACGGCTTGCGGCACCTCGCGCAACACCCTGGCCCTGATCCGCAACACGGGCGTCGAACCCGTTATCATCGATTACGTCAAGAACCCGCCTTCGCGTGACGAGTTGGTCGACTTGATCAAGCATGCGGGCTTGTCCGTGCGCGCGGTGATGCGCGACAAGGGCGCCCTGTATGACGAGCTGGGCCTGGCCAATCCTGAGCTGAGCGATGCGGCCCTGCTCGATGCCATGCAAGCCCATCCTATTTTGATCAACCGTCCCATCGTCGTCACGGAACTGGGCGTGCGCCTGTGCCGGCCGTCGGAAAAGGTGCTGGACATCCTGCCGCTGCCGCAGCAAGGCGCCTTTGCCAAGGAAGATGGCCAGCCAGTAGTGGGCGCCGATGGCAAACCGGTGGCCTGAGATGGATGATTTGCCCAATGAGTTGCCCAACATCAGCGCCGCGCACCTGGACTTGCCCAGCCTGGATAAATTGGCGCCAGTCACGCTATCCACCCACGCGCCGCGCATCCTGCTGCTGTATGGCTCGCTGCGCGAACGCTCGTACAGCAAGCTGCTGACCCTGGAAGCGGAGCGCATCTTGCGCCACTTTGGCGCCGACACGCGCGTGTTCGATCCGCATGGCTTGCCCATGGTCGACAGCGTGTCGCCCGAACATCCGAAAGTGCAGGAACTGCGCGCGCTCTCGCTCTGGTCGGAAGGGCAGGTGTGGTGCAGTCCCGAGCGGCATGGCGCTGTCACGGGAGTCTTCAAATCGCAGATCGACTGGCTGCCGCTGGAATCGGGCAGCGTGCGGCCCACGCAGGGACGAACCCTTGCAGTGATGCAAGTGTCGGGCGGTTCGCAATCGTTCAATGCCGTCAACGGCTTGCGCGTGCTGGGACGCTGGATGCGCATGGTGACTATTCCGAACCAGTCTTCGGTGGCCAAGGCGTATCAGGAATTCGACGATGCGGGCCGCATGAAGCCGTCGCCGTACTACGAGCGCCTGGTCGATGTGATGGAGGAGTTGTACAAATTCACCCTGCTGGTACGCGATCGCCGCGATTATCTGGGTAGCCGCTACAGCGAACGGCTGGAAGCGGAGCCGGCCATCGTGCGCGCATTGGCGGGCGCGGCCATGGAGCATGAGCGTAAGTAGGGATGCAATCAAAAAACGGCGCCAGTGGCGCCGTTTTGTATTGTATCGAGTAAAACGCGATCAGTGATTGCGGTCGACGGCAAACGAGCATAGTTGCAGCATGGATTGCTTGTAGACACTGTCCGGCCAGCCGGAGATGGCATCGGCGGCGCGCTGGCCGGCGATTTCCGCCTGCTTGCGCGTGTAGTCGAGGGCGCCGCTACTGGTGATGGCGGCCAGGATGGCGTCGAAATGCTGTTCGTCGCCCTGTTCGATGCAGCTGCGTACCAGTTCGCGCTGTGCCGGCGTGCCGTTTTCCATCAGCCAGATCAGCGGCATGGTCGGTTTGCCTTCGCGCAAGTCGTCGCCCACATTCTTGCCGATTTCGGTGGCGTCGCCCGCATAGTCGAGCACGTCGTCGATCAGCTGGAATGCTGTGCCCAGCGAGCGGCCGTATTCGGCAGCCGCTTCGATATCGTCTTCGCTGGCGCCGGCGATCAGGGCGCCCAGTTGCGCCGATGCTTCGAACAGCTTGGCTGTCTTCGAGCGGATGACGTTCAGGTAGCTGTCTTGCGTCACGTCCGGATCGTGCATGTTCAGCAACTGCAGCACTTCGCCTTCGGCGATCACGTTGGTGGCGTCGGAGAGGATTTGCATGACGCGCATATTATTTAGCGATACCATCAGCTGGAACGAGCGCGAATGCAGGAAATCGCCCACCAGCACCGAGGCGGCATTGCCGAACAGTGCGTTGGCCGTCTGGCGTCCGCGGCGCATCGACGATTCATCGACGACATCGTCGTGCAACAGGGTAGCGGTATGGATGAATTCGACCACGGCAGCCAGTTCATGGTGCGCCGTGCCGCGATAGGCGTGGGCATTGGCCACCAGCAAAATCAGCACGGGACGGATGCGTTTGCCGCCTGCACTGATGATGTATTCAGCGATTTGATTGATCAGAATCACATCGGAGTGCAGTTTTTGGCGGATCACCGTATTGACTGCGTCCATATCGGCGGCAATCGTTTGCACGATGGTGTTTTGGTTAACGTGTTTGTTAGCGTCAGACAAGGCGAACCTGCATTAGATTGTGGGTGCGGCGATTATACGACATGGCTTGCGCGAGCGTGATGTTTGCCTATGACTGTAGAGCAATTGTTTGACCTTGTTGGCACTGGCGCGCGCTTTTCTGTCCGCCTGGCGCAAGCCTGACATGATGGTCAGGTTGTCGACATACCACGATCATCAGTCTTTGTGAATAGTTTTTGACGCGATTTATCAGTCCGTGTATAATCGCTGGTTCTCCCTGTTGTGTACGGCTTGCTTTGCGTGGCAGTGGGACAAATTCTTTCAACATTTGATGAGGTTTCAAATCATGTACGCGGTCATAAAAACCGGTGGCAAACAATACAAAGTTGTCGCTGGCGAAAAACTTAAAGTAGAACAGATACCGGCAGACATTGGTTCCGAAATCACCATCGATCAAGTTCTCGCAGTAGGCGCGGGCGACACCATTAAATTTGGTGCGCCATTGGTCGAAGGTGCAACGGTACTGGTTACGGTTGTGGCGCATGGTCGCCATGATAAGGTCAAAATTTTCAAGATGCGTCGTCGTAAGCATTACCAAAAGCATCAAGGCCATCGCCAGAATTTTACCGAAATCCAAATCGTTTCGATCAACGGCTAATCGCCGCTGTTTGAATTAATCAGCTATCAAGGAGTCTTAAATGGCACACAAAAAAGGCGGCGGCACAACGCGAAACGGCCGTGATTCAGAATCAAAACGTCTGGGCGTTAAAGTCTACGGCGGCCAAGCTATCAATGCTGGCGGCATCATCATTCGTCAACGCGGCACCCCAGTGCGCGCCGGCGAAGGCGTAGGCATGGGCAAGGACCACACGTTGTTCGCGCTGATCGCGGGCAAAGTGAAGTTCGTTGTCAAAGGCGCCGGTTCGAAGCAATTCGTGACCGTTGTACCTAACGCAGCAGTACCAGCGTAATTCATCGCGGGGCGCCAGTTCGCTCCGCTGTGATCGCATGATGTAAGGCGCAAGCCTTCAATCGAAAGGCTCTGCCCAAGGTAGAGCCTTTTTAGTTTTATGGCGGCAAAATTATGAAGTTTATCGACGAAGCAAAAATCGAAGTCATCGCGGGCGATGGCGGCAACGGCTGCGCCTCTTTCTGTCGTGAAAAATTCCGGCCTTTCGGCGGTCCCGATGGCGGCGATGGCGGCAAGGGCGGCACCATTTGGGCAGTCGCCGACCGCAATATCAACACGCTCGTCGATTTCCGCTTCTCCAAAATGCACAAGGCTCGCAATGGCGAGCCTGGCCGTGGCGCAGATTGCTATGGCAAGGGCGCGGATGATATCCATCTGCGCATGCCGGTCGGCACCTTGATCATCGACAACGCGAGCGGCGAAATCCTGGCCGATTTGACCGAACACGGCCAGATCGAAATGCTGGCCAAGGGCGGCGAAGGCGGTTGGGGCAATATTCACTTCAAGTCCTCGACCAACCGTGCGCCACGCCAAAAAGGCGAGGGCAAGGAAGGCGAACGCCGGGAACTGCGCCTGGAACTGAAAGTGCTGGCTGACGTGGGCCTGCTGGGCATGCCGAACGCCGGCAAGTCGACCTTCATTTCGGCCGTCTCAAATGCGCGCCCGAAAATTGCCGATTACCCATTTACCACTTTGCACCCGAACTTGGGCGTGGTGCGCGTGTCGCACGAGAAGAGCTTTGTGATCGCCGATATTCCCGGCTTGATCGAAGGCGCTTCCGAAGGCGCGGGCCTGGGCCATCAATTCCTGCGTCACTTGCAGCGCACGGGTCTGCTGTTGCACATCGTCGACCTGGCGCCGTTTGAAACCAACGTCGATCCTGTCAAGGAAGCCAAGGCGCTGGTCAAGGAACTGAAAAAATACGACGAGTCGCTGGTCGACAAGCCGCGCTGGCTGGTGTTGAACAAGCTCGACATGGTGCCGGAAGAAGACCGTAAGAAGCTGGTGAAGGACTTTCTCAAGCGTTTCGCCTGGAAAGGTCCCGTCTTCGAGATCTCCGCGCTGAACCATCAAGGTTGCCCGGAACTGGTGAATGCGATTTATCAACATCTGGAAGCGAAGAAACACAGCGAAAGCCGTGCCGAAGAAACGCAGATGACCGAAGAAGCACGCGGTATCTCGTCGATCGACCCGGATGATCCACGTTTCAAGATTATCGACTAAGGCTGTATCCTGATGTCAGTACAGGCGGTCGCTGTCGCGTCATCGCGCAAGCAAGCGTGGCAGCGCCGTGTATTGCATCTGATCGCGTATGCTTACGGGCTGAGCGCGGTCGCCTGCCTGCTGTTCGCCGATGCAATGGCGGCCGGCATGGGCATCTTCCTCAATGGCGTCAATGGCTACAGCCAGTTCTACGCTTCCCATGTCGGTGTCTGGGGCGCTACCGCGCTCCTGGCGCTGTTCGCAGCACGGCAGGGCGAACCGCCCATCCTCGGCGATATCACTGCAATGTTGGTCCTGGCGCAGCCCGCCGGCCGTTTGTACGCGGCCATCAGCTTCGGCTTGCCCCAGGGTTTTGTGTTGTTCATGTGCGCAATCGAGCTGACGGCGGGGCTGGCCTTGCTGCTGCTGCGTCCTGCGCGCTGACGTCTATTAAGGGAAGAGCGCCGCCCCATGGATTCCGTGATTCAAAAAGCTACCCGCATCATCATCAAAGTCGGCTCCTCGCTGGTCACCAACGATGGCCGTGGACTCGACCATGCCGCCATCGCGCGCTGGGCTGCGCAGATTTCCGGCTTGCGCGCCCTGGGCAAGGAAGTCGTGCTGGTCAGCTCCGGCGCCATCGCCGAAGGCATGCTGCGCCTCGGTTTCGAGCGGCGCCCCACCGATATCCACGAATTGCAGGCCTGTGCCGCCGTCGGCCAAATGGGCCTGGCGCAAATCTATGAAAGCAGCTTCCGCGCCCACCAGTTGGGCACGGCGCAAGTGCTGCTGACGCACGCCGACTTGGCCGACCGCGAACGCTACCTGAATGCCCGCTCTACCCTGACGACCCTGCTGCGCCTGGGCGTGGTGCCGATCATCAATGAAAACGACACCGTCGTCACCGATGAAATCAAGTTCGGCGACAACGACACCTTGGGCGCCCTGGTGGCCAACCTGATCGAGGCCGATGCGCTGGTCATCCTGACTGACCAGCACGGCCTGTTCTCGGCCGACCCGCGCAAGGACCCGAACGCTTACCTGATCACGCAAGGCATCGCCGGCGATCCGGCGCTGGAAGCGATGGCCGGCGGTGCCGGCAGCAGCCTGGGGCGTGGCGGCATGCTGACGAAAATCCTCGCCGCCAAGCGCGCCGCCAAGTCCGGTGCCCACACGATCATCGCCTGGGGCCGCGACAGCGATGTGCTCAGCCGGCTGGCCCAGGGCGAAGCGATCGGCACGCAGTTGCTGGCGCAAACAGGGCAATTGACAGCGCGTAAGCAGTGGATGGCCGATCATCTGCACACGGCTGGCGCCGTTGTGCTGGACGCGGGCGCCGTACAAAAGCTGCGCCAGGAAGGTAAGTCCCTGTTGCCGATCGGCGTGACGGGCGTGAACGGCGAATTCGGCCGCGGTGCCGTGATCACCTGCGTCGATGCCGCCGGCGTGCCCGTGGCGCGCGGCCTGTCCAACTACACGAGCGGCGAAGCGCGCCGCATCATGCGCAAGCCCTCTGCCGAGATCGAGGTGATTCTCGGCTACATGGAAGGCCATGAGCTGATTCATCGTGACAATATGGTATTGCTGTAAGCGCGAGCTTGCAGGAGAGACATAGAAAACGGCCTATTCGGGCCGTTGCCTACACCACAGCCGGCATCGGTGACTTGCTCTTGTAATCGCACAGGTCGGCAATCATGCAGTTCCAACATTGCGGTTTACGGGCCATGCACGTGTAGCGGCCGTGCAAGATGAGCCAGTGGTGGGCGTCGTGCAGGAATTCCTTGGGCACGAATTTCAGCAGTTTTTGCTCGACGATATCGACATTCTTGCCTGGCGCGATGCCGGTGCGGTTCGAGACGCGGAAGATATGCGTGTCGACGGCCATGGTCGGTTCGCCAAACGCCGTGTTCATGACCACATTCGCCGTCTTGCGGCCCACGCCGGGCAAGGCTTCCAGCGAGGCACGGTCGCGTGGCACTTCGCCGCCGTGCTGCTCGAGCAGGATCTGGCAGGTGGCGATGACGTTCTTCGCCTTGGTGCGGAACAGGCCGATGGTGCGGATGTAGCTGGCCAGCTCGTCGACGCCCAGCGCCAGTATTGTGGCTGGCGTATTGGCGACCGGATACAGCAAGCGGGTGGCCTTGTTGACGGACACGTCCGTCGCCTGCGCCGACAGCAGCACGGCGATCAGCAGCTCGAACGGCGTCGTGTACTCGAGTTCCGTTTTCGGCGAAGGATTGGCGGCGCGGAAGCGCGTAAAGATTTCCAGGCGTTTGGCAGCGTTCATGCGTCTTTTTTCGGGGCGTTGGGGGCGGGCGCTTCTGTCTGGGCGGCGGCGCTGGCGGCAGCCTTGGCGCGCGCGCGCTCCATGGCGGCGGCGATGATGGCGCGCTTGCGCTCCTTTTCCGCCTGTTCGTCGGGCGTGACGGGCACTTCCTGCGTCACTTCCTGCATCTTGGCGACGGCCTTGGCGGCTAGGCGCGCGTCGTTGGCATCGGCTTCGCGGCGCAGCCGCTGCGTGCGGAAATCGTGGCGCGCGCGCGCGTCGTCAGCCTCAACCTGGCTCCAGGCATCCCAACCGGTGGCGTCGGCGCTGACGGGATACATCACGATGCAGTCGACGGGGCAGGGCGCCACGCACAGGTCGCAGCCCGTGCACAGATCGGTGACCACCGTATGCATCTGCTTGGCGGCACCGACGATGGCGTCCACGGGACAGGCCTGGATGCACAGGGTACAGCCGATACACAGCGATTCATCGATGTAAGCGACAGATCGCGGACGTTCGAGGCCATTGACGGGATTGAGAGGAATGATCTTTTTGCCCAGCAAGTTGGCCAGGCGCACGATGCCTTGCGTGCCGCCCGGTGGGCACTGGTTGATGTCGGCATTGCCTGCGGCGATCGCTTCCGCATACGGGCGGCAGCCGTTGTAGCCGCATTTGGTGCATTGCGTTTGCGGCAGCAAGTCTTCGATCTGGTCGGCAAGTGAGGGAGAGGCGGGATGCGGCACGGTCATCTTCCACGGTAAAACATCATTATCGGCCATCTGGGCCGCCAGCAAGTAAAAACCTGTGTCGTGAGAGGGGATAGCGTGTGCCGTGGCGGGCTGTTGCAAGCGCGCCGCAATCGTATTTTATTTCCCTCAGGAATGTCAAAGTGCAAATAAACAACTTTGAAATTTCTTTTTTTTGTGGGAGCATGATTTTTATCAAGCCTGTGATTAAAAAAAGCCGACCGCCAGTCCTGTTGCCGAGCCTGCACTACACGGCGCGCCAGGCCATAGGAGCAAAACATGCGTTTCCTCCGAACAGTTGGTTTGCCCTTCTGTTTCTTCATGCACTCTGCACTTGCACTTGCCCTTGCGCACGAGCAGGCTGGTGCCCCTATGGCGGCACCGGGTGTTGCCAGCTCACGTATCGTTCGCTTCGCTGCGGAAGACTGGCCACCGTTCATAACCGGCAGTCTGCTTGCCGATGGCATGTCCGGGGCGATGGTCAGCGCCATCTTCGAACGCATGGGCTATGTCGTCAAATATGAGTATTTTCCGTGGAAGCGCGCCATGCAGTTTGGCCTGGCCAGTCCCCGCTACGCGGGTTTCCTGGCCGTCTGGCGCACGCCCGAACGGGAAAAACTCTGTCACTTCTCTGTTCCGGTTGGCAATACGCAAGGCGTACTGGCCTACCTGAAGGAAGATGGCGTTCCCGGCGCCACCCTGGCCGATCTGGGCAAGCTGCGCATCGGCACCGTGGCCGGCTATTCAAATGGCGAACAGTTCGATGGCATGGTGGCGCGTGGCGAACTGAAGACGGAGGAGGGCTTGAACGACGCCACGAATCTGAAGAAACTGTTCATCAAGCGTTACCGCGTGATCGTCATCGAGCGCCATGTTCTGCAGCACCTGCTGATGGGACGCAACTTCAGCAAGGCCGAGCGCGAGCGCATCGCCATCATCGATACTGTCTTCAAGGAACGCCCCGTGCATGTGTGCTTTCAGCGCGATGCCGAAGGTGCCGCGCAGCAAAAACGCTTCAACGAGGCGGCGCGCGACATCGATACGGCCAGGCTGGAACGCGATTACTGGAAGCGCCTCGACCAGAGCCTGGCCTCGGCCCCATCCTCCCCCTGACGTCCCACGTCTCTGTTGTTAATTGCCAAAACGAAATATCTAAATACGAAACCATTCGTTCTTGTTTGTTTGCCCATCCTTTAGTCTCCGGCCACTGTGTTGACGACTTTGAAAGGATGTTTTCGTATGCGGGAACTGATTCACAAGCAAGACCCCACCCCGCGCCTGCGGCAACTGACGCACGCCGTCTCGCTGGCCGTGCTCGTGCTGGCAGCGCCCGGTGCAGCGTATGCGCAAGCGACGCCGGACGATGCTGCCGTGCTGGCTGGTGCCCCGTTTGACACCGTCATCGTCACGGGCGCACGCGGCACGGGCCGCACGGTGGCCAACAGTGCCGCACCCATCGACGTGATCAGCGCGCAGCAATTGCTGGCCACCGGAAAATTGAATTTGCTCGATGCGCTGGACACGGCCTTGCCATCGTTTAACTTGCCAGCCCGCGTACAGCCCGACCTGGGCAGCATCGTGCGCGCCGGGCAGTTGCGCAACCTCGATCCCTCACATACCCTGGTGCTGGTCAACGGCAAGCGCCGCCATACCACGGCCATCGTCAATGAAGATGGCTTTCCCGGTTCTGTCGCCACCGACCTGGCCCTGATACCCACGGGTGCCATTGCCCGCGTGGAAATCTTGCGCGATGGCGCCTCGGCCATCTACGGTTCCGACGCCATTGCCGGCGTCATCAACATCATCCTGAAATCTGATGACAAGGGCAGCTTCGGCACGCAGCTCGGTTCCACCTACGATGGCGATGGCACGAACGGTTCCGTGCGCATCGATGGCGGCACGCGCCTGGGCGAGCATGGCTTTGCCCACTTCGGCGCCGAAGTCCAGCGCCAGGGCATCGCCGTGCGCAATTTCGGCCTGAATCCCGCTTATCTGTCCTATCCGGCCGTGCGCAACAGCGATGGGCAACTGGTGAAATTGGGACCGAACAACAGCTTGCCGGCCGGCGCCTCGCCGAACCCGGCCGAAGCGAAGCGCAACAGCAATCCATGGCGCAATACGGGCGTGCCGCAAAGCACGACTGCCTCGCTCAGCGCCAACCTCGGCTATGACGTATCGAATGAGGTGCAACTGTACGGCTTTGGCACGTATGCTCACCGCGATGCCCGCTCGGCGCAGAATTTCCGCCTGCCCAATACCATTTTCAATAACAACCGCGGCTTGCTGTCCGTGTATCCCGACGGTTTCACGCCGTATGAAACGACGAGCGAAAACGATGTTGCGCTGACGGGCGGCATCAAGGGCGAGACGGCCGGCTGGAGCTGGGATGTCAGCAGCACTTACGGCCGCGACGATATCGACGTGGGCGTGGAAAACTCGGCCAATTACTCGCTGACTTATCCGGGTGGCAAGACCGATTTTGACATCGGCAATCAGCGCTACAGCCGTTCGACCACCAATGTCGACGTGCGCCGCCCGCTGCAACTGGGGTTGAGCGAGCCGGCTGACCTCAGCGTCGGCTTCGAGTATTCGCATGAAACGCAGCAGCGCAGCCCGGGCGAACCCGCTTCCTGGCAGGGCAGCGGCGCGTCGGCGCTGGCTGGCTACCTGCCCGTCGATGCCTCCGACACGGCGCGCCACAGCTATGCGGCATATGGGGGCCTGGGCGCCAAACTGACGCCGCAATTGCTGCTCGATACGGCCCTGCGTGCCGAGAAATACTCCGATTTCGGCAGCAAGACCACGGGCCGTTTGTCTGCCCGTTATGACGTCACGCCCGCCGTGGCCGTGCGCGGCACCGTCAGCAACGGTTTCCATGCCCCGAGCCTGGTGACGCAAGCGTATTCGAACACTTCGGACCATGCGGGTGTGCCGTACACTCTGGCGCAGCCGAATTCGACCGCTGCGCGGGCCCTGGGCGCGCAAGCGTTGAAGCCGGAAAAATCGACGAATCTGTCGGCCGGGCTGACCTTCAATTCGACGCCCACCCTGCGCTTTGCCGTTGACGCATATCAAATCAAGGTCAGCGACCGTCTGGGTGTGTCGTCGAACATCGGCATCGACCGCAGCTCGGGCGTGGCGCTTGATGGCAGCGGCCGGCCGCTGACGGCCACGCAAGCGACGGTCATTGAAAACCTGCTGCGCTCGGCAGGCTTGACGGTGGGCAATGGCCTCGTCGCGCATTACTTTGCCAACGTGGGCGACACGCGCACGCGCGGCATCGACTTGACGGCCGAGGATGTGCTGCGCGTGGCCGAGGGCAAGTTGCGCTGGACGGCGGCGGCCAATATCAATCACACGAGCCTGGTAGGCAAAGCGCAACTGCCCGCCGTGCTGCAAGGATTGCCGAATATCGGCACCTTGAGCAAATCGGCCGAGTACGACTTGCTGTACCGCGCACCGCGCGACAAGGAGATCGTCACGCTGGCGTATGAAAAAGCCGGCTGGGTATTCAACGTGCGCGAGACGCGCTATGGCAAGCTCAAGCGCTTGAACGCCATCACGGGCGGCGATTATCAGCTGAAGGCCGCCTTCGTGACGGATGTCAGCGTCGGCTACGACATCAGCAAGCGCATCAACGTGACGGTGGGCGCCAACAATGTCTTTGAGCAGAAGCCAAGTCAGGTGCCGCGCGCAGCGCGCAGCGCGTCGAATTTGGCGCAGTACACGGGCGCGTACGACAACTCGGGGCCATTAGGCGTCCTTGGTGCTTATTACTACGCCCGCGCCACGATGCACTTTTGATTTGCCATCTCTATCTCCACATAATCAAGAACAGGAAATCTTCTATGTCTGACAAAAATCAACACGTGGTCATCGATCTGGAATGGGCGAATCTGCTGTCGCCGCAACGCCGCACGGTCTTGCGTGGCGGTGGCCTGGTGGCGGCGCTGGCAGCTTCGGGCCTGGCTGGTTCGGCGCTGGCGCAGGATGGCGCGGTAAAACGCGTGAAAGACGTAAAACCGTCGGCGCCCGGGAAAAGCCCGTGGGGCGAGCATACGGATACGGCACCCACGCCGCGCCCTGTCAGCGTGCGGCCCGGCGAGGAAACCTTGCCGGGCAAGCCGCGTGCCTACACGGATATCGAGAGTTATCACGCACACATCTATTTTGATGAAGACAGCTATCAGAAGGCGGTGCTGATACGCAAGTGGGCGGCCGAGCGCTTCCAGATCGAACTGGGCGACTGGAACCTGGAGCCGCGCGGCCCGCACGTGACGCCCTCGTTTTATTTCGGCTTCACCAATGACTTGCTGCCCGTGATCGTGCCGTGGCTGCAGTTGAACAGCCTGGGCCTGACGATATTGATCCACCCGAATACGGAAGATCCGCGCGCAGACCATCTGTATTACGCGCTGTGGGTGAACCGTTCGCAGCCCGTGAATGGCTATGCGATGAAGAAGCCGGGGCCAGGTGAGCCGAGAGTCGAGCAAATCTTTGTCAATACGCGTCCGACAGTGAAAATCGAAACGTCGCGCGCATGAGCTGAGCATAAAAGAAAACGGCACGCCAGGGTAGCCTGGCGTGCCGTTTTGATCGAAACGAAGGCTATCAGCCGTGTTTCTGGATGAATTCGCCGATTTTCGGGCAAATGATCTCGCGCCAGCGGCGACCCGAGAAGATGCCGTAATGGCCGCATTTCGGCGCCACGAAGTCTTGCTGCATCTCGGCAGGGATGCCGGAACACAAATCATGCGCCGCCTGCGTCTGGCCGGCGCCGGAAATGTCGTCCAGTTCGCCTTCCACGGTAAACAGCGCCACATTCGTGATGTCTTGCGGACGCACCAGTTGGCCGCCCACTTTCCAGGTGCCCATCGGCAGGCTGAATTCCTGGAAAACCGTTTTAATGGTTTCCAGGTAGTACTCGGCCGGCATGTCCAGCACGGCGTTGTACTCGTTGTAGAACTGGCGATGGCCTTCCGCCGGCTCGTCATCGCCCGTCACCAGGTGCATGTAGAACTCGCGGTGGCTTTGTGCGTGGCGGCCCGGGTTCATGGCGATGAAACCGGCGTGCTGCAGGAAGCCCGGATACACTTTGCGGCCAAAGCCAGGGTAGTTCGGCGGCACCGCGTAGATCACGGTGTTTTCAAACCACGAGAATTTCTTTTCCGTCGCCAGGTTATTCACTTGCGTGGGCGAGCGACGCGGGTCGATGGGGCCGCCCATCATCGTCATGGTCTTCGGCATGTGCGGATCTTTTGCCGTCGCCATCAGCGAGATGGCAGCCAGCACGGGCACGGTCGGTTGACAGACGGAAATCACGTGCAAGTCAGGCGCCAGCAGGCGGATGAACTCTTGCACATAATAAATGTAATCGTCCAGGTGGAACGGGCCTTCCGTCAGCGGTACCATGCGCGCGTCCGTCCAGTCAGTGATGTAAACATCGTGCTCGGCCAGCAAGCCGCGCACGGTATCGCGCAGCAGGGTCGAGTGGTGACCGGACAGGGGGGCAACCAGCAAAACTTTGGGCTGTTGCAAACCAGTGGCTTCTTTTTTGAAGTGAATCAGGCGGCAAAACGGTTTTGTCACGACAACGTGTTCGCGGATGTCGACGCTCTCGCCTTGGACGAGCACGGATTGGATGTCGAATTGCGGTTTTTCGTAGTCTTTGCCAAGGCGGTACATCAGCTCATAGCCGGCTGCGATGCGTTGCGAAAACGGAGTGTGGGCCAGTGGGGAAACCGGGTTGGTAAATAACTTGGAGGACATGTCTGCCCATTGCATCACCGGAGTGAGGAAAGAGCGTTGCAGTTCGTGCAGTTGGTAAAGCATATAGAGTCCTTGTTTAATTCCAAGCGCCAATATCGGCTCAAAGATCATAATCCAATTCTACGATATTTGTTGAGGACAAAATGTGCTTTACCGCGCATAGGTCCATAGTTTGCGCATCGATGTGATAGCGCGCCACACTTGCGTGGATAGACCTACAACGATGTCTTAAAAGTAAAAAAAAGCAGCGTTTCCGCTGCTTTTGATACATTTATTTGTCGCCACGCCCCTGCGGCAGGAATATTCCGGCCGGAATGGCCGCCGCAACTGCCGTGCGCTTAGCGCACCAGCATGTCGAGCTTGTCCTTGACGTCCTTGTATTGCTCGGCTTCCGGCAAGGCAGCCTTCGTTTTGGTGATCGAAGGCCAGTTGCGGGCCAGATCGACGTTGATCTTGATGAAGGCTTGCTGGTCGCCCGGTACGTCTTCTTCCGCGAAAATCGCGTTCACCGGGCACTCTGCCACGCAGACGGCGCAGTCAATACATTCGTCCGGATCGATCGCCAGGAAGTTCGGGCCTTCCCGGAAACAATCTACCGGGCAGACATCGACGCAGTCGGTATAGCGACAGGCGATGCAGGATTCGGTGACAACGTGGGTCATAACAGTCCTATCAATTTGGGGGAGGTGCTGTAACGCCTGCAGGAACCTCGGCGGCGCGTACTAAAGCAAAGCATAGTATTTTAAGGCAATTCGCTACTTCTCACAAATCCCGCTTATATACAATACATATAAGCAAATTCATTTTTTCGCGTTGCCGTTGCCGCGCAGAGAGTGCAATTCAGCGACTATCCGGGACGTTGCCATGACGAACGGGGCAAGAAAGCGACAGTCGCCCGATGCGGCAGGGTGCAGGGCGGGCGGCGTGCTATCTTGCCGTGTGGTGTTTTTGTTTTACTCAAATCAAGATCGATACCAAATGCGTGCCAGAAAAATCAGGCGCTGGCACGTATTTGCGTTAACAACTGTTGCCAACGTACATTTTCTGCACTGCCATCCTCGGCAAATGTGATGGTGCGGCGCGCGGCGGGCGCATCGACGGTGATCTTCCAGTGGGGGATATCCGCGCCCACTTGTTCGCCCGTGGCTTGTTGGTGTGTGAAAAAGCCGCTACTGACCAATGCCGCCTCCAGCCCGGGGCCAGCCGGATGGGCTTGCGTATCGATGTCATACTGTTCACTCAGGCCGGCAAAGCCGCCGCTGCTGCGGGCTGAAATTTTCATGGTGCTCCTTCTTGAGAACGGTGGTGGGACGTGATGCGGCATGCCATCGCCATCGCCTGCGGCTGACTGCTGGCGGGCCTGCGGCGTAGGGCGTTTATCGGGGGGCGTAACTGCGGCACCAGGCGGCCAGCGCTTCGCGCTCCGCTTCGAGCAATTGATCCGACTCGCTGTATTCCGCATGGCTCATGGTACCGCAGCAGGCGCGTCTGTCTTGCACGGCGCCGTCCTCGTCCACGACGTCGGGGGCAAAGCTCATCTGGCCATCTTCTGTCATGGCATGGGCCTTGAGCACTTCGCGCACGGTGAAGCTGTTGCGAATGAAGTCCAGGTAGGCGCCGTTGCCGTCGGCCTCGGTGATCGTCAGCATGTGGCCGGCCACGTCGGCATACGTGGCCGCATGGTCGGGAGATGCCACCAGGGCGCGCAGGACCAGGCTGCGCAGGTAATCGGCGCAGCGGTGCAGCACGGCCGCATCGTCTTCCAGCTGGGGCTGGCGTTCGTGGGCAAAGATGTCGGCCAGGATGTCGTAGATGGCGCCCGTAAACACTTGCGAGATGGCGTGCACTTCCGTGCCCGCTTCCGACAATTTGATGTCGTTGTCGGCATTGCGCAAGCCGTTTGGCCGGCCCAGGGCCAGGCCGAACTGCTCAGCCAAGTCGGCCAGGAAGGTCCTGTCGTGCAGGTCGGACTTGGTTTGGGCAATCACCGCTTCCACCTGGTCCAGCTGCGACAGGGCGAGGAAGATGGCTGTCAGGTCGCCGAACGATTCGTGCAGGCCGCCCGTCTGCGGTGGATTATTGTTGAGCAACCAATTCGGCTTGAGGCCATCGAGCACGGCGTGCCCTGTTTCATGCGAGACGATGTCGAGCGAGCGGCAGGTGTAGACGCGCTCGGTGGCGCCGCTGGGGATGAAGTCGCCGAACTTGAGGGCTTTGTCGCTGCGGCTGTAATACGCATTCATAACATTGGGCAAGCCGTGCGGAAATACGCGCAGGGGTGCCGTATTGCTGGCGCTATTCCATTGCCAGGGCAGTGGCGGCGCCGTGTCGTTGCTGGCCAGCGCGCGCTGGTACATGGTGAGCGTCATGCGCACGATGGCAAACGTATGCACGGCATCGAACTGGTCTGTGTTGGGTGAGACGATGAAGTCGCCGAAGGCATTCGGGCTGACCTGCGCGATGCCCGGTTCGCCAAACGTGATGCGCGCGTCGCGCGGGCCTTGCAGGATCAGGCCGGGCAGGAATGCCTTGCGCGTGCCCAGGTCGCTGACGGAGGGGTCTTGTTTCCAGATCAGCACGCGCGAACCGATGGGCACGGCGGCCAGGTTGCGGGCCGTTGCCTCGCTCAGGCGGGGTGGGCCCGGCTGCAGGGTCAGTTGCGCATGCTTGCGGTGCTGGCGGTAGGGCGCCGATGGGGTAGGGACATAGCCGACGGGCAGGGACACGCATTTGGTCAATATGGCTTCGACCGGCACGATGACTTTCTGGTCCATGATAGCTCTCCAAGACACGCGCAACTGGAACTGGAATAGTCGTCCTGCTTCGGCGCGTCCGGTTTGATACAGCGCAAACGACATGTGGGGCGGCGGCCGTTTTTTTTGCCAGGCCGGTGCCGGGCATGGTCGCGCCCGCCGCATGGCGGCTGGTATGATGCTGGCCGTATTGCCCCCGTTTTTAATAAAAGGATCGTTTGATGGCGGATATAAATATAGTTCAGCAACATAAGCTGACAGCAGCAAAGGCGCGCGAAGCGGCGCAGCAAGTGGCCGACAAGCTGGCCCAGGAGTATGACCTGGCGTGCGCCTGGGATGGCGATGTGTTGCGCTTCGAGCGCAGCGGCGTCGATGGTTCGCTGACGCTGGAAAAAGAGCAGGCGCAACTGCAAATCAAGCTGGGCTTCATGCTCAGCGCCTTTGCCTCCACCATCGAAGGCAAGATTGCCGAGAAGATGCGCAAGGTGTTTACTGAGTCAGTTTGATGGCGTTTCACCCGCTTGTCTGGCGCCCTGTTTAGTGCTAGGAAGCGTGTCGCAGTGATGGGCGAAAAGACGATGAAAACATGTCTCTTTTCGCCTCTTTCACGTTTGACCGTGCGCTAGCGAACATTGCTAGCACATTTCTATTTGGAAAGCCATTGGACTTTGCTGGCTTTTTGCGTTATACTTGAGTCATATTTACAACAGCTTTACAACAGCTACACCGCGATTCACCTTCTGCTTCGCAGTACTCCCCACTCGCTGAGTGGTGAATAATTCCTTGGGTTTTACACCCGCATCCAGTTAAACGTAAGTAATCGATTTTTTCGGTTAAATACATTTGGTGCCATGTATTTGCATGGCGCTAGCGTTGTTAAAAGTCCTGAACCACAGCCTCTTTTAGCACGCACACGGCACCCCGGCATCGGCTTTGGCCACCCGCTGGTCACACGCGTGTCACCCCCTGTTTCCTGTCGCTCCCGTGCGCTTTTGCGCCGTGGCGTAGCCGACGCAACAGGGTTTGTTGATTCCCGCCGCAAGCTAGCAGCTTGTTGGGTTTCATTCCATTCGTCAAATCGAGGGAGAACCACATCGTGGCAAAACAAATCATTATCGACCATGTGTTCAAAGTGTTCGGCGACAAGCCAGAAGAAGCACTTGAACTCGTCCGTCAGGGCGTTCACAAGCAAGACATCCTAGCCAAGACCGACTGCACCATCGGCGTCTTCGACGCCACCTTTACCATTGAAGCGGGTGAGATTTTCGTCATCATGGGCCTGTCCGGTTCGGGCAAGTCGACCCTGGTACGCATGCTGAACCGTCTGATCGAGCCGACCGCCGGCCGCATCCTGATCGACGGCAACGACATCAATACTTTGCCGGACGCCCAGCTGCGCGCTTTGCGCCGCAAGGACATCAGCATGGTGTTCCAGTCGTTCGCGCTGCTGCCGCAAATTACCGTGCTCGACAACACTGCCTTCGGTATGGAACTGGCCGGCATGCCCAAGGCCGAGCGCCATGCGCTGGCCCAGCAAGCTTTGGAGCAAGTGGGCCTGGACGGTTACGGCGCCAGCTATCCCGACGAATTGTCGGGCGGCATGCAGCAGCGCGTGGGCCTGGCCCGTGCGCTGGCTTGCGATCCATCGATTTTGCTGATGGATGAAGCATTTTCCGCGCTCGATCCGATTATCCGTACGGAAATGCAATCGGAACTGCTGCGTTTGCAGCAAATCAAGCGCCGCACCATCGTCTTCATTTCGCATGACCTCGACGAAGCCATGCGCATCGGCGACCGCGTTGCCATCATGAAAGACGGTCACGTGGTGCAAGTAGGCACGCCGGAAGAAATCCTGCGCAAACCAGCCAACGATTACGTGCGCAACTTCGTGCGCGGCGTCGATGCAGCGGCCGTCTTCAAGGCCAGCGATATCGCCCGCAAGAGCCAGATCGTGGTGTCGGAATCGCCGAGCCGCGGCTCGCGCGCCGCGCTGTCGATGCTGGAAGAGCAGGATCGTGCTTTTGCGTATGTCGTCAATCCGCAGCGCAAGTTCCTCGGCGTCGTCTCGGTCGATTCGCTGCGCAATGCGCTCGACGGCCATGTCGGCCCGCTGGGCCTGGCGCATGCCTATCTGCCCGACGTGCAGACTATCAATGCAGATGAGCCAGTCGCCGGCCTGTTTGGCCAGGTGGCGCAACTGCCTTACGCCGTCCCTGTGGTGGCCAATGATGGCAGCTTCCGCGGCGCCATCAGCAAGACTACCTTGCTGAAGTTCCTTGACCGCGATACGCCAGCCATTGCCGAGCCACAATTACAGAAAGGACAAGCATGAACCCAAGCACCGTTTCCACAGTAGAACCTGTTGTTGAACAGGCGGTCCAGATCAACCCCTGGGCGCTGACGCCGCCCACCGAGGCCAGCACCGCCTGGCTGGACGCCGCCGCGCCTGCGGTGCAGCCGGAACATGCGAGCGGCTTTCACCTGACACAGATTTTCGACGGCTCGCTGCCGCTGGAAAGCTGGATTAACCAGGGCCTGGGCTGGGTCGTGGCGCATTTCCGCCCCTTCTTTCAAGCCGTGCGTGCGCCGATCGACAGCGTGCTGTCCGGCGTGGAAGGCGTGCTGCTGGCCGCTCCGTCGCTGACGGTGATCGCCATCATCGGCTTGCTGGCATGGCAATTTACCAGCCGCACCCTGGCCATCGGCACCGTGCTGGCACTGCTGGTGGTATCGATGCTGGGCATCTGGCCGGAAGCCATGACCACCTTGTCGCTGGTGTTGACGTCGCTGGCTTTTTGCCTGGCCATCGGCTTGCCGTTGGGTATTTTCCTTGCCAGCAGCGACCGCGCACAGAATATCTTGCGCCCCATGCTCGATGCCATGCAAACCACGCCCGCCTTCGTGTATCTGGTGCCGGTGGTGATGCTGTTCGGTATCGGCAATGCGCCAGGCGTGATCGTGACCATCATCTTTGCCCTGCCGCCGCTGGTGCGCCTGACCAACCTCGGTATCCGCCAGGTGCGTCCGGACCTGATTGAAGCGGCCCGCGCGTATGGCGCCTCGCCGTGGCAGTTGCTGACCCGCGTACAGTTTCCGCTGGCCATGCCATCGATCATGGCTGGTATCAACCAATCGCTGATGTTGTCGCTGTCGATGGTGGTGATTGCCTCGATGATCGCCGTCGGTGGCCTGGGTCAAATGGTATTGCGCGGCATCGGCCGCCTGGACATGGGCCTGGCAACCGTGGGTGGCCTGGGCATCGTGCTGCTGGCTATTACCCTGGACCGCTTGACGCAAGCGATGGGCCAGCCACGCCGTGGCGTGCGCCACTGGTATCAGACGGGTCCTGCCGGTTTCGTGCTGCGCCTGGTGCGCGGCAACACGGAAAAAAATAATGTTGAACAGCAAGCCACGCTGGCCAACGCACAATAAAGGATACACATGCATCAAATTGACAATTTTAAAGTGACGCAAAAATCGCAACGCAAGTTCCAGTGGTATTCAGCCCTGGCGATCGCCGCCCTGGCCCTGACCACCAGCCTGGCCATGGCGCAGACGCCGGCCGCCCCCGCCGATGCGCTACCCGGCAAGGGCGTCAAGGTACAGCCGCTGCAAAGCTCGATCGCGGAAGAAACCTTCCAGACCATGCTGGTCGATAAAGCACTGGAAAAGCTGGGCTATGAAGTGCAGCCGATCAAGGAAGTGGAGTACCCGACCGCGCATATCGCCATCGCCAACGGCGACGCCACCTTCATGGCCGTGCACTGGGACCCCATGCACAAGGATTTCTATAACAATGCAGGCGGCGACGCCAAGCTGTTGCGCACTGGCCAGTATGCTGGGCCAGCCGCGCAAGGTTATCTGATCGACAAGGCGACGGCGCAAAAGTACAACATCACAAATATCGACCAGTTGCGCGATCCCACCCTGGCCAAGTTATTCGACCACGATGGCGATGGCAAAGCTGACTTAACGGGTTGCAACCCCGGCTGGGGCTGCGAAGCACTGATCGAGAAGCACATGGATGCGTACAAATTGCGCGAGACGGTGACGCACGTGCAGGGCAGCTATGCGGCCCTGATCGCCGACACCCTGGGCCGCTATAAGCGCGGCGAACCCATCCTGTACTACACGTGGACGCCGTACTGGGTCAGCGGCGTGCTGGTGCCGGGTAAGGATGTGGTCTGGCTGAAAGTGCCATTCTCGGCCAATCCGGACAAGATGAATACCCGCCTCGACGATGGCAGCGATTACGGCTTTGCCGTCAACACGGCACGCATCGTTTCCAACAAGGCCTGGGCGGAGAAAAACCCGGCGGCGGCCAAGCTGTTCGAAGTGATGCAACTGCCGGTGGCCGACATCAATGCGCAGAACGAGCGCATGCGGCGCGGCGAAAACACGCAGGCCGATATCGCGCGCCACACGGCCGGCTGGATCAAGTACCACCAGCAAAAGTTTGACGGCTGGATCGCGCAAGCGCTGGCGGCGGCAAAAAAGTAAGTTTGCTGCTATTACCGGCGTAAAAAAAAGTGGCTACCGTTCTGGTAGCCACTTTTGCGTTTTCGGCCTGTTTTGGTGGTTTTTTGTGAGTTTTCAGCCGTTTTCGGCCTATTTCTCTGCAAAACAGGCATCTGTCGCATTTAATCCTTCAAGTCTTCGATCAAGTCGATGTACTGCTGTTGCGCCTCTTCCTTCGAGGTGCCGGCCAGGGCCGCCCAGGCGTCAAACTTGGCGCGGTTGACGAAGTCGGTCATGCCAGGACGCTCGCCCGTGGCGTCGCCGCTCGACGCTTGCTTGAACAAGGCGTAGATTTTCAACAAGGTCATATTGTCCGGACGCTCGGACAGGGTCTTGGAATCGAGCTGCGCTTGTTCGAATTGCTCTTGTAAACTCATGATGGCTCCTGTGTGCTGATGGAATCGCTGGAAAAGTGCGGCAGACCCGGCGGAGTGGCCACCGTGCGTGCTGCAGTGCCTGACATCATAGTGAAAAAAGGGCGCCGTGCATTAGAGGAGACACTCAAAAAAACGCCGTCTCATGGACGGCGTCTGGTGGCAGGCAGTGTCTGGACTGCCTGGCAGTCTTATACGCCCAGCAGTTCGACGTCGAAAATCAGGGTGGCGTTCGGTGGAATCGCGCCGCCGGCGCCGCGTGCGCCATAGCCCAGTGCTGCCGGGATGATCAACTGGCGCTTGCCGCCCACTTTCATGCCTTGCACGCCTTCGTCCCAGCCTTGAATGACGCGGCCTGCGCCCAGCGGGAATTCGAATGGGTCGTTGCGGTCCTTGCTCGAGTCAAATTTCGAACCGGCGCTGCCGTCGTCGTTTTGCAGCCAGCCCGTGTAATGCACGACAACATTGTTGCCGGCTTGCGCTTCAGCGCCTTCGCCGACGACGGTGTCGATGTATTGCAGGCCGGAAGCGGTAGTGGTGGTGGTCATGATAATCCTTGTGTAGGCGATGAAAGCTTCAGATTGTAGAGCAATGAGTTGCAAAGCGCCATTCCAGGCTCGGCGCAAGGAAAAAGGGGAAATTACGGCGATGTGTGGCTACCGGTCGCATTTAAGGGGGGATTTCACACAATATGTACAGTGTTCCACGTAAAATGCCTATTTTGTATTTAACAGTGATTTCTTCCATGTTCCGCAGTCTACGCCGCCTTGTTTTTTCCTCGCTGTGCCTGGTTTCCGCAATGTCTACGGCGCAAGCCGAAGTGGTGGTGGTGCTCAATTCCCGTGATGCTACGGTGCAACTGCTGGACCAGAAAACCTATGCTCCCTTGTCCACCTTTGCCGTCGGCAAGGAACCGCACCATCTGATGGAGACGCCGGATGGCAAGTCGCTGATCGTCGCCAGTTCCGTCGGCAATGAATTGATCTTCCTCGACCCCGTGTCGGGCCAGATCCAGCGCCGCATCAGTAATATCCTCGATCCTTACCAGATCGGCTTTTCGCCGGACCAGAAGTGGTTCATTTCGAATTCGCTGCGTCTGGACCGCATCGACCTGTACCGCTACGACGGCAAGAACCTGACCCTGGCCAAGCGCATCGCGCTGCCGAAGCTGCCCAGTCACATGGCGTTCACGGCCGACAGCAGCATGGCTTTCATTACGCAGCAGGGCAGCAACCAGGTCAGCGCCATCGACCTGGCCACGCAAACCGTCAAATGGACCATGCCTGTCGGCCCCGCGCCAGCCGGCATCACCATGACGCCCGATGGCAAACATTTGCTGGTGGGCATCATGGGCAGCGATTACGTGGAAGTGATCGATTGGCGCACGCAAAAGACCGTCAAGCGCATCAAGGCGGGCGCCGGCACGCATAATTTTCGCGCGCTCGGTGATAACCGCATGACGTTTGTGTCGAACCGCGTGTCGAACACCATCAACATCATCGACCAGAAGACGCTGGAAAACGTGGGCACCATCAATGTGCCCGGCGGCCCGGACTGCATGGAAATCACGCCCGATGGCAAGACCATGTGGGTGACGTTGCGCTGGATCAAGAAAGTGGCCGTGATCGATTTGACCACGCGCAAAGTGATCAAGACGATACCGGTGGGCCGCTCGCCCCACGGCGTGTATTTCGCCACCCATTCGCCGCGCATGTGATGACGGGTGTGATGATGAAACGCCTCATTTTTGCGGGCTGTGCGCCCGCCATGCTGCTGTGCGCCAGCGCCATGCTGTCGCCCGCGCATGCGGCCGCACCGGTAGCACCGGCATCAGCCGAAACTGCCGCCTGCAAGGGCACCATCTATATGACGTTCGATACGGGCAGCCAGTCGCAAGCGCAACTGATCGCCGACGTGCTGAATAAACGCCATGTGAAGGCAACCTTCTTCCTGGCCAATGAAAAGACCACGCGCGGCGACTATTCGCTCGATCCGTCGTGGGCGCCGTACTGGAAAGCCAGGGTCGCCGAAGGCCATGCGTTCGGCACGCATACGTTTGACCACGTGTACTGGAAGAAGGATCTGGCCAATGGCTTGATCCAGGTCAAGCCCCAGTTCGGCAAGGGGGGCGGCAAGCTGGCGTCTTTGACCGATCAACAGTTCTGCGAGGAATTGCGCCGCGTCGATACGCGCTTCCAGGCGCTGACCGGGCACAAGCTCGATCCGTTCTGGCGCGCGCCAGGCGGCTATACGTCGCCGCGCACCTTGGCGGCCGGCAGCGCCTGCGGCTACCAGCATGCGGGCTGGGCGCCAGCGGGCTACTCGGGCGATGAGCTGCCCAGCGACAAGTATCCAAACGCCATGCTGCTGAAAAAGGCCCTGGCGAACTTGCGCAGCGGTGACATTTTCATTGCACACATGGGCATCTGGTCGCGCAAGGAACCATGGGCTCCCGCCAACCTGGATGCCTTGATTTCCGGCTTGCAAGACAAGGGTTTTTGCTTTGCCACCCTGCGCGAGCATCCTGCCTACGCGCCGAAGAAGGGGCAGCCATGATCGCCGCCGACATCCTCAGCCTCGTCACCCCCGTCATCGACACGGTGATCGACGCCTTTGGCGTGGCGCAAGGCTGGCTGTTCCAGACTATCGTCAACCCGCTCGTATATCACCTGGGTTTTGGCGAATTCACGGAAGAGGCGTTCGAAGGCACGGAGTGGCTGTTGATCGGCCTGTGCGAGCTGGTGCTGCTGTTTTTTGTGTTGCGTCCGCTCGAAGCCCTGATTCCCGCGCAAAAAATCACCGATGCGCGCGCCCGATGGAACGACTTTATTTACACGGTGCTGCACCGCATCGGCCTGTTTTCCGTGCTGGTCTTCTTCACGCTCGATCCACTGATGGATGCATTGGCGGGCGCCTTGCGTTTCGATAATATCCATCCCTTCAACCTGGAATCGCTGTTGCCCGGCATCAGTCCCTTGCTCAGTTTTATCATTTATTTTGTGATACTGGACTTCGTCGATTATTGCTACCATCGGGCCTCGCACCATTTCGGCTGGTGGTGGGGCTTGCACAGCCTGCATCACAGCCAGCAAAATATGAACTTGTGGAGCGATGACCGCAACCACTTGCTCGATGACTTCTTGCGCGACGTGGTGATGGCCCTGGTGGCGCTCGGTATTGGCGTGCCGCCTGGGCAATATGTGCTGCTGGTCTCAATTTCGCGCATTCTGCAAAGCTTGCAGCATGCGAATGTGCGGATACACTTCGGCCGTATCGGCGAGCGGCTGTTGATCTCGCCCCGTTTCCACCGCACGCATCATGCGATAGGCGTGGGGCACGAGTCGAAAGGCAAGGGCAGCATGGGCGGCTGCAACTTCGGCGTGGTCTTGCCGATTTGGGATATGCTGCTGGGCACCGCGAATTTCTCGGCGGGCTATGCGCGCACGGGCGTGCGCGACCAGCTGGCTCGCATCGACAGTCATGGCGTGGGCCGGCCGGGGCGCAACTATGGACACGGCTTCTGGCAGCAGCAATGGCTGGGTCTGCGCCGCATGGTGGAATTTGCAAGATTGAAACGAAAAGGACGCCGTTGATGCGTAATGTGTTGAATTCGTATGGCCGCGCCTTGCTGTCGCAATTGCATGGCAAGATACTGCTGCTGAGCGTCGCGCCATTCATCCTGTCGGTGATCCTGTGGGGCGCTCTGCTGTATGTGGGCCTGCAGCCGCTGATCGACAGCCTGCATGCGCTGTTTACCGAATACGATTTCTTCCGCAGCAGCGGCCAGGTGCTGGCCACCTTTGGCCTGGGCGTGCTGAAAGCCGTGATCGTGCCCCTGATCGCCATGTTCATGTTGCTGCCGCTGATGATATTGACGGCGCTGATCTTCATGGGCCTGTTCGCCATGCCGGCCATCGGCCGCCACATTGGCGGGCGGCACTTTCCGCAACTGGAAAAGAAACATGGCGGCAGCTTGGCTGGCAGCGTCGGCACCTCGCTGGCCACGTTCTTGTTGTTCATCGTCGTGTGGGTGCTCATGCTGCCCCTGTACGCGTTTCCGCCCGCCGCATTGGTGGGGCAAGCGGTGCTGTGGGGCTGGCTGACCTACCGCGTGATGGCGTATGACGCCATGGCCGACTATGCCAGCGTGGAAGAGCGCCACGCCATCATGCGCACGCAGCGCTGGCCCCTGCTGGCCATCGGCATGGTCTCCGGCGCGGCCGGCGCCGTGCCGGGCATGCTATGGATGGGCGGCGTGATGTCAGTGGTGTTCTTCCCCTTCCTGGCGGCGTTCGCCATCTGGCTGTATGTATTGATCTTTATCTTTACGGGTCTGTGGTTCCAGTATTACTGCCTGGAAGCACTGTCACGTTTGCGGGGCGTACGCGGCATGACCGACGTGGCGCCGGCGGACGCTTGAGTATTTTTGTCGAATTCTACGAGGAAGTTCCATGGCTATCGGATTGATCATCATCGGCGACGAAATCCTGTCGGGCAAGCGCACTGACCAGCATTTCCCGAAAGTAGTGAGCATGCTCAAGCAGCGCGGCTTGCAGCTGAGCTGGGCGGAATATGTGGGCGACGAACCGGCCCGCCTGGTCGCCTTGCTCAAGCGCAGTTTTGCCAGCGGCGACATCGTTTTCAGCTTTGGCGGCATCGGCGCCACGCCGGACGACCATACGCGCCAGGCGGCGGCCGATGCGCTGGGTCTGCCATTGGTGCTGCATCCGCAGGGCAAGCTTAATATCGAGCAGCGCATCACGGAAATGGGCGAGGAAGCGGGCGTGTCGGCGGACTTGAACTCGCCGGAAAACCTGCACCGCCTGAAAATGGCGGAGTTTGTCGAAGGCGCCGAGCTGATTCCGAATCCGTACAACAAGATTGCCGGCTTTGCCGTGCGCGAACATTATTTCGTGCCGGGTTTTCCCGTCATGTCCTGGCCCATGATCGAATGGGTACTCGACACGCATTATGCGCACCTGTTCAACCAGGTGCCGCACGCGGAACATGCCTTGCTCGTGTATGAAACGGCCGAGTCCCTGCTGACGCCGCTGATGGTGCGTCTGGAAGCGGAGTTTCCGCTGATCAAGGTGTTCAGCCTGCCCAGCGTGGGCGATGCGCAGACGCGCCGGCATATCGAACTGGGCGTCAAGGGCGAACCGGCGCAAGCGGCGGCCGCCTTTGCGGACATGCGCGCCGCGCTCGACGCCCTGCACGCGGAATACACCACCATCTGAGCTGCTGCCAGCCCGGCGCCGGCGGCTTTTTCGCCAGCGTCCAGTCCGCCTTGCATCTATGTACGCAAGCGTACGTTCCAGGACGTTGTTTTTTTGCGAAAATCTTCAATGAAGCAAGATTTTTGTGTGCGCTCGTCAGTCGTTTTCATGCCGATGTGGTGGAATGGTGAACAGGAGCCTGGCGTGTCAAACGCGGGGTTGCCTGCCTGTGCAGTAGCGTGTTTTTTGATTCATTGGTATGGACATCATGTTAAGCAAGTTTTGTTGTGACCGGCTCTGGCTGGCCCTCGTCTTATCCTGCGCGGAGCGGTATCGCTACCGCATTTTCCGCGCCGTCCAAACCCAACCTTACCCCAGCATCCCATGAAAGACACAGGCGACAACCTGGCCGCGCAAGAGCGGCCCCCCTCTGATCCAGCTGCCGAGGCGCCGCCGCCGGCGAGCCCGCCGAAGAAGCGCCGTTCGCGCATCTGGCCGATCTTTGCCATCATTGTGCTGGCGCTGATCGCCGGCGTGGCGTGGTTCGTCATGCGCGAAGTGCGCACGTCGGCCCTGCAGGCCGAGTTTTTCACGCGCCTGGACCGCCAGGTGACGTTCAAGGTCGAGCCTGGCCCCGCACCGGCGGGCGCCATCCGCTATCCGCAGCATGGTCCGTATGACGAGCGGCTCGGCTATGCCAGCCTGCCGGACTTTATTAGCAAGCTGAATGCGCGCGACTATGCCGTCACGGCGCAGGCGCGCATGTTGCCGAAGATGGTGCAACTGGTCGACCGGGGCATCTTTGCCACCTATCACGAGAAAAACCGCGCCGGACTGACCATCCTCGATTGCCGCGCCGCGCCGCTGTTCGCGGCCAGCTATCCCGAGCGCATGTTCGACAGCTTTGCCGAAGCGCCACCGGCGCTGGTGCAAAGCCTGCTGTTCATCGAAAACCGCGAATTGCTCGACCCGGGCACGCCCGAGCGCAATCCCGCCGTGGAATGGGACCGTTTGAGCAAAGCCATCCTCGACAAGGCGCTGAACCTGTTCGGCGGCCACCGGGGCGGTGGCGGCAGCACCCTGGCCACGCAGATCGAAAAATACCGCCATTCGGAAGACGGCCGCACCAGTTCCATGCAAGACAAGTTGCTGCAGATGATTTCGGCCAGCCTGCGCTCGTACCAGGATGGCGAAAATACCATGGAAGCGCGGCGCAAGATCGTCGTCAATTACCTGAATACCGTGCCGCTGTCGGCCAAAAGCGGTTTTGGCGAGGTCAACGGCATTGGCGATGGCATGTGGGTCTGGTATGGCCGTCCGTTCGCCGAAGTGAAGACTATGCTCAAGGGTAAGATGGACCAACCGGGCAGCGCGCTGGCCTACAAGCAGGCGCTGAGCCTGTTGATCGCGCAGCGCCGTCCCTCGCATTATCTGGTGGCCGGTGGCGCCGACCTGGAAGAATTGACCAACAGCCATCTGCGCTTGCTGGGGCAAGCGGGCGTGATTTCGCCGCAGTTGCGCAATGCGGCCATCGCCGAGAAGCTGCGCCCGTCGACGGCTTCGGGCGTGCAGTCGGAAGCGTCCACTTCGTTCGTCACGCGCAAGGCCTCGAATGCCGTGCGCAATCACCTGGCCAGCATGCTCGGCGATCCGCGCTTGTACAACCTCGACCGCCTCGACCTGAAAGTGGTCAGCACGCTTGACGCGCAGGCGCAAAACGCCGTCACCAAGGTCTTGCGCGAGTTGCGCGATCCGGAAGTGGCAAAAGCGGCCGGCCTGACGGGCAAGGGCATGCTGGGCAATGGCGACCCGGCCAATGTAGTCTACAGCTTTACCTTGCTGCAAAAGGGCGAGCAAGCCAATTTGCTGCGCGTGCAAACGGATAACTTCGACCAGCCGCTCGACATCAACGAGGGCGCCAAGCTCGACCTCGGTTCCACGGCCAAGCTGCGCACCCTGGTGACATATATGGACATCATCGACCAGTTGCACCAGCGCTACAGCGGCATGGGCGCCGCCGAGCTGGGCAAGATTGCCGTCGATCCCAAGGACATGCTGTCGCAGTGGGCGATTGCTTACCTGAAACCATTGCCGCTCGGCGAGGCGCGCAAGCTGCCCGCCATGCTGGCCGCTGCCATGGAACGTAAATATTCGGGCAACCCTGGCGAAGGCTTCTTCACGGGCGGCGGCTTGCACCATTTTGGCAACTTTTCCAAGCTCGACGACAGCCGCATCATGACGCTGCAGCAGGCGCTGCGCCAGTCGACCAACCTGGTGTTCGTGCGCCTGATGCGCGACGTGGCGCGCTACTACATGTTCTCGCGCCCCGATTCCTCGGCCTCGCTGCTGGCGGATGCGGACGACCCGCGCCGCGCGCAGTACCTGAGCCGTTTTGCCGACAAGGAAGGGCGCGAGTTCCTGCACCGCTTCTACCAGAAGTACCGCGGCAAGAGCGTCGACGAGCAGGAGAAGATCCTGCTGGCCAGCATCCGCCCGACCCCTGTGCGCCTGGCGAATATTTTCCGCACCGTCAATCCGAAGGGCACGGTAGCGGAATTCGGCGATTTCCTCAACGCCAACTTGACATCGCAAAACGAAGTGCCGCCCGAGCGCGTTGCCAAGATGTACCAGCAGTACGCGATGGAAAACTGGTCGCTGGCCGACCGGGGATATCTGGCCAATGTGCATCCGCTGGAACTGTGGATGGTGGCGTATCTGCGCCAACACGAAGGTTCCACTCTGTCGCAGATGGTGGCGGCCAGCGAAAAGGAACGCCAGGAAGTGTACAAATGGCTGTTCAATACGCATCGCAAGCATGCGCAGGACCGCCGCATCGCCAACTTGCTGGAAGTGGAGGGCTTTCTGGAAATCCACCGCCAGTGGAAGAAGATGGGCTATCCGTTCGACTCGCTGGTGCCGTCGTATGCGACGACTCTGGGCGCTTCGGCCGACCGTCCCGCCGCGCTGGCCGAGTTGATGGGCATCATCGTCAACGATGGCGTGCGCAAGCCGAGCGTGCGCATTGATTCCATGCATTTCGCCGCCAATACGCCGTATGACACCATGGTCAAGCGGGGCAGCAAGGTGGAGGCGGAACAAGTGCTGTCGCCGGACGTGGCCAAGGCTGTCGCCAAGGCCATCCGCGAAGTGGTGTCGGACGGTACGGCGAAACGGGCGAAGACGGCGTTTGTCGGCGCCGACGGCGTGCCGATTCCCATGGGCGGCAAGACGGGCACGGGCGACCAGCGCTTCGACGTGTATGGCGCCGGCGGCCGCCTGATCGAGTCGCGTTATGTGAACCGTTCGGCCACGTTTGTGTTCAATATCGGCGAACGCTTCTATGGCAGCATGACGGCGTATGTGCGGGGACCGGAATCGAAGAACTACGATTTCACCAGCGCCTTGCCTGTGCAATTGCTGGTGTCCCTGGCGCCGAGTCTGATGCCGCTGATCGAGCCGCCTGCGCCGGCCGAAGGCGTGGCCAGACAGTGCACGAATTAAGGCGCCGTGACAGCTGAAAACCGGCCTTTACGGCCGGTTTTTTTTGAGGAAGAGAAGGATGCATGGACAGCATGCAGCAGATCTAGCCAGCAAATACGGCGGTTTTACCTTCCAGGCGCGCATGGTAGGCGGCAATGGCGGGAGTGTCGGGACGTTGCATCGGCGCCGTCAGCCAGCGCTTGACGGACAGGCCCAGCACGATATCGGCCAGGGTGAACTGTTCACCGCACACATACGCGCCCGTGCGCTGCAATTGCTGCTCGAGGACACCCATCATCTTGTTCCATCCGGCAATACCGGCCGCCAGCTGCGCCGCATCCTGGTGCACCGGGCTGTGGCGCACCAGCGACATGAAGGCGTAGCGCCAGCTATTGTTGAGGTCACCCATTTGCCAGTCCATCCATTTTTCCACTTCCGCGCGGGCGCGGGGATGACTCGGCAGCAAGTCATCGCGGCCCGCCTGGGCGCACAGGTAACGGCAAATCGTGTTCGATTCCCACAGCACCAGGTCGCCATCGAGCAGCACGGGCACCATGGCGTTCGGGTTCAAGACCAGGAAGGCGGGGTCGTCGGTAGCACGAAAACCGCTGCCCCAGTCTTCGCGTTCGTACGGCAGGTCGAGTTCTTCGCACGTCCACAAGACTTTGCGGACATTGATCGAGGCGGCTTTTCCAAGAATTTTCAACATGCGGGGCTCCAGGGGGCAGGTGATCGATCTGCCACTGTAGCCGAAATGGCCACGCCGCGCATGTGAAAGTGTCTTGCATAGTTGGGCTTTTCTTGGCATCGTAGCCACCCATGAAACCTATGCGCCACCACATGTCCAAAATCCTCGCGTTCAGCCGTTTTTCCGTGCGCGATTTCCTCGCCACCGCCGGTCCCACCCTGCTGCTGGTCGGCGCTTTTTGTGCGCTCGCTTACTGGCTGGTCGACCCTGCGCCGCCGCGCCAGGTGAGCCTGTCGACGGGGCAGGACAATAGCGCGTATGAAGAATTCGGCAAGAAATACGCGGCCACCCTGGCCAAGCACGGCATCAAGGTGAGCTTGCAGCCGTCGCTGGGCTCGCAGGAAAACCTGCAGCGCTTAAATAGCGGCAAGACCGATATCGCCTTCGTGCAAAGCGGCTCAACGGAACACGCGGATGCCGAGCGGCATGGTCTCATTTCCCTGGGCAGCCTGTTTACGGAACCCGTCTGGCTGTTCTTGCGCGAAGACAAGGCGGTGACCGAACTGACGCAATTGAAGGGCATGAAGATCAACCTGGGACCGGAAGGCACGGGCGTGCCCAGCCTGTTCCGTCAGTTGCTGTCCGTGAATGGTGTGGAAGCGAACGAGTTGACCGTGAGCGATTTGCAAAACACGCCTGCCACGGTCGAGTTGCTGGAAGGGCGCATCGACGGCCTCGTGTTCAGTTCGGCGCCGGAAGCGCCGCTGATCCAGATGCTGCTGCAAACGCCCGGCATCAAGCTGTTTGATTTTTCCCAGGCGGAAGCTTATACGCGGCGCCTGCCTTTCCTCACGCATGTCGTCTTACCGCGTGGCATCGTTGACCTGGGGCGCAACATTCCCGCGCAGGATTATCACCTGATCGCGCCGACCGCCACTTTAGTCGCGCGCGAAGACTTGCATCCTGCCTTGATCGACCTGTTCGTGCAGGCGGCGGCCGGCATTCATGGCGGTACGGGCTGGTTCCAGCAACAGGGGCAGTTCCCGTCCGCGCGCTATACGGAAATTCCCGTGGCGCCTGAAGCACTGAAGTTCTACAAGGATGGCGCGCCCGTGCTGCAGCGCTATATGAGTTTCTGGCTAGCCAATTTCTTTGACCGCATGTGGGTGCTGGTGGTGGCGCTGGGTGCCTTGATCCTGCCCCTGTCGCGCGTGGTGCCGCCGCTGTACGTGTGGCGCATCCGCTCGCGCGTGTACCGCTGGTATGGCCAGTTGCGCACGGTCGAGCAGGCGCTGGAAGACGTACCGCAAGAGCAGCGTGCGCAAGTGTATGCGGCGCAGTTGAATAGGCTGGACCAGATCGAGGAAATGGTCAACCAGATCTCGATTCCCCTCTCGTTTGCCGATGGTCTGTATGGCTTGCGCAGCCACATCAATTTCGTGCGCAAGCGCATCTTGACCTTGATGGGTGAGCATCCTGCGCTTGAAGCGGGCGAGCCGGCCTGAGCACTTAAACGAGGGTGGTCGACAGCTTGCGCCCGAGCAGCGCGGCGGCCCGCCGGATCAATCCCTGTTCAGTTAATCAGGCGGCCAGCGTCAGGCGCCCAGCCAAGGTAATCCCGCCTTGCACCAGCCGCCGATCTGCTTGCGGTGGCCGTCCGCATCCTTGTCGCCTTCGAAGCCTTCGAGGATGTCGAAGCAGTTGATATAGCCGTGCTCTGTCGCCAGCTTGGCGGCATGGCGCGAACGCACGCCGGAGCGGCACAGGAATAGCAGCACCTCGTCCTTGTCGGCCTGGGCAGCCAATTGCGCGAGGAAGTCGGGATTCGGCACGCCGCCCGGATACGTGGCCCACTGTACCGCGCCATGCTGGGTATCGGCGATGTCGACCCGGCCAACCCAGTCGCGCTCGGCATTCGTGCGCACATCGATGAGTTTGACGGCAGCATCGTGCTGCAGCAGCGCATGCGCTTCCTGCGGCGTGACGGCGCCGGCATATGGCGTACCTTCATTGGCCCGGCTGCGGGCGGTGGTCAGGATGTCGGCGGCGGTAGTCATGGCGTCCTCGATGAAAGTGGATAGGTGTGAACGATTATAGTGCGCCGTCCGCGTCCCGCAAACGGGAAGTCAAGGTGCACGGCGCGCGCACCACAACAAGGCATTTTTCAGAAAGCCGCGAAAAATGCCCGATAATAGTGCGTTATTTGTTTTTTGCACTTGCATAGTGCATTCTTGATGTGGCGCAAACGCGCGTGAAAATCGCGGGCAGGAAAACTTTCACTGGGATGGCAGTAATTTTGTTGCTGGAGCCAGGGTGCTCCTGGAGCTGGCATGGAATCTGCTATGATCCTTATGAGTTTTGGTGGCACGCAATGTTTGCTTCGCTTCATCAGCCCAGACGCATTAAGGTCGGCTCACCCCACATTCATTTAGGAGATACGCATGGCAATGACAGCCGCAGAAGTCTTGAAGATGGTAGAAGAAAACGAAGTCAAATTCGTTGATTTCCGCTTTGCCGATACCCGTGGTAAAGAGCAGCACGTGACGGTTCCCGTGTCGCACTTCGACATGGATAAATTCGAGTCGGGCCACGCCTTTGACGGTTCTTCGATCGCTGGCTGGAAAGGCATTGAAGCATCCGACATGATCTTGCTGCCGGATCCAAACACGGCCAATATCGACCCGTTCATGGAAGAAACCACGCTGTTCATGCAGTGCGACGTGATCGAACCGTCGGACGGCAAGGGCTACGACCGTGACCCGCGCTCGATCGCGAAACGCGCCGAAGCCTACCTGAAATCGTCGGGCATGGGTGACACCGCCTACTTCGGCCCTGAGCCGGAATTCTTCATCTTCGACAGCGTGCGCTGGAAGATCGACATGTCGGGCTGCTTCGTCAAGATTGGTTCGGACGAAGGTTCATGGTCGACCGGCAAGGACATTGAAGGCGGCAACAGCGGCCACCGTCCTACCGTCAAGGGCGGCTACTTCCCGGTGCCACCCGTGGACAGCTTCCAGGACATGCGTTCGGAAATGTGTCTGATTCTGGAATCGCTGGGTATCCCGGTTGAGGTACATCATCACGAAGTCGCTGGCGCAGGCCAGAATGAAATCGGCACCCGCTTCTCGACCCTGGTCGAGCGCGCCGACTGGACGCAAAACCTGAAATACGTGGTGTGGAACGTGGCGCACAGCTATGGCAAGACCGCCACCTTCATGCCGAAACCTATCGTTGGCGACAACGGTTCGGGCATGCACGTGCATCAATCCGTATGGAAAGATGGCAAAAACCTGTTCGCCGGCGACGGCTATGCCGGCCTGTCCGATTTCGCCTTGTACTACATCGGCGGCATCATCAAGCATGCCAAGGCACTGAACGCGATCACCAACCCGGGCACCAACTCGTACAAGCGTCTGGTACCAGGCTACGAAGCCCCAGTGAAATTGGCGTACTCGGCGAAAAACCGTTCCGCCTCGATCCGTATCCCGCACGTGGCCAATCCAAAAGGCCGCCGCGTGGAAGCGCGCTTCCCGGATCCACTGGCGAACCCGTACCTGTGCTTCGCCGCACTGCTGATGGCTGGCCTGGACGGCGTTGCCAACAAGATCCATCCGGGCGAAGCTGCCTCGAAAGATCTGTACCATCTGCCGCCAGAAGAAGACGCACTGATCCCTACCGTGTGCGCTTCGCTGGAAGAAGCACTCGATGCGCTGGACAAGGACCGCGAGTTCCTGACCCGTGGCGGCGTGTTCAGCGATTCCATGATCGACGCGTACCTGGAACTGAAAATGCAGGACGTGCAGCGCATGCGCATGACCACGCATCCTGCCGAGTTCGACATGTACTACTCGCTGTAATGGCGCCATGCCGGCAACTTGCCGGTAGTGAATAAAAAACGCGGGTGAGGCGATGGTCTTGCCCGCGTTTTTTTATGCAGTACGCCAAGGCGGTGAGAGTGCGGTGTTGTATAGTCGGCCCAGGAACGATATGGCATGTGCCGACAGGAGTGAAGATTGACCAAGCATTACAGAATAGCGCTGATGGCAGGATTGCTGGGCGCGGCGGCACAGGCGCACGCGCAGCTGTATGTCTGCGCCGATGCGCAGGGACACAAGACGTATACGGACAAGCGTGCTGGCGCGCATTGCCAACTGCTCGATTTGCCCGGCGCCATGACGGAGCCGCCACGCAAGACGGCGCCGCTGGCCGGTGTGCCGGCCCGGCCCGCCATGCAGGCAGCCACGGCGGCCCCTGCCGCCGGCGCTTTTCCCAAGGTCGATGGCGCGGAGCAGCGGGCGCGCGACCTGGACCGGCGCCAGATCTTGCAGGACGAATTGCGCAGCGAAGAGCAGAAACTGGCGGCCCAGCGCCTGGAGTTGAACGCCGGACAAGCTGAGCGCCAGGGCAATGAGCGTAACTATGCGAAATATCAGGAGCGGTTGGCGCAGTTGAAGGACAACATTGGCCGAACGCAGCAAAACGTCGAAGCCCTGAAACGCGAGATCGCCAATATCCGATGACGAGACCATGACAATAGACAACCATTCCAGCCGTCCCGCCCACCTGGCCGGCCTTGATTTGCTGGCTTCGGCCGTGATTCTGCTCGATGGCGACGGCCGCATCAGCTATGCCAACGCGGCGGCAGAAAACTTGCTGGAAAGCTCGCTGAAAGCCCTGTCGCGGCAAAAGCTGACGGCGCTGTTCCTCAATCCCGAGGAGCTGGCCGGCATCTGCGCGCAGGCGCTCGAACATAAATTTTCCGATTTGCGCCAGGACCTGAGCCTGGAACGCCTGGGGCGCGAGCCGCTGCGCGTGCACAGCATCATCAGCGCGCTCGATGCGCCGCGCGACAGCGTGCTGATCGAGCTGCGCGAGAACGTGCAGCAGTTAAAACTCGACCGCGAGGAGCGCATCCTCGACCAGAGCCAGGTCAACAAGGAGCTGATCCGCAACTTGGCGCATGAGATCAAGAACCCGCTGGGCGGCATCCGCGGTGCGGCCCAGCTGCTGGAGCTGGAATTGCCAGCCCTGCACCTGAGCGAGCTGCGCGAATATACGCAAGTCATCATCAAGGAAGCGGACCGCCTGCAAACCCTGGTCGACCGCCTGCTGGCGCCGCATCGCCGCCCGCATATTGTGGGCGACGTGAATATCCACGAAGTGTGCGAGCGCGTGCGCAGCCTGATCCTGGCCGAGTTTCCCAGCGGCCTGACCATTTCACGCGATTACGACGCTTCGATCCCCGAGTTTCGCGGCGACAAGGAACAATTGATACAAACCGTGCTCAATATCGCGCACAACGCGGCGCAAGCCCTGGCCGAGCGCATCGAGGCGGGCGATGCGGAGCTGATTTTCAAGACGCGCGTGGCGCGCCAGGTGACCCTGGCCAAGGTCCGTTACGGCCTGGCATTAGACTTGCATATCATTGACAATGGACCGGGCATCGCACCCCAGATCCGCGACCGGATTTTCTACCCGCTGGTATCGGGCAGGGAAGGCGGCAGCGGTTTGGGACTGACCTTGGCGCAAACCTTCGTGCAACAGCACTTGGGCGTGATCGAGTGCGAAAGCCGGCCTGGATACACCGATTTCAGGATCGTTCTACCCTTGCCATAAGCGAGGAGGTATCCCACCCATGAAATCCATTGCGGGACGCACACACTAATGAAGCCAATCTGGATAGTTGACGACGACGAATCAATCCGCTGGGTGCTGGAAAAAGCCCTGGCGCGGGAAAATCTCGCCACCAAGAGTTTTGCCAATGCGCGCGACGCCATCGCCGCACTGGAATTTGACACGCCGCAAGTGCTCGTGTCCGATATCCGCATGCCGGGCGCGTCCGGCCTGGAATTGCTGCAGACAGTCAAGTCGCGCTTTCCCGGCTTGCCTGTCATCATCATCACGGCCTTTTCCGATCTCGATTCGGCCGTCGCTGCCTTCCAGGGCGGCGCCTTCGAATACCTGGCCAAGCCCTTCGACATCGACAAGGCTGTCGAGCTGATCCGCCGCGCGCTGGAAGAGAGCCTGCGCGAGACCAGCGTCGAATCGGGCCCGTCGGAAACGCCGGAAATCCTCGGCCAGGCGCCGGCCATGCAGGAAGTCTTCCGCGCTATCGGCCGCCTGTCGCAATCGAACGTGACGGTGCTCATCACGGGTGAATCCGGTTCCGGCAAGGAACTCGTGGCGCGCGCGCTGCACAAGCACAGTCCGCGCGCGGCGCAGCCCTTCATTGCCCTGAATACGGCGGCGATCCCCAAGGATTTGCTGGAATCGGAACTGTTCGGCCACGAACGGGGGGCGTTCACGGGCGCGCAGACGACGCGCCGGGGCCGCTTTGAGCAAGCGGAGAATGGCACCCTGTTTCTCGATGAAATCGGCGACATGCCGTTCGACCTGCAGACGCGCCTCTTGCGCGTGTTGTCCGACGGCCATTTCTATCGCGTCGGCGGGCATCAGCCCATGAAGGCGAATGTGCGCGTCATTACCGCCACGCACCAGAACCTCGAGCAGCGCGTGCGCGACGGCCTGTTCCGCGAAGACTTGTATCACCGCCTGAACGTGATCCGTTTGCGCCTGCCCAGTTTGAGGGAGCGGCGCGAGGATATCCCCATCCTGGTGCGCCACTTCCTGGTGCAAAGCGCGCGCCAGCTGGGCGTGGAAGCCAAACGCATGAGCGAACCGACCATGCAATTTCTCAGCGGCCTGGATTTGCCCGGCAATGTGCGCCAGCTGGAAAACCTGTGCAACTGGATCACCGTGATGGCGCCAGGCCAGACGGTGGAAATCAAGGATTTGCCGCTGGAATTGACGCAGGGGCAGGGCGATGGCGCAGCCGCGCCGGCGTCTGCTGACGTGGCGCCAGCGAATGTTGCTCATGTGCACGGCGGCCAGGTGTTCGAGGCCGCCGCGCCCGCCACCGGCGCGCCGCCCGGCTGGATCGGCTTGCTGGAATTGCAGGCGGCCGGCATGTTGGGCGCCGGGCAACAGGAAGTCATGGCCGTGCTGGGGCGGCAATTCGAGTCGGCCTTGATCAAGACGGCGCTCAAGCATACGCACGGGCGCAAGAACGATGCCGCCGTGCGCCTGGGCATCGGCCGCAACACCATCACCCGCAAGATATCCGAACTGGGCATCGACGGCGCCAAGGACGACTGATTCCCGTCCGGACGGGGCCTCGCCCCGTCCGCTTTCCCTGCCGGCGTCCCTTGCACGCCACAACACCCACAACAATGGCAAGCGATAAGGTAAGCTGACGCCTGCCGGACTGTTTCGTCCGGTCTTAACTTACATTGTGGAAATTGTATGCCGGGATTCGTATGCTGATTAACTGCGTGGCCTACCAGGATGGCAAAAAACTGGCCGACTTGCCGATTGACGATATCAGCGATTACGTCGAGCGCCCCGACTGCTTCGTCTGGGTGGCCCTGCTCGATGCCACGCCGGACGAGCTGAAACAAATGCAGCACGAGTTCAGCCTGCATGAACTGGCCGTCGAAGACGCACAGCGGGGCCATCAGCGCCCGAAGATCGAAGAATATGGCGATTCCCTGTTTGCCGTGGTGAAAACCGTGGAAATGGTGGGCAATGAGCTGGTGCTGGGCGAAGTTGATATTTTTGTCGGCGCCAACTATGTGCTGTCCGTGCGAAGCAACAGCTCGCAAGGTTTCCTCGGTGTGCGCGCGCGCGCCGAACGGGAGCCGCATCTGTTGCGCCAGGGCTCGGCTTTCGTGCTGTATGCCTTGATGGATGCCGTCGTCGACCGTTATTTTCCCGTGCTCGACGCACTGGAATCGGAGCTGGAATTGATCGAGGACCGTATCTTCGACCGTGGTAGTGAGCGCGACAATATCGAACGCCTGTACCAGTTGAAGCGCAAGGTCATGGTCTTGCGCCATGTGGTGGCGCCCCTGATGGAAGCGGTGGGGAAATTACACGGAGGCAGGGTGCCGCCGCTATGCCACGATACCCAGGAGTATTTCCGCGACGTGCACGATCATCTGGCGCGCATCAATGGCACACTCGACACCATCCGTGACACCATCAGTACGGCCATCCAGGTGAATTTGTCGATGGTGGCCATCGATGAGAGCGAAGTGAACAAGCAGTTGGCAGCCTGGGCGGCTATTTTCGCCGTGTTCACGGCGTTTGCCGGCGTGTGGGGCATGAACTTCAAGTTCATGCCGGAGCTGGACTGGCAATACGGATATCCTGTGGCCGTGGGACTGATGAGCTGTGTCTGCGGTTATATGTATTACTTGTTCAAGCGTTCCGGCTGGCTGTAAAAAATTCCTGTCTATCTGTATTATTAAACAATAGCCAGGGGTACAATCGCGGCAGGTCCGCTGGGGCGGGCCATGGCTGAGGGTTGCCACGCCGGCAGGTTTGCTGGCGCTTCCAGTGCTGCGCAGGAGCATTCATGAGTATTCCGTTGTTTGATGTGAATTCGCAAGAACCCCTGTTCGATCCCGAGCAGCGGCGCAGGCTGGCGGAAGCGGCCCTGCGCTCGATTACGGCCTCGACGGCGCACGCCCGTGGCGACGACTTCCTGCGCATCCTCGTCAAGGACCTGGCCGAAGCGCTCGACGTGCATTATGTGATCGCGGGGCGCCTGGTGCGCATGGCCGATGGCAGCGAAGGCATCCGCACCCTGGCCTTGTGGGGCGGCGACGACTACCAGCCGAATATCGAATACAGCCTGCAGCACACGCCTTGCCAGGACGTGACCTGCCAGAGCATGTGTTTTCATGGCAGTGACATCCAGCGTCGCTTTCCATTCGATAGCCTCCTGGTCGACATGCATGCGGAAAGCTATGTCGGCATGCCGCTGATCGATACCGAAGGCAAGACCCTGGGCATCCTGTCGGCCATCGACACGCGTCCCATCGATGAAAACAAGCGCTTGCTGGCCTTGTTGCTGCTGTCGATCTTCTCGGCCCGCGGCGCGGCCGAGTTGCAGCACCAGGAGCGCACGCAGCAGCTGGAAGAAATCGTGCGCGTGCGTACAGAATCACTGCTGGCGGCGCAGGCCAACCTGATCGAGCAAGAACAGATGGCGGCCCTCGGTTCGCTGGTGGCCGGTGTGTCGCATGAAGTCAACACGCCCATCGGCGTGGCGCTGACGGCGGCGTCGAGCATGGGCAGTTATGCCGACCAGCTGGTGCAGCTGCTGGGAGGTGCCAAGGTCAGCCGTGCCGAACTGGTCGACATTGCCGAATCCCTGAAAGGCGCGGCCGCCTTGATCGAACGCAACCTGGCGCGCGCCGCCGACCTGATCGGCAATTTCAAGCAGCTGGCCGTGGACCAAGTCAGCGAATACGTGGCCGACTTGGCGCTGCACGACTATGTGCACGGCCTGGTGTCGGCGCACAGTCCGGAACTGCGCAAAGCGGCGCTGGGCGTGGAACTCGACATCGCGCCCGATTGCCAGGTGCGCCTGGCGGCCGGCAAGTTGTCGCAAATCCTCTCGAACCTGCTGATGAACAGCGCCCGCCACGGCTACCCGCAGGGCGGACCAGGACGCATCACGATACGTGCACGCATCGAGGCGGACGAGGATGACGCGGCCTTGCAATGGCTGCTGCTGGAATTTTCCGACGATGGCATCGGCTTGGCGCCAGCCGTGCGCGAGCATATGTTTGAACCGTTTTTCACCACCAAGCGTGGCCAGGGCGGCTCCGGCCTGGGCATGCACATCGTCTACACCATCGTGCAGCAACTGGGCGGCCAGGTGTGCGCCATCGACTGCACTCCCGGCTGTCATATACAGATCAGGCTGCCGCTGGCCAGTTGACCCAAGCGTGCTTCGTAAGGCGCGCCCCTTCCCGTCTTAAATTTATTGCCAAAGGGCATCGTTCGTCAAATATGTGAAGGCATATTTGTGAAAACGGGCGCGAGTGTTGTTTCTATGCATGAACTGGAAATTCAATTATTGACACTGAATTTACGTCATGTTTTGATGAAATTTATCAGCCTGTAACAAAGTATTAGTAAATCGGTAGCAGAGTTGGCAAGGTGCCGCAAGACACTCCCCAGCTGTTTCGGCGCATCTCCGTGGGATGCGGTTTTGAAGGCTGAGCTACACGAAGACTGCTAGTTGGATTTGCAATGTATTAACCCTCATCCACACGATGACGGTTTTCTTAAATTTGCCTTATTCAAGGATATAACAATGCTTAAAGAAACCGTATTATCTCGCTCTGTGCGCCTGATGTTTTCAGGGATTGCCATTGGCGTGCTGGCTCAGCCAGTACTCGCACAAGAGACCGCACCTGTCTCTCCTACTGTACAACGGGTGGAGATCACCGGATCGAATATCCGTCGCGCGCAAGCTGAAGGTGTTTCTCCAGTTCAAACCCTGAGCCGGGCAGATATCGAAAAATCGGGTAAATCGACGGTAGCGGAATTGCTTCAGTCGCTGGCAGTTGATAACCAAGGGTCGGTACCTACTAGTTTTGGCAACGGTTTTGCTGCCGGTGCATCGGGTATTTCCTTGCGCGGCCTGGGAACCGCTTCGACGCTGGTTCTGCTCAATGGCCGACGCATCGCGCCTTACGGGCTGGCGGACGATGGCCAAAAGGTGTTTTCTGACCTGAATATCATTCCGGCCGATGCCGTGGAGCGCGTCGAGATTCTGAAGGATGGCGCTTCTGCAATTTATGGTTCCGATGCAATCGCTGGCGTGGTGAATATCATTCTGCGCAGTGATTTTCAGGGAACCACCCTGAAGGTCAGCTATGGACAGACGGGTTACAGCGATGGCGGCGATGTGCGCCTGGCCGTGACGCATGGCTTTGGCGATATCGTCGCTGACAAATACAACGTGGTTATGAGTGCCGAATATGGCAAGAAAAATGCCGTCTGGAACCGTGACCGCTCCGACCGTGGCTATATTGGCGCTTCGGATTTACGCAAGTACGGTTTTGATGCACAACAGGCGCTCGGCGGTACGGGTGCCATTACGGGCAACAACGCTGCAGGCAGTGCGATCAACGGCAATGTGCGTAATCCGACGACGCTTGATTACTACAACCGCGGCAACCCGAATGGCGTTGGTTTTACGCGGACCTTCCCAGGTGCTGCCTGCTCCAACTTCACCAACCATCCACAAGGTGATCCAGGTGGCGGATGTCTGATCGATGCACCGCAACTGTACAGCCAGATGCAGCCGAGCCAGGAAACGGGTAACATTTTCCTGCGCGGCACGTTACAGCTCAATCAAGACGTTCAGGCTTATGCCGAAGCGAACTACTTCACAAGTCAATCATCTTCGTCAACGACACCGTCCGGTATCAGTGGCAGTGTTGGCTACCCTGGTGGCCCGGTCAGTAATGCGGCCGTGGCTTTGGGAGCCAGTCATCCAGATAATCCTTACTTTGGCACGGCCGCGCGGTTTCGTTACCTAGCAGCCGATGTTGGTCCTCGTGTCAGTAATATCGACTCGACTTTCACACGTTTCGTTGCTGGCCTTAAAGGTAGCGCAGCCGGATGGGATTTCGATACAGCTTTGCTCTATTCGCAAAACAAGGTTTCCAACGACCGCTCCGGCTATCTGCAGCGTGATGTGATGTTTGCGCTGCTGAACCCGACGGTCGCTAATGTCACTGCCGCGATGAAAAATCCTGCATATGCTGCGTTACCGGCCGGCAGTTATTGGCGCGTTGGCGAAAATGCGGGTTTGAACTCGGCCGCGTTATATGCTGCCCTGGCACCGAAAATATCCAATGATGCAACGACCAAAATGTCGCAGATCGACTTCAAGGCCTCGCGCGAGCTGATGCCGTTGCCAGGCGGCGCCCTTGGCATCGCTATCGGTGCGGAGTACCGTCACGAATCGACTGAATTGGCACCTACTGCGGGTACGGACAAGGGTAATATTATCGGTTTGGGCTATTCGGCATACGAAGGCAGCCGCAGTGTTACGGCTGCCTATACGGAGCTGGTTGCGCCTGTATGGAAAGGCGTCGAGTTGTCGGGCGCGATCCGGGCTGACCATTTTTCCGATGTCGGCAATGCTTACACGCCGAAGGTCGGCTTGAAATGGAATCCTGTCAAGGAATTTGCCCTGCGCGCTTCGTTCGCCAAAGGCTTCCGGGCGCCAAGCGCAGCGGAAAACGGCAAGGGTGGTCTGGCGGCATTCTCGTCGGCCAGCGATCCGCTCCGTTGCGCCCTGGGTGTCACCACCGCTTGCTCGGCCGCATCGATTGCCATCATCACGTCACCGAATCCTAATCTGTCGCCAGAAAAATCGAAGAGCTCGAATATTGGCTTCGTTTGGGATCCGTTACCTAAAACAAATCTGACGGTGGACTTCTGGCAAATCAAGCGTACCAACGAGATTAACCAGGAGCAAACAGATGCGGCGATTGCAGCCGGACATGTGGCACGTGACCCGTCGACCGCACAGGCTGGCATTGCTGGCGATCCAGGCGCCATCACGGCGGTGCTGGCAAACTATGTGAACTCGGCCCAAACGAAAGTACGGGGCGTCGATTTGGATTTCCGTCAGGGTTTTGATTTGGGTGCGGGCTACGGCAAGCTGACTTTCGATGCCAAGTGGACGCATCTGTTCACGTTCACACGGACGGAAAAGGATGGCACCTCGCGCGACTTCGCTGGTACGCACGGCAATTGCGATGTGAGTAACTGCATGGGAACGCCAGATAATCGCGTCAACCTGGGTTTGACCTGGGAGCTCAACAAGCTGCGTGTTTCGACCACGGCCAACTATCGTGGTGCGTTGAAAAACACCAACTTCAAGAATGATCCGGATGGTTGTGCCTTTCACTACGCAAATGGCGACGATGCACCGGCAGGTTGCCAATTGGCATCGTTCACCAGTGTCGACCTGAATGCCCGCTACAAGCTCAGCGACAAGATGGAATTGTTCGGCACGGTGCAGAATTTGTTCGACAAACGTGCTCCGCTCGATCCGCTGACCTATGGTGCTGTGTCCTACAATCCGCTGGACTATGCTGGCGCCGTTGGCCGCTATTTTTCTGGAGGCTTGAAGTACACCTTCTAAGCGCATAATGGGCGCCTGGTGGAGGCGCAATCGAATGCAATGGATAAGCGGCCGGGCCTTTCACAAGGCTCGGCCTTTTTCATGGTGCCAGCCGTAGGCCAGGGGACTTAGCCGCGCGCCGCCATCGATAAGGCTACCGCTTCGGCCACCTTGATGCCGTCGACGGCCGCCGACAGAATGCCGCCTGCATAGCCGGCGCCTTCGCCTGCAGGGAACAGGCCGCGCGTGTTCAGGCTTTGCAGGTCGTCGTCGCGGCGCTTGATGCGGATCGGCGACGAGGTGCGCGTTTCCACGCCGGTCAGCACGGCGTCGGCCTTGTAATAGCCCTTGATCTGCTTGTTGAACGCCGGAAAGGCTTCACGCAAGGCCGTGATCGCGTACTCGGGCAGCGCTGACGCCAGATCCGTCAGGTGCACGGCAGGCTTGTACGATGGCACCACGCTGCCAAATTCGGTCGAGGCGCGACCTGCCACGAAGTCGCCGACCAATTGCCCTGGCGCATCGTAGTTGCTGCCGCCCAAGGCAAACGCGCGTTCTTCCAGTTCGCGCTGCAGGGCGATGCCGGCCAGCGGGTCGCCCGGGTAGTCGGCTGGCGTGATGCCGACCACGATGGCGCTGTTGGCGTTGCGCTCATTGCGCGAGTACTGGCTCATGCCGTTCGTCACCAGGCGGCCCGGTTCGGAGGCGGCGGCCACTACCGTGCCACCTGGGCACATGCAAAAGCTGTAGACGGAGCGGCCATTGCTGGCGTGGTGCACCAGCTTGTAGTCGGCCGCGCCCAGAATCGGGTGGCCGGCGCTGGGGCCGAAGCGGCAGCTGTCGATCAAGGATTGCGGGTGCTCCACGCGGAATCCGATCGAGAACGGCTTGGCTTCGATGTACACGCCGCGGCGATGCAGCATCTCGAAGGTGTCGCGCGCGCTGTGGCCAATGGCCAGCACCACGTGATTGCTGGCGATGGTCTCACCATTCTCCAGCACGACGCCACGCACCTGGCCGCCATCGCTGCCTTGCACGATGTCGAGATCGACCACTTTGCTGCTGAAGCGGTATTCGCCGCCCAGTTGTTCGATATTCGCGCGCATTTCTTCCACCATCTTGACCAGGCGGAAGGTGCCGATGTGCGGCTTGCTCACATACATGATTTCTTCGGGCGCGCCGGCCTTGACGAATTCCGTCAATACCTTTCGGCCGTAGTGCTTGGGATCCTTGATCTGGCTATACAGCTTGCCGTCCGAGAAGGTGCCGGCGCCGCCTTCGCCAAACTGCACGTTCGACTCCGGATTGAGTTCGCGCTTGCGCCAGAAACCGAAGGTGTCGACCGTGCGTTCGCGCACCTGCTTGCCCCGTTCCAGGATGAGGGGGCGCAAACCCATCTGCGCCAGGATCAGCGCCACGAACAGGCCGCAGGGGCCCGTGCCGATGACGATGGGACGCGGTTCATTGGTGTGGCCGGCCAGCTGTTCGCCGCCGGCGACGAATTTGTAGTCGGTGTCGGGCGCGGGCATCAGGTGTACATCGTGCTGCAGGCGCGCCAGCACGGCCGCTTCATTCTTGACGTCAACATGCAGCGAGTAAATCAACACCACGGCGCTACGCTTGCGCGCGTCATAGCTGCGTTTGACGACGGTAAAGCCGAGCAGGTCCGCTGCGGCGATGCCGAGGCGCGCCAGGATGGCGGCGGGCAGGGCCGCTTCGTCGTGTTCGAGGGGGAGTTTTACTTCGTTGAGTCGCAACATGGTGTGTATTTTTAAAAATTACCGGGCTCCGTAGTTAGCGGAGAGTGTGTGAGGCGGCGCTTGCTCTGCCATCAGGACGCTATCTTACCTGCTGCGCGGTTTGTTGATGCGGCGGGGTTGACTGTCCCGTGGTGCGATGACAGCGCGCAGACCGTTCCGCTTGATCCCGTATCGCTGGCGCGGCGCGGAAAATACAATACCTGTTCCAGCGCTTTGTGAAACGACGCGAAATGTGGCGCAACAGGAAGCAATTTATCGAGAAGAGCAACAATCAATGCAGGAGAATATTAATGCGAGCCGCTCTAATTGGACTGGCAATGCGCCTGCTGAATATTGGATGCAACCCAGAAATGATGGGTGTCGCGGGAAGATATTGAATTGAGTTCAATTTAATTTTTTTTTCGGTAATCCAATATATATTGGCGCACAATAAAAGGCGAAAAATATTGTATCGAATAATCAATTAAATATGCATGAAATAAACTCAGTCGCTACATTAATGGTTGTATTCTGGATAAACGTTATTTTGTTTTAGGCCGATTAGTAATGTAGTACAAAAAATAGAGTTTTGATAGCTTTAGTTTATTTTGTTGTATTTTCCCAACGCATCTTCTTTTTCCCGACGCCAAGAGGCTGGTTTCTGGGGGCGCATGCCAGGCAGGATGGCTGCGGGAATGCCAATACATGCTGTACCACATTGGTGCGTAATGCAGGGCCATGTCATAGGGGAAACGAGTTTTTTACCTTCATTGACTGTTGTTTCTTGCAGCGTCATGTACTCCCGTCCATTCTATTTTTGGTCTGTATGCACCAAAAAGTGTCGCGTCGAATACGGCTGTGTAGCGACTGCACTGCGCTGGTGCGATTACGATTTTTAATCGGTGTCGCAGCGATTGTTTTGGCTAAGAATTCAGGCGGCAGAGTAAAAAAAGTGTTGTTTCTTTGTCGAATGTATTTTTTGGAATTATTGACAGTGCAGCTATAGAAGTGTTTTCATGACGTACTGTCATAGTAACGTTGCTGACTCGCTCATAAAGCGATAAACGGTTGGAGACACTGCCGACGGCACGGGAAGAAAGACATTAAACATAATTTTATGTTTACTAGAGCCTGACTAGATCAGTAGGTATTATTCAAATCGGAGAACTTATGCATCAACGCACCAAGATTGCAGTAGCAGTAGCGATGGCATTGAACGCACTTACCGCATTCGCCCAAGCGCAAGCTGAAGCCGAAGCTCCTCAGCGCGTCGAAATTACCGGCTCGCGGATTCGCCAAGTCGACCTGGAAACGGCACAACCGGTCTCGAAGATTTCCGCACAGCAGATTCAGGCTACTGGCCTGGTCACGGTTGGCGACGTTTTGAATCAAATGACTTCGTCGGCTCCTCCTACCGGCTTCAGCAAGGGTTCGACCCTGACGTCGAACCTGGAAATGGGCGGTCAATACATCGACTTGCGCAACCTCGGCCCCGAGCGCCTGCTGGTGCTGGTCGACGGCAAGCGCTGGACGCAGTCCGTCAATGGCTATACCGATCTGTCGACCGTGCCTACGGCGATGATCGAGCGCATCGAAATTCTGAAAGATGGCGCGTCGGCGATCTACGGCTCAGATGCTATCGCAGGCGTGATCAACATCATCCTGAAAACCCGCATGACCGGTGGCGCTGTCAGCCTCTACAAGGGTATCAACGAAGGCGGCGACGGCAAATCGGAGGACTACTCGCTGACGTACGGCGCTGGCGATGAAAAAGCGTCCATGATTTTTGGCATCAGCCACAGCGAACAGCGTACCGTCTGGGCCCGCGATCGTGAAATTACTAAATACAGCCGTGGTCCTGGCCACCCAGATGCCGGTTTGGGTGGCGGCCCGTGGGGCGCGATCCGTTTGAAGAATGCAGATGGCGACTGGGGCGATCAAATGGTTCTCAATCACACTGGCGGCAAGTATGGCGACGGTGTGGGTGCCGATTCACGTAATCCGGCCAACTACCATCCTGCCAGTAGCAGCATCAACGACGACAAATACAGCACCACCAATGACATGATGTTCCAGGCGCCGACCGCCCTGACGACCATCATCACCAAAGGTGAAATCGCCTTGCCGAAGGACCTGCGCCTGAAGACGACGGCAATGTATTCCGAGCGTACTTCGAGCACGCAAAATGGCGGCTACCCATTGCAGTCGGCGACGCAAGAAGCGTACCCTGTGTACGTCGACAAAGACAGCTATTACAACCCGTATGGCAGTTCCGTCGCAGGCGCTGGCAATGGGCAGGATCTGTACTTCAACCGCCGAACTGTAGAGCGTCCACGCATAACAGAAAATCGTAGCCAGACCCTGCATATTGATGCAGTGCTGGAAGGCGACTTCACAGTGCGCGGTTTGCCGTGGAACTGGAGCGCAGGTTACAACCACAACTCCGTTGCGGGCAATATTAAGGGCACGGGCAACCTCAACTTGCTGAACCTTAAAAAGGCCCTCGGCCCATCGTTCAAGAATGCCAGCGGCGTAGTACAGTGCGGTACGGCAGAGAACCCGATTGCCTTGGGTGCCTGCGTGCCGTTCAATGTCCTGGGCGGCCCGTCCGCTTCGAATAAGCAGGCGCTGGACTACGTGATGGCCACCGGTCAATCCACCTATGGCAGCACGATCAACAGCGCGACCGCTGACATGGCCGGTGAGTTGTTCTCCCTGCCAGCTGGCGCAGTCGGCATCGCAGGTGGCCTTGAGCACCGCTCTGTGCGTGGTTTTGACCAGCCTGGCCAGTTTGAGCAATCGGGTTACTCGTCCGACCTAGCCGGCAATGCCACCTATGGTAACTACTCGGTCAAGGAAGCGTATCTGGAGGCAAACATTCCAGTACTGAAAGACAAGCCGTTTGCAAAATTGCTGTCCTTGAACGTGGCATCACGCTACTCCGATTACAGCAACTTTGGCAGCACCACCAATAGTAAAGTCAGTTTCATGTGGAAACCGGTTGACGACTTCCTGGCACGTGGTACCTGGGCCGAGGGCTTCCGTGCTCCATCGCTGGGCGACACGTTTGGTGGCGGCACGCAGTCGTTCGATGAATACATGGACATCTGCGACAGCGTCAATGGCCAGCGTAACAATCCGGCCGTTGCAACCAACTGCCTTGCAGGTGGTGCACCAGCCGGTTACCGTCAAGTCGATCAGTCGGGCAACCCTGTCGATGCTGGCGGCAATCAGTCGAACGTTGCATTCCAGGCAGGTGCTGGTAATGCCGCGCTGAAACCGGAAATCGCCAAGACAAAGACCTTGGGTTTCGTCTACAACCCATCGTTCATTCCTGGCATGAACGCTTCGTTGGACTGGTTCAAAGTCAGTGTCAAGAGCCGTATCACGGCAGTTGACGCCGATTTCGTGCTGGAACAGTGCTACCTGAAAAATGTGTCGTCGTATTGCGCGGTCATCAAGCGCGATGTTGCTGGTAACGTGATCAGCTTGGCTCGCGGCAATGCCAACTTGGGCGAATTGTCGACTGAAGGTGTCGACATCGGTCTTGGCTATCGTCTGCCACGCACTGCGTATGGCCAATTCAACATTCGTTCGGACTCAACCTGGGTCAAGTCGTTCAAGAGCAAGAGCTCCGATGAAGCTGAATGGCAAGAATACAACGGTGAGTACAACTACAATCGCTTCAAGACTAATTTGACCGTTGACTGGAGCATGGGCAACTGGAGCGCCGCTGTTACCTCGCGTTATGCGAGCGGTGTGAAGGGCAAGTGCTATTCGCCTACGGAAGAGTGCAGCAATCCAAATGACGTTGCAAGCTTTGGCCGTTACAATAAAATGGGTTCGGTTACGTACACCGACTTGAGCGTTGGTTACAAAACGCCATGGAAAGGCCAGATCCTGGTCGGCGCCAACAATGTTTTCGACAAGGCTCCACGCATCACCTACAGCGGCAATTCGTCGGGTAGCTCGGTTGACCCCAATGCGCCTATCGATCGTTTCGTCTACGTGCGTTACAACCAGGCTTTCTAATCGGGCGCGCCGCAAGGCGCGTTGGCTGATAGTCTGAATACAACCCGCCAGGTTCGCCTGGCGGTTTTTTTTGTCGCTACATCCCGCCCCACAATGCAGTCAATGTGGCCAGCGCCGTCAATCCCGCCGTTTCCGTGCGCAGGATGCGCGGCCCGATAGCCAAGCCGATGGCGCCAGCCGCGATGGCGGCTTTTTCTTCCGCCTCGGTAAAGCCGCCTTCCGGCCCACCATCACGGTGATCGCTTGCGGTGGCTGGTGACGGGCCCAGTCGGCCAGCGACTGTTCCGCCCGCTGCGTCAGGATGATGCGTTTATGTAAATCTTGCTAGCGCTTCCAGTCGTACAACGCATCTCGGTATGACGCAGGCGCTGATGGCCGCTTCTTCAGCAGGGACTTGCATGCACGGTTTTTATATAGTAAGGCGAACATGGCGGCAGCAATACCGCTCCGTTCGTCGAAAGGGCGGGATGACTGAGAAGTCAGGCCGCTTTTTTACCCAAATTTTTCTCCACCGGCCATCTCACCAGCATGCAAGGCAATCTCCCGGCCCTGTGTTCGGCAGGATTGCTGGAAAGCGGCCGCGCCGTGCCTCCTGTATCTGGCGTCGCCCGCGTGCGAGCGGCAGCCGATTTAACAATTCATTCTGTGCGTATTGTGAGGTGTACTGTCAATAGCGGACACTCTTGTTTCAAGCCGCCTGTGGTTGTTTGCTGAATTTTTCAGCAAACAACGCGGGCGGAACATTGCCGAGGCGCGAGTGGCGCCGCTGGCG